>VGRO01000006.1 GCA_016875335.1 Deltaproteobacteria bacterium | reverse complement strand
TGATTTACTCAATCATTTCTTGGGCCCGTTTGCTTGCTCAGTGGGTCGCCAGCTCGCGGACCAAGGGTCCGACTCGCGGCTCCGTCCTGATGTGAGAGTGATCGACTTATTGTTTTCCAGTCCCTAATTCAACTCCACCCCGGCCAGCAGCACCCGCAGTTTCTCGCGCAGCGCCGCAATCTTGACCTGCGCCTCGACAATGTGCTTGGCGACGTCGGCGGCTTTCCTGCTCGCGTCGTCCAATTGGCCTACGAGCTTCTTGCGCAGATCCGCAGCGACCGCGCCCTGCGGCAAGGCGTCGAGGTTGCTCTGGATGCGCTGCTGCTCCTGGTCGAGGGTGCTGCGCTGCTGCTGCAACTCGTAGATGCGCTGATCGTGCTTGCTGATTTCGTCTTGCACCGCCAGGGCCTCCCGAATGGGCCCGGCCAGCGCCTCGTCGGGCTTGGCGTTGGTCAGCCAGTATTTCAGCCCGTCGATGGCTGCGGGGGTGAGCCCGGCCTCGACCGACGAAATGGGCGTCGACTCGACGATCTTGACCTCGCCCTTGCCCTTGGCGGGCACCGCGACCGGCACGAACACCTCGCCGCCTGCCTTGACGAGGTCCTTGGGGGGATCGACCAGTTCGGTGCCACCGGTGCGCTGCAGCTTGACGTAGCACTGGCTCGGCTGGTCGCGGTTGCTCTCGACCGCGACGGTGCGGGTGTAGACGCGCTTGGCCTGCAGCCAGACGCGGCCGCCGTGGATCTTGGCGACGCGGCGATCCGAGACGGTTTCGTCGTAGCGCTGGTTCAGCGCAAACCCCGACTCGCGGGCGTACGGGATGAAGGTCGTTTCGTCCTTGCCGACGCGGCCGATGTAGCCCTCGCCGGCAAAGGTGCCGTCGACGTAGAGCGTGATCGGCCCGCCTTCCAGCGACGACTCCTTGCCATTGCGCAGCAGCACCGCGCGATACGGCTGCTGGCCGCTGCCGGGCTCGCGGAACAGGAACACCTCTTGGCCATCGGCCTTGCGCGACACGATGTTGATGAGCGCCGCCGAGCGGTCGGGCACCGTCACCGGCTTCTGCGCGCGGTAGGTGTAGAGCGCGCCGACTTCGCGACCGGTGACGAGCGCCTGGGCCTGGCGAATCGCGGCGTCGCGGCGGTTCGATTCCTGCTGGACGCGCTGCCGCTCGACATACTCGCCCCCTTCGTCGGCGGCCGACTCGGCCATCTTCGCCTTCTTGTCGGCTTTGGGGCTGGGTCGCATCCGTGCGGAGGGCCGCGGCGCTCCCCCTCCCGCTGCCGGCCCACCATAGCCCTTCTCGGCCTCCACCGACGGCGGGGGCGCGGGCGCTTCTTCGTAGCCCACGTCCGGCTCGGGCGGCGCCTCGGCCATCTGTGGAAGGCGGCTCGACAGGTCCGGCCGCGGCACGCGATGCGGCGTATGCAGGTTGTAGCGAAACGACAGCGGCGAGCCGACCACCAACGTCAGGTCCACATCCTTCCAGGCCTCGCCCGACACGTTGTCGACGATGGCCCAGCCCTGCAAGGTCACGCCCTTGCCGGCCTCGACCCACGCCCGATACGCCGGCCGCCACACCGGCACCTCGTGGATGTACGAGACCAGAAGATCGTGGCTGCCGTCGTCGGCCAGGCGCACCTGCACGCTCGCCGGCTTCCAGGCGCCGTCGCGCCGGGCGATGTCCATCGACTGCTGCAAGCCCACCGCCAGGGTCTTGTCGCCGATGACCACCTTGTCGATGCCTGCCACGGGCGTCTTGACCACGCTGTCGTCGGCGGCCAGCAGCGTCAGCACCGGTGTTTCGACCAGTTTGCCGTCGCCGTCGGGGGTTCCGCTGCGCTCGACGCCGACCACGCGGCCGATCTGCCGGCCATGCTGGCCATGCACCTCGACCTGGGCGCCGCGCAAGACCGACAACAACGCCATCATCCCCTGCGCCGAGCGCACTTCGGGGGGCAGGTGCATCGCCACCTCGTCGCCCGAGCGCTCGACGGGCAAACTGACCGAACTGGCGACGCTGCCAGACAGGTCGAGCACCGTCAGGCTCTTGAGCACGTCGTTGATCTGGTCGGGCCGCACCCGCAGTTCCAGGTCCTTGCCGACCACGGTGCCGCGGCGTTCGAAGTAGCCGACGCCATTCTGGTAGAGGACGACCTTGGTCACGGGCAGTTCGGCCGTCGGTTGCAAGGTGGCGGTGGCGCCGAGGCAGGCCGGTGCGACCAGTACGGCGACGAGCGGTGCGAGCGATTTCATAGGCGGACCTGCCGGCGATGGCCGGAGAAGGGTATTGGACGGCGTTTGCCGTCGGTGCGCAAGGGTGGATGGGCCGGCCGCGTGGCATTCACACCCACGTCCGAGGCTGTCCGTCTGCCTGCGCCTGCGCCTTTCCGGCGCAACCGGCTGACCCCTGAGGGCTCCGCGCGGTCGCACTGTCCGTGGTACCAGAGGCCATCCCCCCGTAGATCCCCGATTGCGGCGGCGTCACCGTTTCGACGCAGGACTGGGTCTTGCCTGGCTCTCGGGGTCAGCCGGCGCCGAACCGGCGATAGCGGTGGTCCCCGACTGTGGCGCCGGACAGGGACAGAAACAGGTGCAGGGTCAGGGCCTGATCAAATCCCTCGTGCGAACGCCCACATGCGACGCAGGGCCTGTGCTTGCGCCGGGACATGTCCGGCGCAGCCGGCTGACCCTGAGACCTCCGCGCGGTCGCACTGTCCGTGGTACCAGAGGCCATTCGCAGGAACACCCCGATGCGGCAATGCCCCGCATCGCTGCGCTGGACCGTGCCCCGCTCGGCCGTCAGGCCCAGGCGGCGTCCGACCGCCAGTGGCGGAAGTCTCCCACGGCGGCGCCGGCTCGGCACAGGGACAGGCAAACGGTCCGGGCAGCATCACGACTCTCAGACGGTGTGGCCAGATCACGTTCGCTGCGAGGCCGAAGAGGCGGTCGGCCGGTCGAGCCAAGAACCCGACCTCGCGCGGACCTGGACAAAGGGGGGACCCTGTTGCCGCCCCCCGCCAACCCCGCTATCCTCACGGCCCCGCGGCCCCGCGCCGCTCCCGGGTCGCCATGTTCCCTGCCGGTTTTCGCCTCGTTTGCGCGTTCGCGTTCGCCGCGGCCTGCCTTGGTGCGTGTGGTTCGACCGCAAAGCCTGCGTCCGCGGTCGACGCGGCAAACGCTGCAGATGGGGCCACAGCCGCGGATGGCGCGGACTCGGGTTCGGGCGGCGTAGCCATCAAGCCCTTTGTACCGGTGTGCGACGCGGCCAAGGCATGCCCCGGCGGCAAGCTGTGCTCGGCCGGGGTCTGCGTGGTGGCGCCGACCGCGGGCGAAAAGGCCGTGGTGACCGACCCGCTCAAAGACTACCTGCCGACTGAAGAACCGCTGGAACTCGGCTGCGTGGACAAGTCGCTGGAGGTCCTGGCCAATTCCGCGACAGGCCCCGCCGCGGCGACCATCTGGGGCCGCGTCGACCGGTTTGGCGGCGGTCCGCTGACCCAGAACGTTGAGGTCGCGGTGTTCAAGCTCGCGGACTTCAAGCCCGAGGCGTGCGCAAGCGTGCAAGACGATGACGAGCGGGCGGCCTGCTACCAAACCGACAAGGTCGGCAAGCCCGTCGCCACCTCCGTCAGCGTCGATCCCGACAAGGCCAAGGAGTTGGGCCTGGACCTCGCGCAGAGCAAGAAGCCCGACGACGGCTGCGAGGCGCACCTGGAATGCCCGTCGGGCTACGAATGCCGCAGCAAGCAGAGCAATGGACCGCGCTACTGCGTCAAGACCCACGGCCTCTACGCCATCGAAGGCGTGCCGACCAACACCAGGCTGGTGATTCGCGTCCACGGCAAAGACCCCAAGGACAAGTGGCACGACAGCTACTACTGGGACGTGGTGCTTTTTGCCGACCACCTCGACAAGAAGGGAGCGGCCACCCAGCCAACCAAATACGTGGACAAGGACACCTACCGCACCAACCCGACCATCGTCGGCGAGGGCCAATGGACGCTGGTGCCCAACACCATCGGCATCCAGGACATCCCGCTCGGCAACGGCGTCATCGGCGGTCGCATCCGCGACTGCGGCAAGGCGGGCGGCCGCGGCGGCTGGGCCATCCACAACGCCAAGGTCGGCCTCGGCGTCCTGCCCAAGGGCTTGGCGTTCTTCAACAACAACGAAGACAACACGGTGCCGGTCAAGACCAATACGGCGACCGACACCCTGGGGCGGTTCGCGGCGGTGGACATCAAGCCGGGGCCCAATCGCATCAGCGCCGCGGCGTGGGTAGGCGACAAGGCGGTTCCGTTGGGCGGCGTCGATGTGTTCGTGGTGCCCGATGCGCTGATGATCGTGTCGCTGCCCGGCCGCATTCCGGTGCTCAGCAAATGAACGCGCAGACGCTCTTGCATTCGACCGCCGTTGTGGTGTGCATGGCGGCGCTCGGCTGCGGCGTGCCCGACCCGCCGGCCCACGCCAAGCGCACGCCCAAGCCGGGCAAGGCCGACCTGCCCGGCGTTCCCGACTTGTCGCCGCCGCTGGTGCCAGACAAGTATCCCGACGGCGCATGGTCTGTGCACGGGCTGCTGGCGACCGACCGCAAGACGCTGCCGCCGTCGCTGCAAGTCCGCGGCTACGTGGCGGCACTGAACGCATGCCCGTTGACCGAACAAGCCTGCAAACCCGCGCCGCACTTGTACCTGTCGGACGAGGAAAAGGGCACTGGCCGGCGCCTACTGGTGGGCGGCGAACGCGACCTCGACCGCCGCGGCTGGAAGGTCGGCCAGCAGATCGCCGCGCAGGGTGGCTTCGCGAGCGCCAGTGCCGACGGCGTGTACTTCGCGCCGGCCGGGCTGCTGTTGTTGGAACCGCTGCCGCCGCCGGTCGACGCCGCGCCGTAGGGCGAGATGCCCAGCCTCGTGATTGCCCGCGGCCGCGAGGCCGACGTCCTGCGACTGCTGGCGCCGTTTCGCGACGGCCAACCCGTGGCCGACACGGGCGTCGTGCTGGACAACGTGCGCATCGGCGCGGATAGCGTCGCAGTCGATTTGCGAGACGCTGCGGGGCAATCGGCGACGGTGACCTTGCGCCCTGCCCTGGCCGGCGGCCCAAAGGCCTTTTCGGTCCAGGCCCCTTCAGCACCGGATAGACTCGGCCTGGCCACGGATCTGGTGGCCGCCGCCATCGCGCGCAACGACGACGGCAGCTTCTTTCGCCACGCTACGTCTGGACCGACGACGGTGACCGCAGCTTCTGCGGCTCCGGCCGGGCCCGCGCCCGAATTCGCGACGCCGCTCGGCTATCTGACGGCGGGCCTGTGGGTCGTGCTCGCGGCGGCAATGGTGGCCAAGGCCCTGCGCCGACCGCGCACGTGGAGCGCGCTGGTGTTTGGCGGCGTGCTGCTCGTCGTGGCGGCCGCCGCGCGTCGGGCTGCGCCGTTCACGCCACTGCACGCCGATGACCATGCGTGGCTCGAAATCGCCGTGGGTCTTGGGCTGCCGGGGGCAGACACTGGCGCGCACCGCCTTCTGACAGAGTACGGTCCGGCCTGGTGGCAACTGCAGCGCTGGACCGCGCCCCTGTGGGGCAACGACCACGAGGCACTGGGTCGGTGGGCCGCGGCTCTGGGGGCGCTGGCCACCGTACTCGCCGTGCTCGCAGCGCGACGGGCGACAACCCGTTGGTTGCCGGCGCTGGCCGCCGGGGCGCTGATGGTGTGGTCCCCGCTCGCGGTGCGCGTCGGCAACAGCGAGAGCACGCTGGTGGTCGCGCAGTTCCTGGTGGCCGCGGCCTTGTGGCTGGCGTCGCCGCCCTATGAGGCGCGCTCTGGGCGCTGGGACACCGTGGGCGTGTTGGCCGCGCTGGGCTTGCTCGCCTCGGGGCACCCGCTGGGGCCCGTGTTCGCTGTGGGCGCGGGTCTGTGTGCCTGGGCCCTGTCGATTCGGCCGCACGGCGCCACCAGTTCTCGTGTTTTCAGGGACTTGAACAGAGGGGGGGATCATTCAACTGTCTGGAATGACGGAGAAATCCTGCATCCTGGCGCTGAGCCGCCTCCGCCTTCACCACGGCAGATCGACGTTTCTAGTAATTTCGGGGACTTGAATGAAGGGGGGGATCGTTCAACTGCCCGAAATGATGGAACGTTCCCGAATCCCGGTGCGCTCGCAGTGCTGCGGCCGAGCGGGAAGCCGAGCACTTCCAGCAATTTCGCACACTTGAATGAAGGGGGGGATCGTTCAACCCCGCAACATCATTCGGCTCAGCCCCAATCTGCCGCAGGCCTGCGTGCGGCCCTCCCCTCCGGCAACAACCTGCTGGCTCTGGCGGCCGGGTTCGGCTTGGTCGCCGGCCTTGTCGCGTGGCGAATGGCCGGGCAGGCTGAATTGGTCGGCAGCCGCCTCGCGGCCACCGGATGGCTGCCCGTGCCGCGCGGTTTCTGGCTGTATGAGCTGTGGTGGAACCGCGCATGGGCACCAGCGGCGCTGACGACAGCCGGGGCCCTGGCGGGGCTGGGTGGTCTGTACGCACAGCGATTGGTGCACGGCCGGGCGGTTGCGCGTTGGTCGCTGGCGGCGATGCTGGCGGGGCTGGTGGCGCTCGGCATCGCCGGCCTGCTGGTGGTGGCGTGCGTGACGGACGCCGTGCGCTACCAGGCTCCGATGGCGGCGGCGTGGGTCGTCGTCATCGCGTTTGCCCCCCGCATGGCCGAGCTGGCCAGCGACCGCGTGCGGCCATGGCTGGGCTTGGCGGTGCTTGCGGCGTTGGGGATTGGTGTGCTGCAGTGCTTGTGGTCGCCGTTCGGTGCCGACGCGCTCGACGCGCAGGGCCAGGGCTACGCCATCTTGCGCCGCGAACTCGGGCAGGAGACAGGCGACCTGTGGCTGCTCGCCCCAGAACGCGAGCCGGGAGAACGCCGCCACGTCGTCATGGATGTCCCGGTCGGGGCCTGGACACGCGCTGGCCCGGTGTCGCACCGCGTCAGCACCGACGAGTACCGCGCTGCTTGTGCCGCCGGGCGTCCGCCTTCGCCCGCATGGGTGTGGCTGGGGCCGGCATGCGAGGCCATCGACTTGCCGGGGCTGGCGACGCCTTGCGCCGAACTCGCACCGCTGCTGGACGCCAGCCAACCGGCCCGCTCGGGCTTCGTGCGTCCGTGGTCCGGCACCATGGCGCAGGGGCTGCCCGGCGAATTCCACAGCTATCCGGGCGACACCGTACCGTGGCGCCTCGCGAGGGCCAGATGCCCGGATTGACGCTACCCGGCGACGCGCGCGTGGCCGTCATCGCCCCGGCTGGGCGCTTCTCCAAAGAGCGGCTGCTGGGCGGCGCCGACACTTTGCGCGCCTGGGGATACCGGCCCGTGTTCGGCCCCAACTTGTTTGCCGCCGACCGCTACCACGCCGGCACGGCCGCCGAGCGCCTTGCGGACCTGGTGTGGGCTGCCACCGACCCGGGCATCGACGCCATCTGGCTCGCCCGCGGCGGCTTTGGCTGTGCCCACCTGCTGCCGCACCTGCCCTGGGAGCGCATGGTCGCTCGGCCGCTCATCGGCTTTTCGGACGGCTCGGCGCTGCACACCGCGCTTTGGCAGGCTGGCTGGACCACGGCGCCCGGCGGCGCGCTCATCCACGGACCCGTGGTGCAGAGCCTGGCGCCTGCCCCGCCGCACGGCTCGTCCTCGCCGGTGTTGGTGGACCATGAGACAAGGTCGGCCCTGCGGGAGGTTTTCGCCGGCCGACCGGTGCCGCTGCCGGGTCGCCACCTGTGCGGTCCACCCGGTCGCCGCGACGGTCCGGTGGTCGGCGGCAACCTGACCGTGCTTGCGAGCCTGTGTGGCACGCCGTGGCAACTGCAGGGCGCTGGTTGCATCGTGGTGCTCGAAGACGTGGGCGAGGCACCGTACAGGTTGGACCGAATGCTGACCCAACTGGCCCAGGCCGGATGTCTCGACGACTGCGCTGGCATCGCTCTTGGCCAGTTCCTGGACGGGGCGGCCACCGATCCCGACGGCCTGGACTACGGGCCGCTCGATGTCTTGCGCGACCGGCTGGCCCCCCTCGGCGTGCCCGTGTTGTGCGACCTGCCCGTGGGTCACGGGCCGCGCAACTTGCCGTGGCCGGTAGGCCGGCGCGGTGTCTTGACCGACGCCGGAATCTCGTGGGCTTTTGGGGAGGGGTGATGGCAGTTCGCTTTGTCTTGGCATGGGCTCTGGTCGTTCCTCTCCTTGCCGTCACCGCGCAGGCGACGGGCCCGGGCAGCCGGCCACCGCCTCCTGGCACGCCTTCAAGCGGCGGGGCTCGGCCCCCTGGCAGTGGTGGCAGCGCCGGTGGTGGCAGCGCGGGAGGCAGTTCTCTACCGCCGCCGGCCGGCAGCACTGCGCTGACCCCGCCCCCGTCCGGCAGTTCGGCGGTGGTGTGGCTGGGCCCACTGCCCGACCGGCCGCACGATCAGGTGCGCGCTCTTGCGGCCGAGGCGTTGCCGGAAGCGGGCCTGACCGGCGTGGACGACGGCAGCAATCTGCAGGTGGCCCAGACCGGTGACGTATCCCGCTCGTGGCGCTGGCCCGATGGTCGCACCCAAGACGCCGGAGTCGTCGAACGCAGCCGCGACTGGGTGGGAACCGTCGTGCCCGTCGGTACGCTCAACGGCAAGGTGTGGCTGGCTGTCAAGCTGGTGCGCAAGCCCGACCGTCCCATCGACGTCGAGAAGCCTACGCCGGCCGGCGCCACCGACTGGCTGGGAGATTTGCCAGAGCCAGACTTTGCCGGTGGCAGTCTATGGATGTTGCAAAAGGCCGGTGTCGGCAAAGGCGAATTGTGCGACCACAAGGCCGCCGTGTCTGCCGAGATCCGCGACCACGTCGAGGCGCAGTGCTCAGCGACTTGGCTCGGCAAGCCGGGGTCGCTGACCGATCCCGACCTGGTGTTCCCGAGCGCCGGCAAGGTGCTGGGCTTCCTGGCGTTCGAGGGCGGTCTGGCGTTTGCCGGCGGCGGCTCCAAGCTGCGCGGACAGTTGGGCGGCTCCGCGGTGTGGAGTTCGCGGCAGACCGGGTTCATGTCCACCAGCCGCATCGAACTCGCCGCGGCCTATCCGGCAGGGTTGCGCTATGCGGTGGACTGGCTGATCGGACTGCAACTGGGCAGCAAGACCACAGGCATCGCGGCGCAGGTCGGTCTGGGCGCCTCTGGCGTGACCTCCGAAGCGGGCGACATGGTGCCGTTCGCTCTGGAGTTCCCGGCACGGTTGCAGTTCCACACCGAGGTGGGTGATCGGCAGGTGCTGGCGTGGTTCGAACCCAGTTGGGTGCCGCTGACGGCGAGCAGAACCAAGGGCAGCCCGACGCTGACGGCCGCCGACCAGTTGCGCATGGGCCTGTGGGTGGGCAGCAAGCCCGATGGCCTTGGGTTGCGCGGCTTTGGCGCCGAGCTGTGGGAGACCCAAGGCACGCGGGTCCTGAGCCTGGTGGTGGGCATCCTGACGTTCGTCAAGTAGCGACAGCGCGGCAGTCGGTCCTTCCAGGGGCCTGAATTCGCCCGCCGAAGTCGCTCAACCCCGGCTCCCTGCTAGTACCTCAGGCCCGAAATTCGCGCCGGGTTCCGGCGCGCAACAGGGCTGAGGTACTTCCGGCCGCGGCTGCGGCCGGACGCGGGGGTGAGCGCGCATGGGCGCGCGAGGGGGCTGCGAGCCCCCTTCACGCAACAAGCAGCTAGTAGGCGAAACCGATTGAGGATTTGTTGCGGCATGACGCCCAGTATCCCGACGCGAATTCGGGGTTTCGCCTACTAGGCCAACCCGGGATCCGTCAGATCCTGGTAGGCATCGGGCCGGCGGTCGCGGTAGAACTGCCAGGTCTTGCGCACCTCGTCGATCTGCCCGAGGTCGAGGTCGGCCACCACCAATTCGTCGCCGTCTTCGCTGCCGCACGCCTGAATCTGTCCGCGCGGGTTGACGAAGTAGCTGCTGCCATAGAACTTGCCGATGTTCCACGGCGCCTCGGTGCCGACGCGATTGATGGCGCCGACGAAGTAGGTGTTGGCGACGGCGGCGGCCGGCTGCTCCAGTTTCCACAGGTATTGCGACAACCCGGCGACGGTGGCCGAGGGGTTGAAGACGATGTCAGCGCCGTGCAGCCCGAGCGCGCGCCAGCCCTCGGGAAAGTGGCGGTCGTAGCAGATGTACACGCCGACGCGGGCGTATTTGGTGTCGAACACCGGGTAGCCGCCGTTGCCCGGCTTGAAGAAGTACTTCTCCCAAAAGCCCGAGGTCTGCGGAATGTGCTGCTTGCGGTACTTGCCGAGGTAGGTGCCGTCGGCGTCGATGACGGCCGCCGAGTTGTAGAAGACGCCGCGCATCTCCTTTTCGTAGAGCGGCACGACGATGACCATCTGGTGCTTCTTGGCCAGGTCCTGCATGAGGCGCGTGGTCGGGCCGTCGGGGATGGGCTCCGCTGCGTCGTACCAACGCTTGTCCTGGCCGGGGCAGAAATACGGGCCGTTGAAAATCTCTTGCATGCACAGGATTTGCACGCCGCGCTTGCCGGCCTCTTCGATGTACGGCAGGTGCTTGTCGAGCATTGCCTGCTGGATGGTGGCGACCGGCACCGACTCGTCGTTGATGGGGTTGGCCAACTGGATGAGGCCGCAGCGGACGACTTTGGACATCATGGCGCGAACTCCGGGGTGGATGGGGTGTGTTCGGGGCTCAGTGCGCGCCTTTCTTGGGCCGCAGCTTGCCCTGACCCGTGGTGTGTTCGTTCCAGGTCGCTGGCGCCCAGCCGTTGTCCACCTGGGTCATGGTGATGCAGTCGGGCACCGGGCAGACGATCTTGCACAGATTGCAGCCGACGCACTCGGACTCGTCCACGCGCGGCACGCGGGTGCCGGCCTGCGGGTGCAGGCACTGGTGGGCGCCGTCGTGGCAGGCGGCCACGCAGACCTGGCAGCCGATGCACTTGGTGGCGTCGATCTTGGCCACTGTCTCGTAGTTCAGGTCGAGGTCGCCCCATTCGCTGTACGCCGGCACCGCCTTGCCCACCATCTGGTCGATGGTCGCAAAGCCGTGGCTGTCCATGTAGTGGTTGAGGCCGTCGATCATGTCCTCGACGATGCGGTAGCCCTTGAGCATGACCTCGGTGCACACCTGCACACTGGTCGCGCCGAGCAGGATGAACTCGACCGCGTCGCGCCAGTTGCACACGCCGCCGATGCCACTGATGGGCAAGCGAAAGCCCGGGTTGCGCGCCAACTGCGCCGTCATGTGCAGGGCAATCGGCTTGACGGCCGCGCCGCAGTAGCCGCCGTTCGACGACTGGGTGCCGACGCGCGGTTCGGGCACAAAGCGGTCGATGTCCACGCCGATGATCGACTTGATGGTGTTGATGAGCGACACGCCGTGGGCGCCGCCGTGCTTGGCCGCCAGACCGTGCGGGTTGATGTCGCCGACGTTGGGCGTGAGCTTGACCAGCACCGGCACCGTCGAATACTTGACCGCCCACGAGGTGATGCGCTCGTTGATGCGCGGCTCTTGGCCGACCGCCGAGCCCATGCCGCGCTCGCACATGCCGTGCGGGCAGCCAAAGTTGAGCTCCAGACCGTCGGCGCCGGCGTCGATGCTGCGGGCGATGATGTCGCGCCACTCGTCTTCGGTTTCGACCATCAGCGACACGATGACGGCGTGCTTGGGGAACTTTTTCTTGGTCTCGTAGATTTCGCGAAAGTTGACCTCGAGCGGCCGGTCGGTGATGAGTTCGATGTTGTTGAAGCCCGCGCCGCGCACACCGCCAATGGTGTGGCCGCCGAAACGGCTCGACACGTTTTGGATGGGCTGGCCGAGCGTCTTCCACACCGCGCCGCCCCAGCCTGCCTCGAACGCCCGCTGCACCTGGGCGCCGCTATTGGCCGGCGGGGCCGAAGCCAACCAAAACGGGTTGGGGCTGATGATGCCGGCGCAATTGGTGGTCAAGTCCGCCATGACGTTCTCCTTGCAACGCGGCTATTTGCCGAAGCTTTCGTGGATGGCGTGCGCCGCCTGCTGGCCTTCTGCCGCTGCGTTGACGACCTCTTTGCCGCCGTTGCGCGCGTCGCCGCCGACGTACCACTTGGGCCGGCCGGTGTAGCCGCGCTCGTCGGCCTGCACCACACCTTTGGCGATGCGGATGCCGGACAGGCTCGCCAGCATGTCGCCGATTTTGCCCTGGCCAATGGCCATGAGCACCAGATCCGCATCCACGGTGACCCTCTCGCCGGTCGGTTGCTTGTTCGCGTCCAGCAAGCCAAGCACCGCGCGCTGCACCCGCCCCTGGCCCTCGAACGCCACGGGCACCGCCTGCCAGTGCGCTTTGGCGCCCAGCACCTGCGCGGCCTTCCACTCGTGGGCGTAGCCGGGCATGCCGGCTTGGGTGCCGCGGTACACCAACGTCACGTTGGGCACCTTGAGCCCAAGCAGCTCGCGCATGCAGTCCATCGCCGTGTTGCCGCCGCCGATGACCAACGCATGGCGCACCCCCGACAGGTCCACCGGCGCCAGTTTCATGCGCTCGATCCAGGCCACAGCGCCGTCGACCCCAGGCAGGTCCTCGCCTGCCACGCCAAGGCGGCTGTCAGCGCCAAGCCCTGCGCCGAAGAAAACTGCGTCGTATTCAGCCTCAAGCTGCTCAAGCGTGATGTCGCGCCCGGCCTCGACACCGGTGCGGACGTCGATGCCGCCGATCTGCAACAACCACTCGACCTCGTGCAGACTTGCGTCGGATTTCATCTTGTACGGCGCGACGCCCGTCGTGTTCAGCCCGCCGACGACCTCGCGCTTCTCGAAGATGGTGCACGCGTGGCCGAAGCGCCGCAGGTTGTGCGCGCACGCCAAGCTGGCCGGTCCGGCGCCAATCAAGGCGACCTTCTTGCCGCTGTCCGGGCCAGCCTTGTAGAACTGCCAGTTCTCGTGCAGCGCGCGGTCGGTGACGTAGCGCTGCAAGCGGCCAATCTGGATCGGCGGGTGGCCCAAGGTGTTGTACACGCAAGCGCCGACGCACAACGTCTCGACCGGGCACACCCGCGCGCACGACATGCCCAAGATGTTGGCGTCCAGAATCGTCTTGGCCGAGCCCCGGTCGTTGCCGCTGCCGATTTTGCGGATGAACTGCGCGACGTCGATGTGGGTCGGGCAGGCGTTCATGCACGGAGCGTCGCTGCAAAACAGGCAGCGGTTGGCCTCGGCGACGGCCTGCGTCGGCGTGTACGCGACCTTGTAGTCGCTGAACGGCGACTCGCCGCGATCCTCGGGCAAGGCGGTCGCCGCGGTGCGGCGAGGGAGTGCGGCGTGCGGGTCGTGGGCCATCGGTGCTCCGCGGAGCGGCGGTCGGCCGCCTGGGTCGGGGCGCCGAGGGTAGCGGGGGTTACGGGATCGATCAAGGGGCTGCGTACTGCGGTTTTTGGGCGGGCGCGGGTTCGGGCGGGCGATGGACGGGCGGGTTTTCTCCCGGCGGAGGCTTGGTCGGCGCGTGCGTGGGCGGGAATTCAGCCGGCTGCGCCGGTCAGGGCCTGGAACCGGGGCCGTTGCTGGGACAGCGGCGGGCCTGCCGGGGGTTGGTGGCGCAACCCATCGCGGATGTGCGCGGAGGTTTTGGTTGCGGGTGGGGACAGTTCGGCGCGCCTGGCGCATAATTCGAAGGCCACTGAGGGCAATTCCGAAGTGACAGCGGATATTTCGGAGCTTGCTGCGGTCAAAACAGAGGCTGGCGCGGATGTTTCAGGGACCGTCGCGGTCCATCCGGGAAGTGTTGCGGACAATTCTGGGACAGCGGAGGACAATCAACGGGATTTCTCGGACGATGCAAGGAGATGAAACGACGTGCAGTGCGAGCGGGCTTTCGGTGCGGCGCCGGTGCTTTGGCGGGCTCGCACGCGGTGACCCCGGTCTGGCGGCGCGCCAGGTGGTCGCGCAGTGGTCTTGTCGGCCGGGGCGTTGGTGTAGCATCGGCTTCCCCGAGGCGCGGCATGTACAGGTTTGTGCATTTCAAGGGTTTTGCGGACGGCATTCGTCGCCAAGCGAGCGCCGGCTGCGGGGCAGCGCACTGCAACCTTGTCCTGCAAGCTCGGGACGGCGCGCATTGCGGTCAAGGGTGCGGTCGAGAAGAAGACGGCGCTGGTCAAGAGGGCCTCGGCCGTACACACGCAGGTGCTTGGCCTTGTCAATGCGTCGACGCCGCCGGGCGCGGTCGGGCGGGCGGACTACTTCCCGACCGACAACACGGACCCGGACCTCGGCGAGCTGCTGGTCGCGCTCGGCAAGGGCATCGCCAAGCGCCAGCGGCCGCCGCTGCCGGCAGGGCTGACCGCGGGCGGCCTCATGGAGTTGGGCGAAGCGGTCTCGGCCGCGTTGCACACCCGCGAGACCACCGGCGACAAGCGCTCTGGGCAGTCGCGGGCCACGGCGGCCTTCGAGCGGCGCACGCTGGAGATCCGGCGGCGGCTGCGCGAACTGGTGCTGCGCTTTTTCGGGTACGGCAGCGACAAACCCATCGAGTTCGGGCTCAAGCCGCGGGTGTTCGTCGGCGGGCGCAAGCGCAAGACGGCCGCGGAAGGTGGCAAGCCGGCGCCCGATGGCGGCGGTCCGGGATAGTTAGGGCCAGGAAATGATTTACTCAATCATTTCTCGGGCCCGATTGCTTGCTCCGTGGGTCGCCAGCTCGCGGACCAAGGGTCCGACTCGCGGCTCCGTCCTGATGTGAGCGTGATCGACTTATTATTTTCCAGCCCCTTAGGGCCAGGAAATGATTTACTCAATCATTTCTCGGGCCCGATTGCTTGCTCCGTGGGTCGCCAGCTCGCGGACCAAAGGTCCGACTCGCGGCTCCGTCCTGATGTGAGCGTGATCGACTTATTATTTTCCAGCCCCTTGCGCACCGCTGGTCCTTCACGGCGGCATGGGCTGAGGCGACGATGGGAGCGCGACGCGGGCCTGCGGACGCCATTTGGCCGTTTGGGCGCCGCGGCAGAAATTCGCCATGAACTGCGGCTTGACACCGCCGGATTGGCCGCCGCAGCATCGCAACCTCGCCGCCCCACCCGCCCGCGCAGTAGCGGCAGACGGTCCGGCGGCGCGCAAGCGGGCTTTGAGGGAAACTCCCTTCGACTCGCGCGCGGCCCCCCCGACGTTCCCTGCTGGCCAGCCGCCGGCTTGCCCGCCGCGCAAAGCCAACGCAGCGACCCACTCGAACGCGAACCCAGGAGGACTGCGCCATGCAACCCGGCCCCGGCAGCAGCGCCAGTGCCGAATACATCGAGAAAAGACACGCCATCGACGTCTGCCTTCTGCCGCACCTCAAGGGCACGTGGGGCGATGCGTTCAAGCTGCCCGACGCGCGCGCCTACATCGCCATTGAACTGCAGACCCAGGTGTCGGTCGAAGCGGGCGACCACTTGTTCAAAACCGCCTGAAGACCTGGGGAGGCAAGGTCCTGCGCGGTCGCTGTTGGCCCGCTCGGACGGCGACCCAGTTCTGGCGGTCCCGCAGTACCACGAACACCGCGACCCAGCGGGGCCTTCTTGGACTGCCGGCTGCGCTGGACAGGCGCAGGCCCAGGTTCAGGCGCAGGCATACGCACGGGCACAGGCGCAGACGCGGCACAGGGACGCGCGAAGGAACGGGAAAAAGCAACCACAGGTGCCGGCCCCGCCCGCCCCGTGCTACGCTCGGCCCATGACGCCGCCTCCGCCGCTGCCTGCCCTGTCGAACCTGACCGAGTTCGGGCGGGCGTGGCTGCGCTGGCGGTGGCCGGTGCTGGCCGACACCCTGGAGGTCGCGGAGCGCATCTCGATTTTCGACCGCGCCGGGTCGCTGACGTTTTTCGCCATCCTGGCTGCCGTGCCGTCGCTGTTCGCCGGCTTCAGCGTGCTCGGGTTCGTGCTGGCAGCGGTCGACAGCGCAGGGTCGGCGACCGGCGTGGACCTGCACGTCAGGGGCAAGGCGCTGGCGCAGGTGTCGCTGTGGCTCAAGCAGTCGCTGCCGGGGGTGACCTGGAACCCGGTCGAGTTCGCCAACGCGATGGTCAAGCACCGCACCGCCCACGGCGTCGTCGGGTTCGTGGCGGCGGTGTGGCTGGGCCTCGGCGTGTTCGGGCGCATCGACGATGCCATCCGCGACATCTTCGGGCGCAAGCGGCGGCACACGGTGCGTGCGACGGGCGTGATGGCGCTGCTGGTCGCGGTGGCCATGGTCCTGGCCCTGCTCATCAACCTTTTCGGGCCGCTCCTGATGTGGGGCGTGCACGTCGCCAATACCGCGGTCAATACGCTCAGCTTTGGGTGGCTGAGCGCGATGGACGCGATCGCAGCAGCCTCGCAGGCATTCCCGGTCGCGGTCGTGTTCTACCTGATGGTGCGGTGGTCGGCACGGTTGCACAAGCGGCGGCGGGCCGCGCTGGTCGGCATGGGCTTTGGGTTGGTGTGGGCGCTCGGCCAGCGCCTGTTCACGCTCTACGTCACGACCGTGGTGAAGATGGATGCGGTGTACGGGGCCCTGACCGGCGTGCTCGCGCTCATGCTGTGGCTTTTCTACGCGAACATCCTCTTCCTCGGCGCGGTCGCGCTGCTCGCAGTCCTGGACAGGCGCGCCCGCCAAACCCAAGAAATCTGAACCGATTTCGCGTGGCGGCACCGCCAATTGGCCCTCGCGTCACGCCTTGGGCTAGACTGGCCGCAGGCGGCGCCCCGGCCGCCGGGCAGGTGCGGCATGGCGCTTTTGCGCGGCATCGAAACCACGGCCATCGGCAAGACGCGCACCGTCGAAATCGACTACGAGCGCGGCGGCTACGTGGACCGCCAGGGCCGCAAGGTCGAAGTGGTCGACATGTCGTGCTATTCGTGCGTGCATGGCTACTACGTCCTCGCCGCCGACCCCATCGACTACTGCCCGCACTGCGGCCGCCGCGAGGGCACGCCCTGGCCCAGCTATGAAGAGGCAAGGTCGTGGGCACAGTTGCACGACTGGGGCTACCTCAAGAAGCTCGGCTTGCTGCCGTTCGGCACCCGGCGATTCGATGGCAGTTGGGTGCTCGGCTTTGCCCGGTCGGCCGGGGCCATCCAGGCCACGGGCAAGTTCGCGGATGTGCGGTGTCTGCTGCCCGGAGAGGGCTGAATGGCGACGGCGACCCCAACGCCCGCGCGAGCGCGCCGCACCACGGCGGGGGTGGTCGTCATCGGCAACGAAGTCCTGTCCGCAAAAATCGCCGACGGCAACGGCCCACAGATCCTGCGGCGATTCGCAGATATCGGCGTCCGGGTGGGCGAACTGTCCGTGCTGGCCGACGACCGCGACCGCATCGCCGAGGTGGTCGGCGCGTTCGCGGCGCGCTTCGATCTGGTGGTGACCACGGGGGGCGTCGGGCCGACCCACGACGATTGCACCTGGCACGCGGTCGGGCAGGCGTTCGGCGCACCGATGAGGTTGCACGCGGAGCTGGCGCGCAAGGTCGCTGCCCACCTGGGTGCGCCGCTGACCCCCGAGCAAGAGCGGCTGGCGCTGCTGCCCGAAGGCGCCGAACTGGTGCCGGTCGAGGGCCGCTGGCCGCTGGTGCGCATGCGCAACGTGTACGTGCTGCCCGGGGTGCCGAGCCTGGTCGAGCGCAACCTGCGGCAGATCGCGACCCTGGTGCAGGCCGCGGGCGGGGCGCGACCCGGTCACCTTGCCACAGCATACTTCACGGTCGAAGAATGGCACGCTGTCGCCCACATCGACCGCGTGGTGGCCGACCACCCCGAGGTCGAGATCGGCAGCTACCCGGTGTTCGACGCGCCGGACTACAAGCTGCGGCTGACCTTCGAGCACGACGACCGGGGCCAGGTGCGCGATGCGGTCGAGGCGATGATTGGGGCTGTCGGTGCGGGCCAATGGGTGCGCACCGAGTGGAGGGCGGCGTGAACCGGCGGGTGATGCGATGGCCACGCTGACCAGCCTCGATTTGCGCGGCCGCCTGGTGCTGCTGCCGCAGCGCTACCAATTCGGCAACGCGGACAACCTCTACGACCTGAACTGGGTGGTCGTGGTGGCCCGCTTGGTGTCGCCTGGTCACCCCGGCCGGGTGGTGCGCACGCGGCTTGCGACCTGGGAGTTGTTGGGCATGGCCGCCCACCTCGACCAACTTGCCTGCAACCAGCGCGCGTTGTGGATGCCTCGCTTCTTTGATTCGGGGCTGCACCTGTGGCTGCGGCGCACCAACGACCGCGCCGACCTGATCTCCGTCACTGCGCTATTGTCGCCGATCACCGGGCCGCCGCCGCACGATGTGCTGGATCACTGGCGCGGCGACCGCCTGACCCACCGCGACGGCTTCGAGGGGCTGCGCTTTGTGTGCACCCGCGGCGCCCTTGCCGTGTTCGCCGAGGAGTTGCGCATCATCATGCGCGCCTACCCGACCCGGTCGCTGCGGCAGGTCGGTTGACCATCCCATGAAACGCTGGATCCTCGGATTCGCCCTGCTGCCGACGACCGTCGCCCTGCCCGCCCGCGCGGCCGACGACGGCCCCGGGTGCGCCCATGCCGCCCGCCTCGAAGTGGTGGCCATGGGCACACAGGTGCGCGCGACGATTTGTCCGCGACCGAGCGACGCCGACGGCAGCGCCGCCCAGACCGCGACCAAGACGGTCGCCGACGAATTCGCTCGCCTCGAAGCCCTGTGGTCCTCTTGGCGGCCGGGCAGCGACATCAGCCGCGTCAACGCCGCGCAGGGCAAGGCGGCGGCGGTGGCCCCGGAGACCTTGGCCCTGCTGCGCACCGCGCTCTTGGCCAGCAAGCAGTCGGCCGGCCTGTTCGACGTGACGTTCGCCCCGCTCGGCGAGGTGTGGCAGTTCGACACGCCGCCAGGCAGCCACGAGCCGACCCGGCTGCGCAGGGTGCCGACCAAGCCAGAAGTCGCAGCGCGCCTGGCACGCGTCGGTTGGCGGCACGTCGTGGTCGGCGAAAAATCGGGCACCCTGCAACTGGCCCGACCCGGCATGGCGTTGAACCTGGGCGGCATCGGCAAGGGCGCGGCCGTGGACGCGGCCGTGGCGCTGCTGCGCCGGCAAGGGTTCATCGACTTCGCCGTACAGGCCGGCGGCGACCTGTACTGCGCGGGCCACAACGGCGGCCGCCCATGGCGCGTCGGCATCGCCCACCCCCGCGACAAGGGCAAGCTCCTGGGCCTGGTCTTGGTGCGCGACGCGGCGTTCTCGACCAGCGGCGACTACGAACGCTTCGCCATCATCGACGGCGTGCGCTACCACCACATCCTCGACCTGCGGACCGGCTGGCCGGCGACCGCGAGCCAGAGCGCCACCGTACTGGCCAAGAGCGCCACGGACGCCGAGATCCTGACCAAGTGGGCGTTCATCGCCGGCGGGCAGTCCGGGCTCGATGTCCTGGCCGGCCGCGGGGCCAAGGGCGTGGTCGTCGACAGCGCTGGCAAGGTCTGGACCAGCAACGGGCTGCAAGTCCTGCCGGCTGGACCATGAGGCACTGCACGCCGTCTGCATTCGCTTGCGGCATGGCTCGGCACGGCCGACTGACCCCGCGCGCAAAGTGCGCTAGGCTCGATGTGGGCGACGCAGGTGTCCGCACCCCATGACCGAACTCATTCTCATCGTCGCCCTGGTCCTCGCCAACGGCCTCTTCGCCGCCGCCGAGATTGCAGTGTTGTCGGTGCGCCGCGCGCGACTGCGCGAGTTGGCCGAGGCCGGCAGCCGCCGGGCCCGCGCCGTTCAGAACCTCCGCGGCAATCCTGAGCTTTTTCTGGCGACGGTCCAAATCTGCATCACAGGCGTCAGCGCGGCGGCGGCGGCATACAGCGGCGAGCAATACGTCGAGCGGCTGTCGGCGTGGCTGGTGGCCTCGAGGATCGCCGCGGATTGGTCCCAATGGCTGGCGTTTGGGGTCGTGGTCGCGGTCATCAGCTTCGTGTCGCTGGTCTTTGGCGAGCTGGTGCCCAAGTCGTTGGCGCTTCGTTCCGCAGAGACGCTGTCCATCGCCATGGGTCCTTGGCTGCTGGTCCTGAGCAAATTCCTGCGACCGGCCAGTTGGCTGCTGACCAAGACCTCGAACCTGGTCCTGGGACTGGTCCAAGACAAGACCAACTTCGCCGAGGCGCGGCTGTCGGGCGAGGAACTGCGCATCCTGCTGGAGGAGGCGTCCAGCGCCGGTGCGGTGGAGGCCACCAGCGGCCGCATCGCCGGCCGAGCGCTCGAACTCGCCGAGCTGACCGCCAAGTCCGTGGTCGTGCCGCGCAAGCGCATCGACGCGCTGGACATCGACGGCGACCTGGACACCGCCGTGGCGGCCGCGCTGGCCACACAGCACACCCGGCTGGTGGCATACCGCGGCACCCTGGACCAGCCGGTGGGCTACGTGCGCACCCGCGACATCCTGGTGGCGCGCCTCAAGGCCCAACCGCCAGCCCTGAAGGCCCTGGTGCGCCCGCTCGTGGTGGCGCCCTGGAAGATGCCGGCACCCGAGTTGTTGGAGAAACTGCTGAACGACCACTGCCCGATGGCGGCGGTGGTGGACGAACATGGCGGCCTGGTCGGCCTGGTGACGCTCGAGGACCTGCTGGAAGAACTGGTCGGCGAAATCCACGAGGACGACGGCGGCGAATCGTGGCTCATCGACAGTTGCCCCGACGGCGGGCTGATCCTGTACGGCAACGCGCCTGTGCGCGACGTCAACCGCGACTACGGCCGCGACTTGCCTGAATCGCAGCAGTGGAGCACGGTGGCCGGCCTGGTCATCGCCCGCTCGGGCCGCATCCCCGAGGTCGGCGATCGCATCGAGATTGCAGAGGACGCCTGCGAATTCGAAGTGATCAAACAAACGGCGGGCCAGATCGTCGAACTGCGCCTGTGGCCCGTCGAGCCGGCCGAACCGCGGGAGCCTGCGCCATGACCTCGCCAACCGGTCGACGCCACCTGCGCCAAGGCTTGGGTTTAGGGCCAGGAAATGATTTACTCAATCATTTCTCGGGCCCGTTTGCTTGCTCCGTGGGTCGCCAGCTCGCGGACCAAAGGTCCGACTCGCGGCTCCGTCCTGATGTGAGCGTGATCGACTTGTTATTTTCCAGTCCCTTAGGGCCAGGAAATGATTTACTCAATCATTTCTCGGGCCCGTTTGCTTGCTCCGTGGGTCGCCAGCTCGCGGACCAAAGGTCCGACTCGCGGCTCCGTCCTGATGTGAGCGTGATCGACTTGTTATTTTCCAGTCCCTTAGGGCCAGGAAATGATTTACTCAATCATTTCTCGGGCCCGTTTGCTTGCTCCGTGGGTCGCCAGCTCGCGGACCAAAGGTCCGACTCGCGGCTCCGTCCTGATGTGAGCGTGATCGACTTGTTATTTTCCAGTCCCTTACCGAGCGTCTGCCTCGCCGCCGCGTTTGCCGTCGTTGCAGGTTGTGCCAAGCCGCTGCCTGAGGCTGACCCGGCGGCCGCGGCCGTGGTCGACGCCCTGGGTCCGCTCGATGTGGGTGACCTCGCCCAGCAGATCCATGTGCGCGTCAACGCCATCCGCGCCCGCGAGGGGCTGTCGCAGTTGGCCTGGAACCCGGATCTCGCGCGCATCGCCACCGCCCACAGCGCCGACATGCGCAGGCAACGCTATTTTGCCCACGACGCGCCCGATGGCGCCCAGGTCACCGATCGCTACAGCCGGGCCGGCTACGTGTGCCGCGTGCCCAACGGACCCGGCCGGTTCCTGACCGGCGGCGAAAATCTGGCGCTCGTGCACCGCGTACCGCGCTGGCGGGTGTGGTCCGACGGTCGCCGCGAAGCCGAAACCGTGCGCAGCGCGGGCGAACTCGCCGAAGAGACCGTGCAGGGCTGGTGGAACTCGCCGGGCCACAAGGCCAACCTGTTACAGCCGGCGTGGCACAGTCAAGCCATTGGCCTCTCGGTGACGGCCGACGGGCAGGTGTTGGTGACGCAGAACTTCTGCTGAGGGCGAATTTGCCGCGCGCAACCGCCGCGTGCCACAATTGCCGCATGGACGGCGGCTTCGTCATCGACCTCGCCTTGTATGCCGTGTGCCTGTGCGGGCCGGTGCTGGGCCTGCGCGCGACCGCTTGGTTCGACGGTGACGCCTTGGCCTTGTGGGCGGTCGGCTTGGTCGTCGGCCTGTTCGGCGTGCCAACCCTGGCGTATGTCGCAGCGACGGTCCTGCGCACCCACCTGACCCAAGGTCTGCTGATCGGCGCGTCCGCGGCGCTGTGCGGCCTGGGTTTCGCGGTCGGCGGAATCGACCGGCTGCGACCCAAAGGCAACGCGTGACGCCGCCCCCGCGCTGGCTGCTGGCCGTCCATGAAGACACCAACGCCAATGCCACGCTTTTCCGCGACGGTCGGGTGGTGTTCGCCCTGGCCGAGGAGCGCCTGACCCGCGACCGCTTCGCCGGAGGCTTCCCAGCGCAGGCGGTGCAGGCGGCGCTGGCCTTCGCGGGCATCGAACTGGCGGACGTCGATGCGGTGCTGCCGGCCAACCGCCACCACTTCCTGCCGCGGTTGGCGCCGCAGCTCATTACCGGCGAGGAACACGACTTCTTCGGCCCCAAGCACAAGGCCTGGCTCTACTTCCAGCACTTGATGGCGCGCAACCCGGCGGTGGCGTGGGCGACCGCTGCACTGTCCAATTCGCTGTTGCAGCGCAAGAAGCTGCCGCGGTTGCTCGACACCGTGGACCACCACACCGCGCACGCGGCCAGCGCGTGGCTGACCAGCGGCTGGGACCAGTGCCTGTGTGTCACCGCGGACAACATGGGCGATGGTTGGTCGAGCAAGGTGTTCACCGCCGGTCCACAGGGATTGCAGTTCCAGTACGGAAGCACCGCGCGACATTCACCCGGTCAGTTCTATGGCGAAATCGCCCAGTTGCTCGGCTTCCACAACCTGCTCGCGGGCAAGGTGACCGGGCTCGCGGCCCACGGCGACCCGGCGGTGGCCTATGCACTGGTCGCGTCGCTCTTTGGCCTGGACGACGCCGGCCGCGCATTCACGTCTCCCGGGCTGTGGTGGCGCCACAAGCACCTCGGCGCCTACCGCGCGTTGGCCCACCACCAGCCCGCCAACGTCGCCGCGGCGGCCCAGCGCCGCCTCGAAGACGTGATGGTGCGCTACGTCCAGACAGCGGTGCGCGAGACCGGCCAGCGCAGGGTCGCGCTCGCTGGCGGGGTGTTCGCCAACGTGGTGGTCAATCAGCGCATCCTGGCCCTGCCCGAGGTCGAGGCGGTGTGGGTCCACCCGGCGATGACCGACCAGGGCATCAGCATGGGCGCCGGTCTGCTGCACCTGCGCGATGCCCACGGCGTCGCCGGCATGCCCATGGACCATGTGTTCTTGGGTCCCGAACCCGCTGAGTCGGCGATGGGTGCGGCGTTGGAGGCGGCGCAACTGCGCTTCGAACGGCCGGCCGAATTGAGCGAGCGTGCGGCGCAGGCCCTGGCGGCGGGCAAGGTGGTTGCGCGCTTTGCCGGCCGCCTGGAGTACGGCCCGCGTGCGCTCGGCAACCGATCGATCCTGGCCCCTGCCCACGACCCGCGCATCAACCAGTGGCTCAACGCCCGGCTGCGGCGCAGCGAATTCATGCCGTTCGCGCCGGTGACGTTGTGGCAGCACCGCCACGAGGGTTACCTCGGCTTGCAGGGGGGCGAAGACGCCGCGCGCTTCATGACCATGACCTTTGGCGTCACCGACGCGCTGCGCGCCCAGTCGGCTGGCGTCGTCCACCTCGACGGCACGGCGCGGCCGCAGTTGCTTCGCGAGCAGGACAACCCCGGCTACTACGCGATCCTGCGGCGCTACGCCGAACTGACCGGGACGCCCACGCTGGTCAATACCTCGTTCAACCTGCACAGCGAGCCCATCGTATGCACGCCGGAGGATGGCATCGCGGCGTTTCGGACCGGTGGGCTCGATGCGTTGATTCTGGGGCCCTTCTGGGTGGCGCCCCGACAGTGACCTCTCGACCGCCCGCCAGTGCTGGGGTTGACCGGTGCTTTGGCAGGGCGCGGCCGCTCAGCCCGAACTGCGCAGCTTCTCGAGTTCTTCCTGAAGCTCCTTGTGGGCATCCACGGTGTACCCCAACTGCTCGGCGCGCTCGTGAAAGCGCGTGCGGGCGTCCGCCAAGGCGTCGTGCAGGCGGTCGGCGGCAAACTCCAGCAGCGTCGCCCGGATGTCGTCGAGTCGCCGCTGTGCGGTGTCGAGGTGGGCGTCCACCTTGCGCAACGCGGCCTGCAAGCGCGCGCTGACGTCGCCCGACGTGGTCATGCCGTCGCGCGGCCCGAGATCGGCGCGCACCTGGAGCATCTCGACCACCGAATCGACGAGGGCGTCGACGTCGCACAACAGGCCGATGGCATCGGGTGTGCCGGCCTTGTCGTGGGCCAGGCGCGCAATCTGGCCGCGGGTGGCCAACACGCGGCGCATGCGCGCACTGCGCAGTCCCCACCACAGCCACGGCCATGGCGGCAGGTTGCGCACCGCGCGGCGCAACAGCCACAGTGCGGCGACGACGACGGCGACGCGCAGCCCCCACAGCAGCAGGCGTTCGAGCAGCACGGGTCAGTCTGCCAGGAAGAAGCGCCGCCATGCGGACATGGAGCCGAACGCGTTCAAGAAGTGCGGATCGCTCGAGTTCAGCTCGATGGCGCCGAGCTTGAAGGCGCGCACCGCCTCGATGGCGCTGAACGTCTTGCCGGCCTTGGAGGCCAGGGCGTCCGCTTCCAGTTTCTTGCCCAAGGCTTCGGCCTCGGCTTCGGCACGTTCGCCTTGGGCGACCAGTTTTTCGTATCCGGCGTCAGCCTCGGACCGCACCTTCTTGTCGTACTCCAGCGCCTGGGCCTTGATGGTGGCGATGGCGACCTCGATTTCCTTGCGCTTCTCTTCAATCTTGTTGTTCCACTGCTCGCGCTCGATCGCCACGTCCTTGTCGATGCCTTTCTGGACGGTGTCGGTCTCTTGCTTGGCCTTGGATTCGTTCTGCACGGCCATGTCGAGTTCGGCCTGTACCGCGAACTGCTGCTTGGCCTGCAACTGCGCCTCGTAGGGCGGATCGAACTGGATGGCGCGGATGACCACGCCCGACTCCACCACCTGCATGTGGTACTGCCGCAACTGCTGGTTGAGCGGCTTGATGGCGCTTTTGGCCACCTTCTCGCGCTCTTCGCTCACCTGCACGGTCTGGTTGGACAGTTGCGCCAGGTGCTCGCGCAAGAAGCCCTCGCAGACCGACTGCACCTTGGCGTGGTACGAATCGGCGAAGCCCTCGCGCACCACCTTGTGGGCCTCTCCGGGCACGATGCGGTAGATGACGGCGACGTCGACGTGAACCACGTTGTTCTCGCGGGTGCGCAGGTCCAGCGTCTGCGTGCCGCTGAACTCGACATATTGCAGCGTGTGCGGCAACCGATACCAACTGTGCACAAGCGCGAGGTCGAAGTGCCGGCCCTGGCCGAAATCTTCGCTGTCGATGCCACTGGTCAGCGACCGACGCACGCCGATCTCGTCGGGATGGATGTAGGTGGTGAGAAACGCCGGCACCAGCCACAGCCCGATGATGCACAGGCTGACGGTCTGCAGGTTCACGATGCGTCCGAGCATGGCTCACTCCCCCTTGACGGCCGGCACCTGACGGACGTCGAGCGCGGTCGAAACCGGGCGGGCAAAGGGGACCGCGGAGATCTTCTCCAACTGCGGGAAAACACTCTTGGCGATCTCCAGGTTGAGCACGTCGGGCCCTGCGGCGCCCACGGAATTGATCTTGGCGGCCAGGCCTTGGGCGCGTTCGCGGGCAGCTTCCGCGGCAGCGGCGGCGCGGGTGGTCTTCTCGGCGTGGACGGCCTTGCCCTCCGCGACCCGGCCGATGCTGTACTTGTCTGCCTCGCGTTGCACGCTGACCAGTTGATTCTGGGCTTGCTGCTGCTGCGCGGCCAGTTCGGCCAATAGCGTCTGGAACTCAGCGTTCTTGGATTCGCGAATCTCTTGGATCTTGCGGTCCTTTTCCTTGACCAGCCGCTCGCGCTGCTTGGCGTTGACCAGCACGGCCTGCTCGGCGGTCTGGCGGTCCTTGATGGCCGTCTCCACTTTCTGGTCGAAGCTCGGCTTGGGGGTCAGGATCTGGCTGATCTCGATGCCGGTGGGCTTGAGTCGCGCGTTCAGCGTGTTCTTGGACAGCGACGTGGCCTTGCTGTACGTCGAGGGATCGGCGGCTTGCAGGAAGGAGTAGCGGCCGAACTCGTCGCGCAGGATTTCGCGCGAGTGGGTCAGGACCGCCCGCGACTTGTAGGCGTCGCCGCTGCCGTGGGTCTCGATGATGACGTCGGCTTTCGCAGGATCGAGCTGGTAGTGGATTTCGAGCTTGCCGAACCAGAAGTTGCTGCCGTCGTTGGCGCGCACGGTCAGCCGGCGCACCTTGTTCGGGGCGCGGCCCTCGCCGGACTTGTCGTCCCCGGGGTCGCGGTCGCCCTCCATGGTCAGGATTTGAGGGCGGATATCCAGGGTCTCGACGCGCTGGAACCACGGAACGTAGCTGACCGTGCCCTGCTCGCGGATGACGCGGCGTTCAGCGCCGAAAAGCGACAGGCCGGTGGTGTTGTAGATGACCGCGACTTCACCGGGTTCGATTTCGACCAAGCCCGCACCGCCCGAACCAAGGCCGAACATCACCACCAGCAGGGCCAGGACCGGCAGAATCCAGCGCGAGAAGCGGAAGCCCTTGGATTGCTTGAGGCGCTCTTCGAGTTGTTGGCGCAGTTTGTCGGTGGGGTCGTCGCCCCCCCGGGGATCGTTGTCGCCGGCCATGGCCGCCTCGTGCGCCGCGCGCGGGGGTGCGCGTGCCCAGGGAGCGTAGCACGGGATGCGGGCGCGGTGCACACGGGCGCGCAGTCGCCCATTCGGGAGCAACCGCAATCCGGCTGAGCGGCATACCCGAAGTGCCCCGCCGTTCCCGCGCGGTCCCGGGAGACAGGCGACCTCCGGGCGACCGCCTTCCAGGTTCGCCGCCGAAGCCCAGTGCGGCGCGCAGGCGCGCGGGTTCAGCTTGGGCAGCGTCGCCCGGCCCGGCGGGCGCGACCGACACGCTGGCGGCACGGGCGGCCATCGGCTACACAGAGACCCGTTGCGCACCGTGACACCCGGATGACCCGCCGGGTAGCGCCAGCGCCGCGCCTGGACCACAATCGTCGGGGGCGCCATGTGCGGGCACCCCAAACGAGGCGTCCGCCGACGCCGCAACGACACGGAGCGACCATGTCCAACGACGGACCCAAACCGGGCAAGCTGCCGGGCACCTACCTGCGCTTCATCGAGAAATTCCCCGAACTGGGCAAGGCCCACGAGTCGGTCGCCAAGGCCGTGGACGACGCCGGGCCACTGGACCGCAAGACGTGCGAGCTCATCAAGATCGGCCTGTCAGTCGGCGCCGGGCTCGAATCGGCGGTGCGCAGCCACGTGCGGCGCGCCATGCAGCACGGCGCCACCGAGGCCGAAATCGAACAGGCGGTGATCCTGGCCATGAACACGCTCGGCTTTCCGCGCACCGTCGCCGCGTGGAGTTGGGCGCGGATGCAGATCGAGCGCGGAGTGGATTGAGGGGGGCCGGGGCTGAGTGATCCGTGCGACGGGTTGAACCCGCGGTGCGGGAGTCCGACAGGTTGAAACCCGCGGCTGTCACCCCGCTGTCCGCTTGCGGGGACCGTTGCCCGCGCGGGGGCGGTGGCTGTTGTCGGTGACCTTGTGTGCGAACACAGGCGCGTCGCAAGAATCCGTTTCACCGTCGCGTCCGCAATGCCGTTGGGGTCAGCACCCACCCAGTCCAAACTTGGACTACGGCTTGCGCGCCAACGCCCAGAACGACAGGCCCGGCAGCGACACTCCGACCGCACTTGCCGCCGCCGACAGCGCATTGTCGACCGCCAGCGCCCTGCGCACCGCCGCCGTGACCCGCGGTCCGGCCGACCAGGTGATGCCGGGCTTGTGGCGCGCTGGATCGACTTCAGTCACTGACTCCTTGAGCTTTTGCAGCGCGCGCGGCGCAAGCAGGCTGTGGAAAAGCCCGCCCGACGCCACCAACTCCAGGCCCGCGCCGGTCAGCAACGCCCGCCCTTGGTCCATGGAATAGCGGCGGTGGTGCCTCAAAAAGACGTCGTGGCTCGTGTAGAGCCCCTGCCACGCCGGCACCGTCAAGAGCAGCCAACCGGCCGGGCGCAACGCGTCGACGACGATGCGCCGCACGAAGGTGTGGTCATCCTCGACATGCTCCGCGACATCGAGCAGGGTGACCAGGTCAAACGGGCCGGCCGGAAGTGCGGTGGCACAGGCGATTCTGCCGTCGCCGGCTGCTTCGATGCGCTGGGCGGTCTCCGCGTCGTATTCGGCGTCCCAGCAGGTCACGCGAGCCTGCGGGCCGAGCGCCCCGAGCAACTGCCTTGCAAACCAGGCATCGCCCGCGCCGCCGTCGAGCACGCGGTGGGCGGTGGCGGTGACCTTGTGGGCGCGCAGTTGGCCGATGAGAAACCGGGCGCGGGCCAGTTCCCAAGGGTGGCGGGGGCCGTCGCCGGTTTCGCGCAGGTCCATCCGGGGCTCCGGGCGCCAGGGTGGCGCGGGGCGGACGATAGGCGGGCGCGGCGGTCGGGGCAAGGGGTGGTGGCGCACGCGCACCGGCAGATTTGACATCGCCCCACTGCCCGCGTTCCAATCCGCACCGCTCGCGGCGCCCCCAACATCCGGGGTGCCGGCGCCCGCCGCGTTCAGCCGCGTCGCGCGCCAGAGGGAAGCCGGTGCAAAGCCGGCGCGGACCCGCCACTGTATGCAGCATCGGTCGCCGCAGTCGGTGACCGAACCACCGCGTCGGGCGCATGCGCCCACAAGGCCACTGGCGACCACCGCCGGGAAGGCCGACGCCGCGGGCTGCCAGCCAGGAGACCGGCCGCGAGCCGCCGACCGACGCACGCCCCGGGCCACGGGCGCGCGGGAGCTGCCGTGGTGTCGCGTTGCCGTATTCGCCCTGCCCTGCTGTGGGCCGTCGCCGCGCTTGCGTGGTGTGACGCGTCGGTGGTGTGTGCGGCGGAACTTCCGGTCGGGCCCGTGGTCCGACTCAAGCCCAAGTCGGTGCGCGCGACCAAGCCGCTCCTCGTCGAGGACCCGCGCGGCGACGGCGCGCCGATCGCCACCGTGCAAGGTGCCCGCCTTCGGCACGCCAGCCGCAGCGTGGCCGAGGCGGCGGCCGAATTGCCCGGTGCCCACGCGTTGCAGACGGGTGGTCCGGCAAGCGCGGCGCTGCTGACCGTCCGCGGCGGCACGACCGACCAAATGGCTGTGTTTCTCGGAGACTCGCCCCTGCCGAACTGGGATGGCGCGGCGTTCGACCTCGCCGATGTGCCGCTGTTCGCGCTCGACCGCCTCGAACTGCACCGCGGCGCGGTATCGGCGGACCTCGGCGGCCAGCCCATCGGCGGCGCACTGCGCCTGGTGCCGCGCCCGGGCCGGGCCAGCGAGGCCGATGTGCGCGCCGACGCCGGTTCGTTTGGGTCCAATGGTTTGGAGGCGGGGGCCTCGCGGCGAGCGGACCGATGGCGCGGGTTTGCCGGGGCGCGCTGGCTGCGGTCGCGCGGCGATTTCGACTACCTGTTGGATCCCGGCACGGCGTTCGACCCGAGCGACGACCGTCCGGCCGTGCGCGCCAACAACGACGTGATGCGGGTCGGCGGCCTGGCCCACGTCGACGGCCGGTCGGCGTCGGGCGCGACGTGGGCAGCAACCTGGCTCGGCGCGTGGCTCGACCAAGGGTTGGCTGGGCCTGCGCTCTTGCAGGCGCGGTCAGCCAGGTACGCGCGCAACCGCCAGGTTGGGGTGGTCGCGGGCCGTGCGGACGACTTCTGGGCCACGGGTGACGCGCTGGCCTGGTCGATCGGCGGTTCCTGGCTGGACAACACCGTTGCCGACCCCTTGGGCGAGCTCGGCCCGGCGCGGCACGACGGCACGCGCACGGCGGGCGCCGTGGCGGCTGCAACGTGGACCTCGCCAGCGCAATTGCTCGCTGGTGGCGAGGCCACGGTGCTCGGCAGGGTCGAAACGGGCGCGGCCCAAGTCTCGGTGCGCGAAAAGCGGACGCGCAACGACGGGCAGCACTCGACCCGGGCGCTCGGCGGCGGTCAACTGGCCGCGCGGTGGGTCGGCGCCGGGGGCAAGGTCCAGGCAACGCCGTCGGTCGGCATGCAAGCCGTGCGCTCTGCCGTTGCGGATACCGGGCCGGCCACCGCCCTGCCGTGGCACGCCAGCCTGCACTTGCGCTACAGCCCGACGGCTACCTGGACCGTGAGCGCAGCCGCGCGCCGGGCGGTACGCCTGCCCAACCTGCATGAGCTGTTCGCCGACACCGGCGCCGTCGCCGGCAACCCTGCGCTGCGGCCCGAAACCGCGGCGTCGGCCGACCTCGGCGCGACCGTGGCCAGCGATCACGGACGGCTGCGCTGGGCGGTGGACGCCCGCGGGTTTGCAGCCCACGCCAGCGACCTCATTCAACTGGTGCAAGTCGGCCCACACCGGGCGCGCTGGCAAAACACCGCGGCGGCAACGTCGTGGGGTGGCGAGGCGACGCTGCGCGCCACGGTCGCAACGGCGTGGCAGATGACGTTGCAGCACGCAACGCTCATTGCCCGCGACCACAGCCAGCGCGAATTGTACCGCGGCCGCGCCCTGCCCTTGCGCCCGCGCAGCAAGTGGCTGGCCGAGGCGCGCTGGACACCAGACGCCCCAGGCCCACTGGCGCCCGAACTGTGGGCGGCCTGGCACTGGCAGTCGGCGTACTACCTCGACGCGGCCAACGAAGTGGCGCTGCCAGCACGCGCGCTGTGGTCGGCGGGCGTCCAAGCGGCCAGCCGCGACGGCGTGGCTTCGGCGGCACTGCGCATCGACAACCTGGCCGGTGCCCGTAACTTTGACCTGGTGGGCTGGCCGCTGCCGGGACGCAGCGTGTGGCTGACGGTCACGTGGCACCTCGCGGCAGGTGGGTCATGACGCGCACATGGCTCGTCCTGCTGGGTGCAATCGCCGCATGCGCGACCGATGTCGCACCGGCGCCGGCCGGGCCTGTCGTGGCCGCAAGCTACGGCAGGGCGGCCTCCCTTCCGGCCGACGCAGCGCGCTATCTGTACGTCGTCGGCGGCGATTACGCGACCACCGCCCTGTCGGTGCTGGACCTCGCCGGTTTGGCCACGGGCGATGTGGCGTCCACGCCGCCCGCCGCGGCGCACGTCCTGCACTCGGGCAGCAAAGTCGGCGCGGTGGCGACAGCGCTGTCGGGCGACGTGGTGCTGGCGCAGTCGTCCCCCGGGCAGCGGCGCGCGTTGCTGGTCGACCGCGCCAACGCCGTGCTGACCGTGTTCGATCCGGTGACGTTGTCGGTGGTGGAGCAGGTGTCGGTCGCCCTTGGCTTCTACGCCAACCCGCAAGATGCGCTGGTGCTGGGCGACGGCCGCTGGCTCGTGCCGCGCATGGGCCGCAACGCCCACCCCACCGGCATCCTCGACGGCGGCGACGACGTGGTGTCGATCCGTGCGGGGTTGTTGGAGGCGCGCATGGGGCTTGCCGCACATGCGACGGTCGCCGGTCACCTGGCCGCGCCGCAGCGTTTGGCGCAAGCGATGGGCCGCGCGTGGCTGGGCCTGGGTTCGTTTGCGGCCGACTTCAAGGCCGTAGGACCGGGCCGCCTGCTGGCGCTGACCGCCGACGGCGGGGCCGTGGACCAGGCGGTGGACGTGACCATGGCGCGCAATTGCGTGACGGTCGCGCCGCTGGACGACGGCGGGTTGGTCGCGGCATGCCAGGGTTCATTTGCCAAAGGCGCCGACCAGGTTGCCCAGTCGGCGTTGGTCGCGGTTCGTCGGGCCGGTTCTGACTTTGCCGTGACCCCGTTGGCCAAGGCTGATGTTGCGACGGGACCGTGGTCGCGGGACATCGCGGTGGCCGCAGGCCAGGTGTTCGCGGTTTCGCTGGGCGACCTGGCCACGGGTCGACCCGACCGGCTATGGCGCATCGCCGCCGCCAGCGGCACGCGCATGCCAGTCGCGAGTTCTGGCCAGCCCTTCGGGTTTTCTGGCTTGTGGTTCGACCGCGCACGCCGCGTGCTGTGGATCGGCGAACGCAATGCCCCAGGTGGCGACCTGCGCCGTTTCGCGCTGGACCTGCACGGCAACGCGAGCGAAGGCAAACCCGTGCGCAGCAACCCACGGGGACTGGGCGCCTTGGATCTCGGGGGATACTGATGCGCTTGCCACGGCTCTTGCTGGCCCTGCTGGCCGCCACGGGCTGCAAGGGCGCTGCGCCCCGCCCGACGGCGGCCGAGGTGATGATCGACGACGTCGGTCACACCATGCGCATTCCGGCCAAGGTCGAGCGCATCGTGTCGCTCTCGCCCGCCGCCACCGAACTGCTGTGCGCGGTTGGCTGCTGCGGCAAGTTGGTGGCACGCGACGCGTGGAGCGACTTCCCGCCCGAGGTCCGTGGACTGCCGCAACTGCCCGGCTTCTCGCCAAGCCCTGAGGCGTTGCTGCTGCACAAGCCCGACCTGGTGCTGCTGCACTTTCCGCCGCCCAACCTGCAATCTGTGCTCGATGCGGCCGGCATCGCTTGGTTCGGTCTTGCCGCCGCCGATCTCAAGCAGGTTGCGCAAGCCCACCGCGTCGTCGGCCGGCTGTGCGGCCAGCCCGAGCGCGGCACCCAGGCTGCCCTGGCGTTCGTGGATGCGGTCGCGGCGGTGCGCAAGCAGTTTCCGCGACCCACCAGGCCGCCGCGGGTGTTCTACGAACTGGATGCGGGCGACGGGCAGCGGCCATTCACGGTCGGCCGGCGGGCGTTCGGCCACGCATTGATCGAGGCGGCGGGCGCGCACAACGTGTTCGGCGAGCGCGACGAGGCCTGGTTTGCGGTGGGCGTCGAGGCGTTGCTGGCCGCCGACCCCGACGTGGTCGTGCTGGGCGACGCGGATGTGCCGGTCAACCCGCAATCGCGGCAAACACTCGGCGAGCGCACTGGTTTTGCGGCGCTGCGCGCCGTTCGCGCGGGCTGCGTTGCGACGGTGCCCAACACGCTCGTCAGTCGACCGGGTCCGCGGCTGGTCGATGGCTTGCGGGCCATGGCCGCGGCGGTTCGCGCCTGCGCCGGGGGCCCTCCTTGACGCCGCGCACCGCGTTGCGCTGGGCGTGGTTCGGCGGCCTGGCGGCTACGGCGTGCGGCGGCGTCGTCGGCCTCGCGCTCGGACCGGCGCCGCACAGTCTGATCCACCTGGTGCGCGGCGCGCTGGCTGGCGACCTCACCGCCCAGGTGATCCTGCTGGATGTGCGCGCCCCGCGGACGCTCGGAGCGTGGCTGGTCGGCGCGGCCCTGGCGTTGGCGGGAGCGCTGCTGCAGACCGCGACCCACAACCCGATCGCCGATCCGTACCTGGTCGGCACCAGTGCCGGCGCGACGCTGGCTGCTGTGTCGGTGGTACCGGTGGTGGCCGCACTCGGCGCCCAGTTGGACTGGCAGGTCGGCGGCTGGCTGCCGTGGCTGCAACCGCTCGCGGCATTTGGGGGCGCGCTGCTGGCGGTGTCGATGGCCTTCCGATTGGCGCGGCGGGCGTCGGCAGAGCGCATCCTCGTCGCCGGGCTGGTGATGACGGCGTTTGCCGGCGCCGCCACCTCATTTGTGCTGACGCAACTGAGCGACACCCGATTGCGCGCAGCGACGCACTGGCTGATGGGCGGCGTCGCGCTGCCCGACCTGGGCGCGGCGCTTCCCGGTCTCGCGGTGGTTGCGGGTGCGCTGCTGTGGTCGCTCGCGCACCTCGCCCAACTTCAGGCGCTGACGCTCGGAGACGAACGCGCCGCTGGCCTCGGCGTGGACGCCACCCGTCTGGGCCGCCGCGCGGTGTGGTGGGCGAGCGCGCTGTCGGCGGTGGCGGTCTCCATTGCCGGCATCGTGGGGTTCGTGGGCCTGCTGGTGCCCAACGCGCTCAAGCTGTGGCTCGGCCGCGATCAGCGCGCGACGTTGCCGGCTTCGGCGCTGTTCGGCGGAGGCCTTTTGGCGGCGCTCGACGGCCTGAGCCGCCAGCTCGCGGCGCCAGGCGAGGTGCCGCTTGGCGTCTTGACCGCCTTGTGCGGCGCTCCGCTGTTGGTGGTGCTGCTGCGCGACGCGGTCGCCGCGATACCGTTGCCGCGGCTCCATGGCAGCGGTCGGGCGCTCGGCGACGGAGTGCAACTGTCCGTCCGTGGCCTGTGCGTCCGCTTTGGCGACCGCGGGGCGTTGCACGGCGTGGACCTGGAGGCCGCCGCCCCCGCACTGGTGGCCATCGTTGGCGAAAACGGCAGCGGCAAATCGACGTTGTTGCGCGCCCTGGCCGGGGTGCAGCCCGCCGACGCGGGTTCGGTGTTGTTGGGCGGCGCGCCACCCTTGGGGGCGCTCGGCCGCGGCGACATCGGCTGGCTGCCGCAGGCGGGTGCGGTCGAGTCCGGAGTGAGCGCCGACGATCTCGTCGCGCTGGGTCGCCACGCCCGGATAGGCGGGCATTGGCTGTGGCGGGTCGGCGCGCGACTGCCCGCCGCGGACCAGGCGATCGTGGCGCGCGCCTTGGCCCAGGTGGACCTGGCGGACCGCGCGCACCTCGACGTCGGCGCATTGTCGGGCGGTGAACGCCAGCGGGCATTGGTGGCCATGGTCTTGGCGCTCGAACCGCGCGTGCTCTTGCTCGACGAGCCGACGGCGTCCTTGGATCCGGGCCAGACGGCGCGCCTCTTTGCGACGCTGCGCGCGCTCGCCCACAGCGAACGGCGGCTGGTGGTCGTGGCAACCCACGCCCACGCGGCGGCAGCGGCGCACGCCGACTGGGTGGTGGCGCTCGCCGACGGCGAGGTCGTCGGCCAGGGGCCGCACGGCGACGCGAAAGTGCAGGCTGCGCTGCTGGGCGGAGGGCAGTAGGCGGCTTGTGTGCGTCGTCTGCAGCGCGCCGCTGGGTGGGGTTCCGGCAATCGGGCTTTGGCGGGATCCGGTCTCAAACCGCCGCCATGAGGTCTCCGACGCCGAAAAACGGAAAACGCTGCGTGGGCTTGTCCACCGCAGCGGCCTTTTGGACTGCAACCATCGGCGGCTGTCGGAGCGGAGGCCCCGAGGAGCCACCCTACGTCCAGCGTGCGGCTGCCCCTTTTGACCCCAAGAGGCGATGCACAGCCCGCGGGTTCTGGGCCACGGCACCGCAAGACATTTCCAACCACCCGTGGTAGGTTGTTGGACTGACCCGCGCGCCCCTTTTCGGGGTGCCGGTCAGCGCGCAGTCCTGCCGCGAGGCCCGCTTTGCCCATGCACCGCACCGCCGCCCGCCCATTTCGTTTGCCCCGCGCCGCGTGCGCGATCGTTGCGTTGGCCGCGATGATTGCCGGTGGCTGCAACGACTATCCCGTCCACAGCCTGCTCGACAGCTTCGAGGTCCGCGTGACCCGGCAGTTGGCGCGCGACAAGGCGGTCAAGATCGACTTTCTGTGGGTCATTGACCACTCGTCGTCGATGTGCCAGGAGCAACGGGCGCTGGCCAACGGCTTCCAAAAGTTCATCAAGAGCTTGCAGGACTACGGCAAGGTCAAGGAGACGGACCCGAGCTTCATCGACGCACAGATGGCGGTCGTGACCGTGCAACAGGTGCCGGACGGAAAAAGTATCAAGAAGATTGGTAAGTTCGTGCATTCGCCTGCCACCACATTGCCGCCAAGCTGCATTGAGAAATCCAAGCAACCGTGCATGTCCGATGGCGATTGCTTCAAGCCCAAGTGCTTCGTGTACAGCAACTTCGACACGAATTCGTGCATGTGCCCGCAGGGCGGCGAAAAATGCCTGACGCCCGCAGGGCTCAAGGCCGGCGATTGGTTCTGCAAGTTCTCGCCGCCCGAGCCGCCGGCGACGATCAACACCTTCAACAACAACGACAACTGTTCGGTCAACACCAGTTGCCAACTGCGCTGCAAGACCGACAGCGACTGCTACGCCATGTTCGAGCCGACGGTGCCGCCCGGCGGCGCCCACAAGGTGTTCTGCAACACGGTGGTGCAGCCCGCAGGGTGCATGTTCAAGCCGGAAACCACGGGTTGCCCGCCGGCCGAAAAACTGCCTGGCGTACTCAAACAGACCGTGGCCGCGGAGGTGGACCTCGGCGACGGGGTCAAGAAGAAGGGCACGCAGCTCGACCTTTTCCGCTGCAACGCCACGGTCGGCGCGAACCAGGAGCCTGAGGCGCTTTTCGAGGGCGGGCTGCGCTCGGCGTGGATTGCCCTGGACCCCAACGGCCCGAACTGCCCGCGGGACAAGAACGGCAAGCCCACGGGCACCTGCCAGTACAACGACCTGGTGCGGCAGGACGCCTACCTGGTCATCGTGATGGTATCGGACGACGACGATTGCTCGATCACTTTTGAGCTCGACTCCTACCTCGGCGACATCACCAGCGATGACCAGAAGGCGTTGCTGCTCAAGCTGTTCCCCAAAGAGCTGCAGCGCTCGTGTCAGGGCTACAACGACCGCGTCGCCGGCAACCGCGACTTGCTGGTCGGCTACTGCGAATACGCCAGGTTCAAGGACCCGGTGGGCAAGAAGCGCAAGTGCCCCGCCGAGTGCGAGAACCTCGCCGACAAGGCGTCGCAGGAATACAAAGACTGCACGGCCGAGGCCGAGGCCAACATCGCCGCGTTGCTCAAGGACAACCCACAGGGCCAACTGCGCAATTGGCGTTTCGCGGCGGTTTCGGACTTCGTCAACCGCTTCAAGTCACTCAAGTCGGACCCAGCGCGGGTCATTTTCGCCACCATCACCGGCGACGCGCTCAAGCCGTCTGCCCCGGTGCCCGGGTGGACGGTGGAGAGGGACCGCGCCAGCTACTACCGGTCGGTGCTGCGCAACACAGCCGGCGTGCAGTCGGTGTACATCTGCTCGGGCGAACGCGGCGAGTCGGGCTATGGGTCGCGCTACATCCAGGTGGCCGACGCGTTCGGCGACAACGGCCTGGTCGCCAACATCTGCGAGGGCGCCGACTTCTCGGTGGCCTTGCAGAACGTCGCCGACCTGATTCTCTCGCGCGTGGTCAAAGTGTGCCTGCCGCACCCGCCGAGCTACGACCCGGCGACCAAGGCGCCGCTCATCAAGGTCAGCCGGCAGCGCGGCACCGCCAAAATCCAGATGAAGTACGTCAGCGGACCCAGCGACAAGGCGGCCAACGGCGATTCGTTCTACGTCAAGGCCACGGCGGACTGCCTCATCGGCAAGGCGGGCCTGAGCGCCCTGCAAGGCCAGGCCTGCAAGTCGACCAAGGACTGCCCTGCGGGCTTGGCGTGCCAGGATGGCCTGTGCAAGGTGTACGGCGAGGCCATCTACTTTCCGGTCACGCCGCAACAGGGCGATGTCATCGAGGTGAACTACCCGGCGGATATTGGGCTGTAGGCGGGCAAGCCAGGCGCGCGCCAAAACGAGGGTGTGCCCAAGACCCCGTCCTGCTCCGGCCCAAGATCCTGAGCCCCGGCCCTTGCCCAACCCCGGCCCTTGCCCAACCCCGGCCCGGCCTGCACAATCAGCGCGCCGCGGCCGACTGGCTGCGTCCGGCGGCCCCGATGGTCCCACGCGCCCTGATTCGCCTTGCCCTCGCCGCCTGGACCTGCGGCGCGTGGGCGTGCGGCACGCCCGCTGCCAAGAAGAATGCTGCGACCGACGCAGCTGGTGCACTGGCGGACACCTCTGTGGTTGCCGATGGCCAACTGACCGCGGAAACCGCGGAGCCAGCGCCCGAAGCCGCCCAGGGAGGTCCAGACTTTCTTTTCGCGGGGCCGGTGGACGTCAACGCGGAGGGTGGTCAGTACCTGAAACCCGCGGCATGGGCGATAGCCAGCCCCGCCTCGCGATTTGCCCTGCCCCCCACGACGCCGACCGGCGAGCACACCGATCCCAAGACCGGCCAAAAGGTGTGGGTGCTGCCCAACGGCCGCCTGGTCACGCCCGCCGGCAAGCAGGTGTTCCTCGGTGCATATCCGATGGGCGTGGCGCTGCACCCCAACGGCACGTTCGCGTACGTCGCCAACACCGGAAAGACCAAGGCCATCCAGGTCGTGGACCTGGCGAGCGGCCAAATCGTGCAGACCGTCGGCGAGGCGTACATCTACCGCTGGCTGTCGTGGTCGCCAGACCAGCAGCACCTTTACGCATCGGGCGGGCCGAAGAGTCCAAGCTTTCGCTACCAGGTTGGCGCGGACGGCAAGCTCAAGAAAGACAAGACGTATGCCGCCAAGTACGGTTGCCTGGGGCTGCGGCCGAGCACGGACGGCAAGAGCGTGTACTGTGCGGTGCTGGCCGGCGCGCTGCACCCTGACGACAAGGTCAAGCCTGGCCTGTGGCGGATCGATGCGGTGTCGGGCGAGGTGATCAATACCTCCATCCTGCCGCACATCCCCTACGACCTCGCCGTGTCCGCCGACAAGTGGGTGTATGCCGTGGCGTGGATGCCCGGGGTCGTGTACCGCATCGACACCCAGACCTGGGCCGACCCGACGCCGAGCCAGGGGCTGCATCTCGGGTTCAATGCCCAGGGCCTGGCGCTGGCCCCGGATGGCAAGCGGCTGTACGCGTCGTCGGTCGAAGGCGACTTCGTGGCGGTCATCGATGCCGAAAACTGGGGGGTGCTGGCCAAAATCAGCCTCAATCTCAGCCAGGTGCCCGGCCTCGCGCCGCAGGGTCGCGACCCGGGGTTCATCGGACTGTCGCCCGACGGCGGCCGGCTGTACGTCGTGTGCGCGATGTCCAACGAGGTGGTGGTCGTGGACACCAAGACGCTGGCCGTAGTTGGCAGCATCCCCGTCGGCTGGTACCCGAGCGGCGTGGCCGTGGACGCCAAGGGCCAGTCGATGGTGGTCGTCAACGGCAAGGGCACCGGCTTTCCCAAGGGCTGGGCCGACACCAGCCTCGACGAAGGCTACCTGGGGACGCTGAGCCACGTGACCATTCCCGGCGACGCGCAACTGGCAGCCTGGCAGGCCGACGTGTACGACAACCTGTTGGGCGTGAGCGGCCTGGGTCGCGTGCCCGCCAGCGCCGCACAGCAGGTCGCCCTGCCCGAGTCCGGCCCAGGCCCCATCCAGCATGTCATCTACCTTTTGCGCGAGAACAAGACGTTCGATGTCGAACTCGGTGATCTTGCCGGCGAAATCACCGGCGTCACCGCCGACCCCAAGCTCGCGCTCTTTGGCGAGGAATACACGCCGAACCTGCACAGTTTGGCCAAAGAGTACTGCCTGCTCGACAACTTCTACACCGACGGCGACTACTCGGCGACCGGGCACAGCTATGCCACCGCCGGCAAGGCCAGCGACTACGTCGAAAAGCACTACAAGCTGGCCGACAAGGGCGCAGACATCACCTGGGGCGTCGGCTTCGGTTCGCGGCCGGGCAAGGGGTTCTTTTTCCAACATCTGATGGCGCACGGTCTGTCGGTTGCGAGTTTCGGCGAGATCGTCGGCATGGCTGACGCCTTTAGTCTCACCAACATCTTGCAGTCGGGCTATCCCGGCCTGGTGTTTGCGCTCGGCGTGCCCGACATCGACAAAGCCACGTGGTTCGCTGAGCACATCAAGGGCAAGGACCTGCCCCATTTTGCGGTGATTTCGGTGCCGGCCAACCACACCTGCTGCGGCGGCGACCCCGAGCACGTCTCGCCCAAGTCGATGATTGCCGACAACGACGAGGCGACCGGGGTCATCATCGAGGCGCTCAGTCTGCACAAGGACTGGACCTCGACGGTGGTGTTCATCTTTGAGGACGACCCGCAGGACGGCGGCGACTCGGTCGAGTACCACCGCAGCCCGCTCATCGTGGTCTCGCCCTGGGTCAAACGCGGCACCTTGAACAAAACCCACCACGCCATCGGCAGCATCCATGCCACGATGCGGCGGGCGCTCGACGTCCTGCCGCTGACCGAACTCGACGCCTTGGCCTCGCCCATCTACGGCTGCTTTGGGGACAAGCCCGATGCGACGCCCTACCAGCACGTGCCGCGGCTGTACCCGACGACCGCCAACAAGGACGAGAAGAAGAAGAAGTGGACCAAGGCCATGCACAAGCAGTGGTTGCGCATCGGCCCCAAGAGCTTCGACGACGCTCCGGGGCTCGGTCGGTTGCTGTGGGAGATGTACAAGGGCACGCCCGCGCCGTGGCCGTGGACGCGGTATTCGCCTTTCGAGGCTGAGGACGACGACGAGTGAGGCGAGCGCGGCACGCATGGCCAGGCACATCGGACGCGGACGCATCGGACCAGCGGCGCCTGCGGCCCCTGCTGCTGGCGCGCGAAGAGGGTGTGCCGCCGGTGCCGTCTTGCCCGCGGCCGGTGTTGCGCGCGACCGTGTCCCCGTCCCTGTGCGTGGCCCTGTGGCTGGCCCTGTGCCTGTCCCTGTGCCTCCGCTTGCTCGCGGAGCCCGCCCCTGCCCATGCCGCAGCCCGTCCCAAGCAAGCACCCGCGGTCCTGGCCATCGTGTACGGCGAACGCGTCCTGCGCGGCGAGGCCGAGTCGGCGCTGGCCGGCGACCACGTGGGCCACCCCTGGGCGCTGCGCCAGTCGGTGGCCGAAGCCGTGGACCTGCGGTTGGCCCTGCGCGGGCTGCCAAAGGCGGTGGCGGAACAACTCGCCGCGCACGCGGACACCTTGGCCGCGGAAGCCGAGGCCCACCAAGGCGGACGTGCAGCGTGGACGGCGCAACTGGCTGCGCTCGGCCAGTCGGCGGCTGGATGGCGGCGCATGATGCTCACCCGCCTCGCGGTCGCCGCGCAGCTTCCGGCCGGGGCGACGGCCGTCGGCGAAGAGGCCATCGCGGACCGGTACAAACGGCGCTGGGGGCGTTTCGTCGTGCCCGCGCAGGCTCTGTTGAGCGAAATCGCGGTGCCTCTCTCCAGCGATGCCACCGCCGACGTCGAACATGCGCGCGCCGTGGTCCTTGCCGCCAACGAACGGCTGGAGCGCGGCGAGCCGTTTGCCGCGGTGGCCAAGGTGCTGTCGCAGACGCCCGATGCGGGGCGGGGTGGCGATCGCGGCTGGGTCGGCGAAGACGTGCTCGATGTCGCCCTGCGCGCCGCGCTGCAAGCCCTCGAACCCGGCCAGCGCACGCGACCTGTTCAAAGTGCTTGGGGTATGCACGTCCTGCTGTTGCGCGAGCGCAAACCGCAGCGCAAACTGTCGCTCGCTGAGGCCCGGCCGCTGGTGATCGCCCAGCTCGCGGCCGAACGTGGACACGTGGCCCGCCGCCAATGGCTCGACGCCGCACGTGCCGCGGCAGATTCGGCCGGACACCTGCGCTGGATGACGCCCAAATGAAACGATGGACCTCTCTTTTCGCCCTGGGGCTTGGGACCTTGGCCGCCTGCACGGCGCCGCCTGGTTCCGGGGGCACGACGCAGGTCGACCCCGAGGCGGTTGGCGCCACCGCCGACACGCCCTCGTCTGCGGACACCGCGCCCTCTGCCGACAGCGGCGCGCCCACACCGACCAGCGGACTGGTCAGCGGCTTCGATTTCGTGGTCGGTCCTGATGGGCCGTGCGGCGCCCCCGCCACCGGGACGCCGCCCGCGCCCAAGCTGCACAGCGACCCCAAGAAGCAGGTGCGCAATCCGCACATGACCTGGCAGCGCGACCCGGCGACGACGCTGACGGTCACATGGACCACCGAATGGACCGACCTGGCGAGCTATGCGCCCAAGCTGCTGTACGGCCCTGCGCAGGCGATGTGCGACGACGGCCGGTTCCTGCTAAAATCCGGTAAGGTCGCCCCAGGCATCGGCGCCACCTACGACGCCACCGTCGGCGACAAGATGGTCCCGGTGGTGGCCTGGACGGTCGAACTCAAGGACCTCGATCCCGACACGGACTATGTCTTTCGATCCGGCACGTTTGTCGAGCTGGACCCCGCGAAAAAGAAGCTGACCGGCCCTGAACTGGGCAAAGTCGGGAGCTTTCGTACCGCGCCCAAGAAGGGCGACCGCAAGCCGATGCCGTTCGTGTTCGCGGGCGACAGCCGCGGCGGTGCGCCCACCATCGCCGTCCGGGCGCCGACGTATGCACAGATTCCGGCGCTGGCGTGGTTCTTCTCGGGCGACATGAACACGGTCGGCACCCAAGCGGAGTGGAACGACTGGTTCAAGGCCATGCAGCCCATCCTTGACCGCCGGCCGCTGATGCCCGTGCAGGGCAATCATGAGCTGTTCAGCGACGTGTACTACAACCAATTCGCGCTGCCGGCGATGCCTGGTCTGCCGGCAGAGTGGGTCGAACACGCATGGGCCTTGGACATCGGCAACGTGCACTTCGTCGGCCTGGACAGCAACAGCAGCGACAACGTCAAGGGCAGCCTGGAGTGGTTGACGAGCGACCTCAAGCAGGCCGCCGCCGACAAGGACATCGACTTCACCATCGTGCAGTACCACCACACCACCTACTCCGCGGGGCCGCATGGCCAGACGCCGTGGGTCAAGGAACTGCTGGTGCCGCTTTTCGAGAAGCACGGCGTGGATCTGGTCATCAACGGCCACGACCACATCTACGAGCGGTCGCTGCCGATCCTCAACGACAAGGCGTCCACGCCCGACAAGGGTATCACCTATGTGGTCGCGGGCGGGTTCTACGCGCCGGCCTACAAGAACGGCCAGGGCTGGTGGACCAAAGTGTCACACCACGGCAGCAAGGCCAACTATATGCAACTGTTGGTCCATGCCAAGGTCCTGACCGCGACGGCGTGGAGCGGCGACGGCAAAGAGAAGTTGGACGAGTTCGTGCTGATGCGGTGACCTCGCGGGCGGTCAGCGCACACCCTTCTGAACGAACCACGCCGCAAAGCGCGCGATGCCCGCCTCAATGGACGTCTCAGGACCGTAGCCGAGCGCAGCTCGGGCGCGGGTCAGGTCGGCACAGGTCCGCGGCACATCGCCGGGGGCATCCGGGCGGCGGTCGATGTGCAACGGCTTGTCGAGGGCGCGGGCCAGCAGCGGCACCACCTCGTCCAAGCGGATTTCGCGGTCACCCCCCAGATTGAACACGGCGTAGCCCTGCGGACGGTCCACCGCGGCCACGACGCCGGCCACGATGTCGTCGATGTAGGTGTAGTCGCGCGAACTCGACCCATCGCCAAACTGCGGCACCGGCAAACCCCGCCACAAGAGCGTCGCAAACTTGTGAAACGCCATTTCTGGACGCTGCCTTGGACCATAGACCGTAAAGAACCGCAGGCAGGTCAGGTCGAAACCGTGCAGGTGCGCGTACGTATGGGCCAGCAGCTCGCCCGCTCGCTTGGTTGCTGCGTACGGAGACACCGGCCGGTCGCAGCGGGCGCCCTCGCCAAAAGGCGCTTCTGAGTCCGCGCCGTACACGGACGAAGATGACGCGAACACCACCCTGCGCGGGCCGTCGCGGCGGCACCGTTCCAGCAACAGCGCCGTGGCTTCGAGGTTGGCGCGCACATAGGTGGCCGGGTCATCGATCGACGGCCGCACGCCGGCTTTGGCCGCAAGGTGCACCACGACGTCAAAGGGCCCGAGGCGCCACAGGGCATCGAGGACGGCGGAATCGCACAAATCGCCCTCTACGAACGAGAAACCGTCGCCACCGGCCAACCGCACGTCGTCGAGGTTGCGCTGTTTGAGCGCGCGGTCGTAGAACGGGTCGAAGTTGTCGACGCCGACCACGCGGTCGCCGCGCCGCAGCAACGCTTCCGCCGTGTGCGAGCCGATAAAGCCGGCCGCGCCGGTGACCAGGATGCGCATGGTGCCCTTGCCGATCGGTGGTTCAGCCGCCGCCAGCGACGGTTTTGGGCGGGAACTTCTTGGCAGCCGCGGCCAGTCGATCGACCACCATCTGGGTGGTGATGGCCTCTGGCATCAGGTCAAAGCTGCCGTCGGGCAAGTAGATGACGTAGGCCGGCACCGCCTTGCGCCCGAGCTTGTCGAGCCAGGTCTGGATGAGTTCGTCTTCGTTGGTAAAGTCGGCCTTCATCGGCAGCACGCCGGTCGCAACCAGGGCGTCGCGCACGGGCTTTGTCTCCAGGAAGAGCTTCTCGTTGGCTTTGCAGTTGGCGCACCACTCGGCGGTGTAGTCCACGAACACCGGTCGGCCGGCGGTGTTTTCGCTGGCGACGCGCTTGGGGTCAAAGCCGGCCCACACGATCTTGTCCTTGCACACCACATCGGTGGGCTTGCATGCCACGTCGACCATGGGGGCGCCAGCGGCGTTGCGCTGCTGCTTGTCGAGGTGCACCAACCCCATGCCAGCTCCCACGGTGATCCCCAATGCGATGCCGCGCACCGTGTAGCGCCGGACCGCGCCATAGAGGATGCCGCCGAACTGGTGAACGCCCCACAGCGCCATCGCCAGCACCAGCAGGAACCACATGAAATCGTGGAACCCGTCGGGCGTGACCTGGGCCTGCAGGGCGCCGAGCAGCCAAATCGTGGTGGCGAGCAGGGTAAAGCCCATCAACTGCTTGAAGGTCTCCATCCACGGTCCGGGCTTGGGCAGCATGCCGCTGAGCTTGGGCACAAAGCTCACCGCCAGGAACGGGCTGGCGAGGCCCAGACCGATGCTCAGAAACGTCGCGAACGTCTGCCACCAGGGCGTGCCATCGGCCAGCATGAACGACGCGGCGGTGCCGAGGAACGGCGCCGAACACGGCGTGGACATCACCGCCGACAGGATGCCGCCGACGAAGCTGCCGAGGTAGCCCTGGTGCTGCGGCCGGCCCGACATCGACACCGACCACTCGAAGACGCCCAGCGCATTGAGCCCGAACGCAAAAATCAGCGCGGCCATGCCGGCCACAAACGGCGGATGCTGGAACTGCATGCCCCACGCCAGGCTCGATCCGGCGGCCTTGAGCACGACCACCAGGCCAGCCAGCAGCGCAAACGACGCCAGCACGCCAGCCGCGTAGGCAAAGCCGTGCAGGTGCCGGACGCGCACCGCCGCCGCGTCGCCGTGCCGGGCGTGCTCGACGACGTGGTAGACCTTCATCGTCAGCACCGGCAGCACGCAGGGCATCACGTTCAGCACGAGGCCACCGAGCAGGCCATAGCCGAGGTTGCCGAGCAGGTCCAGCATGTTCCGGGTTCCGCGCGCGACGAGCCGTGCCCGCCGCCAGAGGTGCGCAAGATAGCAGCAGATGGCCAAAGGTGCCACCTGGGGCTTGCGCGGAAGCGGAAAACCCGGGGCCGGCGCGGGCTATTCCGCTGTCCAGCAAGGCTGAGGCACCTGCGCGCCGCACGTCAGTCTTTCGGCCACGGCTCCGGCGGCTTGGACACTGGGGTCTGGTTCGCGGCCTTCTTCAAGTTGGCGATGAAAAGGCTGACGTACTTGTCGTCGTCGACGATGTCAGGGTCGGACTTGGGCGCGTATTTCTTGAGCCACTTGGTGACCTCGCCTTGCAGGGCCTCGAGCACGCCCCGGGCCGCGCCGGTGTCGCCGTCCAGGGCCAACTGGCACGCCATCTGGAAGGCGGCGTAGAGGTTGAGCATGACGAAGCCCTTTTCGACCGTCGGGTGGCTGAACACGCCGCCGTCGGGAATCGCCGCGCCGGGCGCAATCGGGCCGTCGACCTGCACCGACTGCTTGTGGACGGCTTTGGTCAGCGGGTGAACCCAACTCAAACCGAGCTTGGTCACGCCCTTGGCGGCGATGCCCGGCAGGCCGATGAGTTCGATCAGGATGGCTCCGCCGCCGCCGCGCCGGCCCTCGCCCATGCCCGGCAGCGGGTCCGTCGCCGCGGTGCGCCCGGCGAGGAAAAGCGAGGCAATGCTGATCTTGCCGCCCGCCGATCCGCCCTTCCAGCCGTGGGTGCCGTACACGCCGCCGAGCAAGTAGCCGTCGGCGACCTGGACGTCGATTTGCACGTCGAGCGCGACGGGCACCAGGAACGTCTCGACCTCTTCGGTGAACACCTCTTTGACCGCCGCGGGCTTGTCGAGGAAGTAGAAGTTGCCGGCGCCGACCTCGGCCAGGTCGCGCAACAGCGGAACCTCAAAGCCTTTTCCGACGCCGATGGTGGTGATGCCGATGCCCTGCTTGGCGTAGGCGGTGGCGAGCGACACGAGCTTGGCCGGGTTGGTCAGGCCCACGGTGGCAGAGCCGTCGCTGAGCAACACCACGCGGGTCTGGCGGCCCGGCTTCTGCATCTTGCTGGCGACCGCAAGGCCATGGAACAGTCCGCCGAACAGGTCGGTCTGGCCCTTGGCTTGCAGTTGCAGGATGGCCTTTTCGATGGCGGCCTTGTCGGCGAGGCCCTTGCTCTGGAACACGACCGACGCGGTGTCGGCAAACGTCACCAGCGACACCAGGTCGTCCTTGAGCAAGTGGTCGAGCATCTGTTGCAGCCCCTGCTGGACGTATTGCAGCGGCTGACCCTGCATCGACCCGGACACGTCCAGTGCGATGACCATATCGAGCGGCGGCCGCTTGAGCTTGTCGACCTGGATCGGCGTGTTCAAGCCAATCTGCACCAGCGTGCAGGTACTTCCCGTGATCATGTTGCCCATGATGCCGAGCAGCGCGTGCATGCACATGTCCTGGCCGCACTTGGGGTCGGGGTAATCGAGCTTGTGCTCGGCGAAAAAGCCGAGGTCGTCGAGCGCCGTGGGCGACGGGATCTTGCCTTCTTCCAGCAGCTTGCGGAAAAGGCCGAAATCCTGGGCGCCGGCCTGGGTCAGGCCCGTGTTGCCGGTGGGCGCCGTGTCGGGGTCGGCGGCCGTGGTTTCGCCGCCAACGGCCGCATCCGATCCTGCGGCGTCGCTCGTGGCGACCGCGTCGTCGGGGCCAGACACGGCAACGTCCATCATGCCGCCGGTCGCCGAGTCCGCGCCGCCGGTGCTGGTGTCGGCGGTTTTGGTGGCCCGTTCCCCAGCCGCTGTGTCAGCGGCCTGAAAGTCGGCCTGGCCAGTGGCCCCGGCAGATTGCGGAGCGCTCTTGTCCCACGGCGTCGGCACCGGGTTGACGGCGCAGCCGCCAAAAGCCGCCGCGAGGACGGCTGCAAAAACGCAATGCAAAACCCAACGCGTGTTCATGGAACCCCCTGCGAGAACACGGATTCGACCCGGCGGCCGTCCGTCAAGTTGCCGGTGCACGCCTTGTCGGCGACCGGGGCGTCGAAGGCCACGTTGATCCACAGCTTGCTGCCGTCGGGCAGCTTGGCGGTCTTGCCGGCCGACAGCCCTTGCGCCGTGCCACCCGTCGGTGCCACGTTGACTTGCAAGTTCGCAATCACGCTGCCGCAGGCGTCGTAGCCCGCGCCGCAGCCCGCCTGCGCGGCGATGTCGGCCTTGCCCTTGCCGTAGTAGACGATGTCGGCGCCGCGGCCAAAGCGCAACCGCTTGGTGGTGTGGATGAACTCGAAACCGCTGATCTTGCCCAGGTTGTGGCCGCCTTGCAGCGGCGCGATGAACACGTCGTCTCCGACCTCGAAGGGGAAGCTGCCGGGCGGCACGCACAGCATCGACTTGGCCGATCCGGTCTTGGTCAGCCACTCGATGGCGTGGCAGCCATTGGGCGCGCTGAGCACATCGAGCACCGTCACATCGCCTTGGGGCATCGGCTCGCTCCACGCCAGCGCGTCGGGCTCGTAGGGCGCGGGACAGCCGGGCGGCGCGCCTGGGTTGACAGCGGGTGGCGCGGTGTACACTGCGGGGTGCTTGCCAAAGTCGATGCCTTCTTGCCAAACATCGAGCACGAGCAAGCGCTCTGGGTCGCCGCCTGTGACGGTGCTCGGCATCTGCTTGGGCGGGTACTGGTTGGCGGTGTAGAACACCAGCCGCATTGGCAAACCGCCGCCGTCGATGAGCAGCGCCGTACACGCTCCAGCCGTCTTGCCGTCCGCCGGCGCAAAGGCCCGCCCGGCCGGCACCACCCAGGTTTTTGCCGGCGCAAACAGCGAACGCGACAGCCAAACGCTTGGCCCCGCAGCGACCTTTGCGCAGTCCAACGACACGGTCGGCTTGAGCGGCCGCACCCGCACCACGCGGTCCGAATAGGTGGCGTTGCCGATGGCGAGCGCGGTGAAAAGCGGCGGAAACTGGTTCGGGTTGCGCCAGACGTCGGGCGGCGACGTCACTTCGGGTTTGCGGTCGTTGCCCTTGACATCCACGCCGGGCACGATCGCCGTTTCCTTGGTCACGTCTTGCAAAACGGCACTGGTCTCGGCCGCGGTCTCACCGCCCGCCGCGTCTGGGACGAAAGGGGCCGGGTCGGGTGGCCGCGGCTCCGGGTTGAACAGGAACACCTGGCACGCCGGCAAGGCCAGCCCCGCGACGACCGCGCTGTGTTTGGGCGAAAGGACGAACATGTTGGCCTCGCTGCGGGCTGTGTGGCTTGGGTCGGGGGCAACGACCGCGCGCCGCGCCCCCGAACCAGGGACCGCTACTTGAAGTACACCTCGGCGAGCGTGGCGACGTCGTTCTTGGCCTTGAGCACCACGTTGCTGTACTGCGTATTCTGGGTGGGCAGGCCGATGTCGGTCAGGATCACTGCGCTCACGAACGTCTCTGGGACCCCCTGTACGGCCGATGAGCCGAAATAGTGAGCCTGGATCAGGTACTTGCCCGTGATCACCTTGTCGGCCTGGAAGCGCTCTGGCCCGTAGCCGCCGGTCAGGTCGTCGAGGAGTTTGCCGCCGCTCTGGAGGGTCTTGTTGCTGTAGAAGCACTTGACGCCGAGCGGATCGGTGACCCACAGGTCGATGTCAGTGGCGTCGGTGTTCCAGGTGATGGTGACGCGCAGCTTGCCCTTGGGGGCTTGCAGGTTCCACTTGGCCATGCGGTCCTTGAGGAATGCGGCCGCGTCAGGCTTGACCCCAGCCGTCAGCGCGTCGGTGATGGCCAGTGCGTACTCCTCACCGACCACGGTCTTGAGGCTGAGGAACTTGGGCTGCCACTGACCCAGCATCACCGCCTCGTACAACAGCGCCGCCAGCATGGGCCGACTGCCCTGCACCGACCCGGCGAGGTCGCGGTAGCTCTGCGGCTCGAACGGCCGCTTCTTGAGCACGCCGAGGAAAAGGCCCGCGGCGCTTTGCCCTTCGCCCCACGCCTTGAGGCGGTAGCCGGCGAGCCTTGCCACCTCGGCGTCGGTGGCCTTGTTCTCGACTGTCGTGGATAGCGCGCGCACGGCGGCGCCGGTCTGGCCCAGGTTGCGGCGGCGGTCGGCCTCGTCCACCCACGGCTTGGGGTTGCTGAAATCGACCGTCGTCTGCTTGGCCAGCTTGACGTAATCTTCAGGTGCGTCTTTGGCGTAGTAGAGGGGAATCTGCAGCGTCGCCTCGGGCACCTGCAATTCGCTGTCGGGGACCAGGCTTTGCACCTTGACCTTGAGGTCTTGCAGCGCCTTTGGGTTGCCGTTTTGGTTCCACAGCGAGAACAGGTCGATGACCTGGGCAATCTGGTGCCACGACGTCCACGCCGCCCCGGCCGCCTTGAGCGACGCCGCAATCATGGTCTCGGCGTCCTTGCTGCCGAGGGCGCCGAGTTCTTCGGTGATGCCGTATTTCTTGTACGCCGCGTCGCCCTCCAACACCAGAAAGCTCGACAGCGCGCTGGCAATCTTGAAGTGCTGCGACAGGGCCAGGGCGTATTTCTCCAGCTTGGCGTCGTGGGTGTCGAGCAGTTGCGCGACCACAATTTCGGCCCAGGCCCGCGCCGCCAGTTGGCCGGTCGGCGCCAATTCGACCGGGATTTCGACGGTCTTGCTGCCTTGGCCGGGCACCGTGCCTTGCACGACCACTTTGGCGGAACCCGCGGTCTTGACGCGGGCCGCCAGCAGCAGGCTCGCCCCGGCAAACAGCGTCGCCTGGCGACCCGACACGACCACATCGGCCAGCGCGGCCGGCGCGCCACCACTGGGCAGCAGACCCACCGACTGAATCAGCATGCCCGCCCCTTGGTGGGCGGTGGCACAACCCGTGACAAGCCCGCCCTGGCAGTTGAACACCGCGCCGCCGCTCTGGGCCAGCGTCTGGTACAGCGCCGTGTTGTCAGGGCCGATGCCGATGCGGTACGAGAAGAAGCGGGCTTGCCACGGCGTCTCGGCCAGATAGCGCGCCCACAGCGACGACAGCGTGGTGTCGCCCCAGTTGACGTCGCCGTCGGACAACACGAACACGTCGAGGGCCTTGTCGGCTGGAGGTGCAACCGGCGGCTTGGCCAGCGCCCGCAGCGCCGCAGAGAAGTCGGTGCTGCCTTCCAGGATCACGTTGTCTAGAGCGTTGAGTGCGGCCTGTCGACCCTGCGCGGTGTTGGCGAACCAGTCGCTCTGCAGCCAGCGCGCGCCGGCGTCAAAGGTCACGATGTTGAACTGTTCGGTCGCGGGCGACGCTTCGAGGATGGCCTTGAAAAGCGCCACCTCGCTGTTGAAGCGCAGGTTTTCGGACCGCGAGGTGTCCAGGACCACCACCGCGCGCTTGGCGTAGGCTTTGGTCTTGGCGAGGTCGTCGAGCTTGGGCTGGATGCGCACCAGCGCATAGGTGCTGCCGCCGACGGTCGGGTCGGTGCCGGTCAACACGTCGGCTTCGGCGCTGCCCTGGGCCGCCTGGAAATCCCACGCCAACATGCCGCCGGGCGACGCGCCCTTGAACTCCAGCTTGGTGACAGTCGCGCTCTTGCTCGACTTTTCGCTGGCGCCGCCCTCGACAGTGCCGATCCACTTCTGGCTGGCGACGCCGGAAGCCTTGGCCAGCATGGTGAACTGGAACGTGCCGGCGAGCGCCTGCGGCTTGTTCGGGTCGGCCTTGGGCAGGGCAAAGGTGTAGCGCAGGCCGGTGGGCACGCGCGGCAGCGTCTGCTCGTAGGCGATGAGCACCCGGTTGTAGCCGTTGGCCGGGATCGGATAGACCTTGGCCTGGAAGGTGTTGGCGCCGACGACCTCGCCCAGGGCCGGGTCGATCTTCTTGGCGATTTCGGTTTCATAGGCGACGGTCGCTTTGACCTGTTCGGCGACCTTGGCTTCCATCAGCTTGCCCCAGTGGTCCGGGTCGGCATTCAGCCCGACCTCTTCGGGGGCCGCGGCGGCGACCTGTTCGTCGTCCTTGCCCAACAGTGGCGACTTGGGGCCGAAGAACTGCGGCGTCGCGTTGGGCTCGCCGGCAAACATCGCGTAGTACGACACCGACGAGTCCGCCGGCAGCGCGTAGCGGAACGTCGCCTCGGTCACGTTCGGGTGCGGGTTCTTGTAGATGTGGTCGACAAGCGTGCGCACCCGCAGCCCTTCGACTTGGACCGTCACGCGCAGGTCCACCAGTTGCAGTTTCTTGCTGCCCGACACAACTTGAGCGAACTGCGCCGAGTCCACCTGTTGGCTCCACACTTGCAGGGTGTTGCCGTCGACGTCGCCCGGGGTCGCGGCGGGCAGGTCGGCGGCCGCGGCGTCTGCAGCGGCGGCGCTGTCGTCGCTGGGTTCAAAGCCACCGCCGGCTTCGGCTGCATCCGCGCCCCAAAGGCCGCCGACGTCCGCAACTGCGGTATCTGCGGCGGTCGCGGCGTCCCATGCCCATGGCGCGCTGGTTTCCTCCGCCGCGGCGTCGCTGGCGCCAGTGCCACTGTCGTTGGACCAGCCGGAGCTGGCGTCGCTCGACGCGCTGCTGTCGCCGCCGCCCCCGCTTGACCCGCCCGCGCTCGTGTCGCTGCCCACTGCCCCGCCTTGCGAGAAGCCCGCGGCACTGCCGCCGGCCGAGGGCGCTTCGTCGGCGCAGCCGACCGCCAAGGCACCGAGCGCCCACAACCCGAACCAAGGCCCGCGCGCGGCGACCGCGCGACCGAACGACGACAACCTGGAGCGTGACAGTGCCATGGCGACCTCCCCGCGGGCCCACCCGGGCTGCCAGCGCGCCGCCTTGGCGCTACCGGCAATCGAGGACAGGGCCCGCCGGCTTGCGCGTGTGCAAAGGCCGTGCCAACTGTGCGTGCGGCGTGCACGGTCTTGAAATGCATAGCGATTGGTTTTGGCAGTGCCGGCTGTGTGTGTGGTTATTTTCTGCAATGAGGTGTTTCAGGACACTTGAGCACGGCCTGGTTTTCTCCGCTGGCGCCCGCCGACGGCCAGGGCTACACTGCCCGCGCCATCGGAGGTCCACCATGCGCCCGTTTGCCCTGCCCTTCGCCCTCGCCTTTGCATCCGCTGCCGCCTGCACCGCCGCCCCGGCCGGAACCGCTGCCGGCGTCGACGCCACCGCCAGCGACGGTGGATCGGTCGCCAAGGCCGATGCCAGCGCCGACAGCGGGCCGGCCACCGACACCGTAGGCGACGCCCCGACCACCGGCGATGCCGCGGTTGGTGCCGACGCCGCGCAAGACCCCGGCAGCGCACCCGATGCCGTGGCCGAAACCGCCGCTGCCGACGTCAAGGCCGAGGTCGCCCCGCCAGCCGATGCCGTCGCCGAGGCCGGAACCGTCGACGCCCCCGTCGGCCCCGACCTCGCCGCCACCGACGCGCCCACCGCCGATGCCGCCGCCCCCGACGCCGCACCGCCGCCCAAGGTCCAGTGCACCGGGGCTGAGTTCGCGTTCCCCACCTTCAGCAAGGCGTGCGGCGCCGACAGCGATTGCTTCGTCGCCCAGCACCAGGTCAACTGCTGCGGTTCGTTGATTGCGCTGGGCCTCGCCACCACCGACAAGGCCGCGTTCGAGGCCGCCGAGAAGATCTGCGGCGACCAATACCCGCCGTGCGGCTGCGCCGGCCAACCGACCCTGGCCGAAGACGGCTACAGCGCCGGCGTCAACCCCATCGCCGTCAAGTGCGCCAGCGGCAAGTGCATGACCTACGTCATCGGCGGCCAGATGGTCTGCACCAGCAATGGGCTTCAAGAGCCCAAGCCCTTCAAGTGGTGCGGCAGCAACGCCGACTGTGCGTGGATCCCGCGCACCGTGGACTGCTGCGGCAGCCAGATGGCGACCGCCGTCACCAAGGCTTCGCTATCGACCTTCAGCGCCGCCGAGGCCAAGTGCGCTGCGCAGGCCGCCATTTGTGACTGCCTCGCCAAGCCGATGGTCGCCGAGGATGGCAAGCCCGTGGTCGGCGGCGAGCCGGTGGTGGTGTGCCAGAGCGGGGCTTGTTTGGCGAAGAGTGCAAAGTAGCGACTGGCGACTTTTCGGGTGGATTTGGCGGGGAAAGTGGACGAAGGGCCCGGTCCGGCCTTCGAGGCCGGACGCGCCCAACCCCATGCCCGTCCAGTTGCCCGTCTCGCCCGCCAGGGCGTCGTTGCGTGGCCGCGGCCTCGCACGACGGCGATCTCCGCCCGTCGGAGCCAGACCCCATTTTGCGATCCGCGCCCCCTACCGATCGCGGTAGTACGGTTCGCCCGCGATTCGTGATAGGATGGCAGGGCGCATCGGCGCGTTGGAACTGGTCATGTCGTCCTCGTCACTCTCTGCTGCTGCCCGCGAGCGCCGCGCCCACTGGCAGGGTGGCGTCGCGCACGGTTGGGCCGAGGCCCGCGCGATGGACCTTGCCTTCTGGGCCGACGCGGACCCCGCACAGCGCTTCGCTGCGACGTTGCAGGCGGCGATCGATTGGCTGGCGATGCGAGGCACGGATGAAGATTCCGCGGGACTTTGCCGATCTGTTGGAGGCGTTCGCAGCGCAGGGCGTCCAGTACCTGGTGGTCGGCGGGTACGCAGTCGGCGCCCATGATGTGCCGCGGTTCACCAAGGACATCGACTTGCTGATCGACGCCACGCCCGAGAACCGTGATCGGTGCACGCTGGCGCTGCAGGAGTTTGGCGCGCCCGATGCGGTGGTGGCGGCCATGCGCGATGCCGGTCCGGACGATGTGGTGTGGCTGGGCCAACCGCCATTGCGCATCGACCTGTTGCAGTCGATTCCCGGAATCGATTTCGCGCAAGCTTGGCCACGACGGTTGACGCTGGACTTGGAAGGTTTGAGCATCGAGGTCATCGGCTTGCAGGACCTGATCGCGGCGAAGCAAGCGGCTGCGAGGCCGCAGGATCGGCGGGATGCGAGGGCGTTGCGGAGGAAACTGGCGGCAGGGCGTTGAAGCGCGCAGGCCGGCACATCTGCGACGCTCGTGCGCACACAAGCCCCGTTCCTTCGCATCGTGTGGTCGCGGCTGCACCCGCCTACCAAACCCCTGCCAACTCGCTCACCACCCCCATCCGCAGCCCGTCCATCGACACCGTCCAGGCCTTGAGCCCCAGCAACTCCGCCACCGCCTCGAAAATCAGTGCCCCGCCCAGCAGGTTGTCGGCCCGCGACGGGTCCATGGCCGGGATCTTCAGGCGCGATTCCTGGTTCTCGGCCGTGGCCAGGGCGTCGATGACCATTTGCAATTGCGGCAGGGTCAACACGGTCCGGTGCACATCGTCCACGGTGCGGCCGCCCAGGCCTTGCGCAATGCGCGCCACCCGCTGGATGGTGCCCGAGGTGGCGACGGCCAGGTCGATGCGGTGACGGCCGACGACGGCCGTGGGTTCAGCGAACGCGGTCTTGAGCGCGGCGCGGGCGCTGTCAACCTGGGCAAAGCCGACCGGGTCGGGGCCCAACAGCGTCCGTGCGACCACCAGGGCCCCGAGCGCCGTGCTGACCGAATCGAGGACGGCGCCAGCGTCGCCGACCAGCAGCTCGGACGAGCCACCGCCCACGTCGGCGCAGAGGATCGACCCACTGGCCGCGGCGCCGAGGCCGTGCCGCACGCCCAGGTAGGCCAGCCGCGCTTCTTCGGCACCGCTGATGATCTCGACGTGGATGCCGGTTTCGCGCTCGGCGAGTTCGACCAGTTCGTCGCCGTTGCCCGCCGCGCGCAAGGCCGCCGTCGCCACGGCCCGCACGCGGCCGACCTGCCAGTTCTCCAACACGCGGGCGAATTCATGCAGGGCTGCCAAGAAGCGCTGCAGGCCGTCGGCGGTCAGCTTGCCCTCGCCGTCGAGCGCATCGCGCAGCCGCGCCACATGCTTGTGCTTGGCCACGGGCGACAGCGTGCCGTCGCGCAACCGCGCCACCACCAACAGGCACACCGAGTTGGAGCCAATGTCGATGACGGCGACGGGTTGCATGGCGCTCCGAGCGGATGGGCGGGGCGCACGGGACGCCCGGGGGGGCGCGGATTGTGAAGGTCTGCGAGGCCGCGGGCAAGGTGTGCGGGCGAACTTGGGTGCGCGATGGCCGGCGCTCGCGGCAACGGCGGCTACCGTCCAACCCCATCGGCATTGAAGTTGGCCAGGACGGCGGGTTCGCCGACGTCCACGGTTGCCACTTGGTCGCCCTGCGCGGCCAGCCAGTGGTCCAGGCGGTCCGTGGCCGGATCCAAGGCAAGCACGGCGGCGACCGCCGGGCCCGACAGCCAAACGGGATGGCCGCGGCGCAGTTGGCCGTGACTTTCGACCGCCGGCACCACCGCCAGCGCATCGGTCTGCGCGGACAGGTCGGCGAGGGCAGCGGCCACCGCGGGTCCCGGCCACGGGCAGTCGATGGGCAGGACCAGCGCCGCGCCGATCGGCAGCAACGCGAGTCCCAACTGAAGAGACGCCAACTGTGGCGCTTCGGGATTGCCGGTCACCGCAATGCAGCCGAGCAACGGGCCGTCGGCCTCGGGCCACGCATCGGGGTGCAGCACCGCCACGACGCAGCCCAATTCGGCGACCATCGCGCTGGCCTGGACGCGCCACCACGGCTGGCCGTCCACCGTTTTCAAGGCTTTCGGACCGCCTGCGCGGCGACCTTGGCCAGCCGCAAGCAACACGCCGGCCACGGGCTCAGCCATGCAGGGCCAACAATTGCGCCGCAACTGAGATGGCGATTTCTCCGGGCGCATTGCCGCCGAGCGGGCGTCCATCCACCAAGAGACCAATGGGTGCGACCAACCGCTGCAACTCGGCCTCTGGCACGCCGCGGCGGCCGAGGCGCTGGCGGGTGGCCGCGACTTTGGACTTGGATCCAATCATGCCCACGAACGCCAGCCGCGGCATGGGCGCCCCACAGCGGAACTGCGCGAGCAGGAGGGCCTCGACCACGTCGCGGTCCAGCGCGTGGTCGTGGGTCATCACCAGGGCGCGGGTGGCACCGAGCGGCGGCGCGACCGGCAGGCGCCGGCCAGGGGCCTGCACGCGCTGGGCCACGACGGAGTTGCGCGCAGCGTCGCCGATCCATCCCCACGCGGCCAAGATGCCGAGCGGTTGGGCGCACACGACCTCGGTGCCGGGGGCGAAGCGCGCGGGGTCGGCCCAGGCCGGACGCTCGTCGATGACCAGCACCCGCCACGGCAACGGCTGCAGCACGCGGGCCAGCGCCGCCGCGACGTGTCCGGCGCCGAAAATGACCACCACCGGCAAGGGCCGTGGCGATTCGTACAGCGCGCGGTCGCCGAACACGGTCTCGAACGCCGCGCCAGACCGCTCGCAAGCGTGGACGTGGTCGGCCAGGACCTGGGCCCGCACTGCGTCGATTTCCTCGAAGTGCAGCCACACTGCGCCGCCGCAGCACTGCGCGAGTTTGGCGCCAAGCGGATAGCGGATGAGCTTGCGGGTCGCGCCAGTTTCGGTCGCCTCTTCGTGGACTTCGGTGGCGAGCGGGCCCGGGTCGTCGGCGTCGGCGGTGCTGTCGCGGCTCGGCCAGTTGGCGTCGCGCAGCGCCTGGTCTTCCAAGTGACCGCCACCGACGGTGCCGGCCAGCAGGCGCCCGTCGCGGCACACCATCCGCGCACCGGGGCGCCGCGGCACGCTGCCCTGGGCCGCAAACACGGTGACCAGCACCGCGGGCTTGCCGTTGGGTCGGACCAAGTCCGGCAGGCGCAGCAGCAAGCGCTGGCCTTCTGCGTCCATCGGGGGCTCGGCCTTTGCGGGCATCTGGGGTGCGCCTCAGGCGGCAGTTTCGCGCGCGGCCTGCTCAACCAGCCGCGCGAACACCTCGGCGCGGTATTCGGCGGTCGAGCGCACGTCGTCGATGGGGCGCAGATCCGCGGCCTGGGCGGAGCGCAGGGCGGCCGGGTCGAGGTCCCGCACCGCCTTGCCTGAAAGGTAGCCCTCGATAGCGGGACAGCGCTTGATCACCGCCGCCATCGACACCGCGACGACCCGCACCTCGCCAAGGCGACCGTCGCGCCAACCGAACACGCCGCACAACCCGACCTTGGTGATGGCCTGGAAGGCGCGGGTGCCGACCTTGCGCATCCACTGGCCTTGGCACCCCAAGCGCTCGGCGGGGACGACCAGCGCGCCAATGATCTCGTCGGGCCGCCGCTGGGTTTGCCGATAGCCCGCGTAGTATTCGGCGAGCGCGATGTCGCGCACTCCCGCCGCGGACATCAGCCGCACCCGAGCGTCCAGCGCCATCAGCGCTGGGGCAGCGTCGGCGGCGGGCGAACCGTTCTCGACATTGCCGGCAAAGGTGCCGCGGAACTGGATTTGCGTGGCGCCGACCAACGCCGAAGCCTGGGCCAGCATGGGCAGTTCGGCCCGAAAGCGCGCGTTGCCCAGCGCGTCGGCGTAGGTGCACAGCGCGCCGATCTCCAGCCCCTCGCCGGTCCAGCGCAGGCCGCCGAGTTCACCGCGCAGCGCCCACAAATCGAGGTACGCTGGGGCCGCTGGCTTGCCAAAGTGCAGGTCCACGAGCACGTCGGTGCAGCCCGCCATGGGCCGCAGCGGGACATCCCCAGCCGCAACGCGCAGCCGTTCAAGGGCGTCGGCCAGGTCGCGGGGCCGGACGACGGCGGGCGCAGTCGGGGTCATCGCGCGCTCCCGGCCGCGGCGGCGGTCTCCTCGTTGAGCGCCTCGACCACGGCGTCGACGATTTGTCCGTAGCCGGTGCAGCGGCACAGATTGCCGGCGAGGTGTTCGCGGATGGCGACCTCGGGCAGCGGCTTGCCGACGTGGGTATCGACGAGCCACGATGCCGTGACCACCATGCCCGGCGTGCAGATGCCGCACTGGGCGCCGCCGCAGCGGACGAACGCCCGCTGGATGGCGCGCATGCCGCCGTGTTGCGCCAACCCCTCGATGGTGACGATGGTTGCGCCGTCGCACTGGACGACCGGAATCAGGCATGCGTTGACCGGACTGCCATCGACGAGCACCGTGCAGGCGCCGCACTCGCCTTCTCCGCAGCCTTCTTTGCTGCCCGTCAGGCCGAGGTCGAGGCGCAACACGTCGAGCAGGCGGCGCATCGGCTGGACGCGCAGTTCGCGGGCCTCGCCGTTGACGACCAGCCGCAATGGGACCAGTGCGGGTTCGGGCGGGCTGTCCAAGGGGCTTGCGTGCACGGGGCGGCTCCACGGCGGCGGTCGGAGGGCGGCCAGTGTAGGCGGTTTTGCCGCGGGTGCCAAACGGGGCGCAGGCCGCCTTGGCACGATTGGCGCAGCGCACCGGTGTGGGCGCGCGCCTTGCGCAGGGGCCGGGCATGGCCTCGTTCGGCCCGTCTCGGCTGGCGTCCGCGGCCTCGCAACCGGCCTGCGGATCGACGAAAACGCCTTGACGACAACCCCCAGAACTGCTACACAGCCGCCACGTCGATCGACGCCGGCCACACGCCGTGGCCGAAAGGCCCGCCATGCACGCCGCCCGCACCAGACTGGCCTATCTGGCGACCCTGTTCGCCATCGCCTGCGACGAGAAACCCGTCGCGACCTGACCCAGAAGGTCGATGCGGGCCCGGCCGACGGCGACGTTGCCTCGGTGGGCGGCGACGCGACCGACGAGGCCACCGCGGGCGATGACGCGTGGACAGTCGCCGAGGCCACCGCCGACGCCGCGCCCGAAGTCTCTGCCACCTGCGCGACCAGCGACGATTGCCCCAAAGCGTTGCCCGCTTGCCTGCCCGCCACCGGCCAGTGCGTGCAGTGCCGGATGCCAGGTCACTGTCCCGTCGCCCACAGCCGATGCGTGGCCAACCAATGCGTAGCCCCGGTGGCGTGCACCAGCAGCAAGCAATGTACCTCGGCCGCCGCGGTCTGCGATGCCAAGAGCGGATTCTGCGCCGATTGCATCGAGGCCGCCGATTGCGCGGACGGCCAGGCGTGCGCGTTTGGGCAGTGCGTCGACAAGCCCAAGGCGTGCACCAGCAGCAAGGACTGCGCCAAATCTGGCCTTGTGTGCGCGCCAGGGGTCGGGTGTGTCGATTGCCAGGACGACGCCGATTGCGGCGCTACGGAGTTCTGCAACGCCAACGCCTGCGTGCCCGACGTGTGCAAGGCCGGAGAGTCGGTGTGCAATGGCGATGTGGTGTTCCAGTGCAATCCGGTCGGCACGGCCAGCCAGAAGAAGGAGGACTGCACCGCCAAGGCACAGAACTGCGTGGCGGGTGCATGCAAGACCTTGGTGTGCAAGCCGGGCGCCGTCGAATGCCAGGCGGGCCTGCTCGCCACCTGCGCCAGCGACGGGCTGCAATGGGTGGGCGCGGCGTGCCCCGCCGGCCAGGTGTGCGCCGGCGCAGCCTGCAAGCCCAAGATTTGCGAGCCAGGAACCAAGAAATGCGAGGGGTTCAAGTCTGCATTGTGTTCGGTCGACGGCACCGACTGGGCAATTGCCACCGACTGCGCAGCGCAACAACAAGCGTGCGACAAAGGTGCCTGTGTGGCCAAGGCATGCACGCCCGGCGACACACAGTGCCAATCGGGACTCTTGGCCACCTGCAACGCCGACGCGCTCGGCTGGTCCGCTGAGCCGTGCCCGAGCGGCCAGACCTGTGACAAGTCGGTGTGTGTCAAGGTCATTTGCAAGCCGAACGAGAAATCGTGCAACGGCAGCGAAGTCCACCAGTGCGACGCAACCGGTGCCAACAATCCGCTGCTGGTCGACTGCGCCAAGACCGGCGAGGCGTGCGATGCCGGGGCATGCAAGGCGCCCGTGTGCAAGCCGGGCGCGGCGGTGTGTCAGGGTCCCGACCTTGCAGTGTGCAACGCCAAGGGGTTGGCCTTTGATGTCGTGCCCTGCCCGGCGGGTCAGGCGTGCGGTGGGGGCACCTGCAAGCCGATGGTCTGCGAACCCAAGACCAAGATGTGCCAGGGTGAGAAGGTCAGCCTGTGCGACGCCGTGGGGCTGACCGCCACCATCGCCGAAGATTGCGCGGCCGGCGGCAAGGTATGTCTGGGCAACGCCTGTGCAGCGGTCATCTGCAAGCTCGGCGCCACCGAGTGCCAGGGCGACCAGTTGGCGACGTGCGCAGCCAAGGGCAGCCAGTGGGCCAAGATCACCTGCCCGTTTGGCCAGGTGTGCGATGCCGGCCTGTGCGTGCCGACGACCTGCAAGCCGGGCGACCTGTCGTGCGCGGGTGACAAGTTGATGCAGTGCGACCCCAAGGGCGTGGCGCCCAAGCTGAACAAAGACTGCGCGGCGGCCGGCGAGGTCTGTCACCAGCAGCAGTGCAAGAAACCACTGTGCAAGCCGGCCGCCACAGAATGTCAACAAGGTCAGTTGGCGACGTGCGCGCTCGACGGCATGGCCTGGACCCAAGCCGCGTGCCCTGCCTACTCGGCGTGTGTCGCCGGGGCCTGCAAGGCGGTGGTGTGCCAGCCCAATGCGCTCACCTGCGACGGCGACGTGGTGCGGCAGTGTGACGCGACCGGCACTGCCAGTCAGGCCGTCCAGGATTGCACCAAGACCTTCCTGTCGTGTTCGGCCGGCAAGTGCGTCGTGCCCATCTGCAAGCCCGGCGAAAAGACCTGCGACGGCGCGAACAAGACCCTGACCTGCAACAGCAACGGCACGGCATTCGCAAGCGCCACCTGCGCGGCCAACCAGGTCTGCGACAAGGGGACCTGCAAGACGACCGTGTGCAAGCCCAACGAAAAGGCGTGCAAGGGCAACGCCATCGAGCTGTGCGACGCCCTCGGCACCAGTGTCAGCACCGTGGCCAACTGCGGCGCGACCGGCCAGGTGTGCGACCAGGGCCTGTGCAAGAATGTGGTTTGCACCCCCAACAGCACCGAGTGCCAGGGCGCCAAGCTGGCCATCTGCAACACCAATGGCCTGGCGTGGACGCTAGGAGCCTGTCGGACTATCGTCCGACTGGCTCCGTGCTGGTTGCGATCGGGGCAGCGACCAAGAACTGTCTGAAGTAAATTCAGGCAGTTTCGGTCGCTGGCAGGCCGCAGCCGCGGCCTGCCTAGGAGCCTGTCGGCCAGAATCTGCCGATTCTGGCGTTTCGCCGACAGGCTCCTAGCCGATTGCGCGAGCGGGGCCGTGTGCGACCAAGGCCAGTGCAAGCCGATCCTGTGCAAGCCGGGCGACAAGTCGTGCAACGGCACGGTGGTCCAGCAGTGCGACGCCAAAGGCCTGGCACAGACCGCGCTTGCCGACTGCGCCAAGACGGGCGAGGTGTGCAGCAATGGCGGGTGCGTCAAGCTGCTGTGCACCCCCAACAGCACCAGTTGCCAGGGCGGCCAGCTCGCCATCTGCACCAACAGCGGCCTGGACTGGATCAAGATCGACTGCCCGAGCGGCAAGGTGTGCGACCAGGGCCAATGCAAGGACACCGTCTGCACGCCGGGCAACAAGCAGTGTGCCGACAAGGTGGTCGAGACGTGCGACGCCAAGGGCCTGGGCTACACCGCCACCCAGGACTGCGCCAAGACCGGCCAGGTGTGCGACAAAGGCACCTGCAAATCGCTGGTGTGCACGCCCAATGCAGCGTCGTGCCAGGGCGGCCAGTTGGCGCTGTGCCTCAACGACGGCCTGTCCTGGTATCTGACGGATTGCGTCAGTGGCAAGGTGTGCGACCAGGGCCTGTGCAAGACCGCCATTTGCGCGCCCGGCGCCAAGGCCTGCAACGGCAACGTCGCCGAGCAATGCGATGCCAAGGGCCTGAACATGGTTGTCATCGCCGACTGCAACCAGACCAAGCAGGTGTGCGAGGCCGGCGTGTGCAAATCGCCCATCTGCACACCCAAGGCCACGGAATGCCAAGCCGGCAAGTTGGCCATCTGTGCCGACAACGGCCTGTCGTGGCAGCAGTTTGCGTGCGGCACGGACAAGGTCTGCGACGCCGGCCAGTGCAAGGATCAGGTGTGCAAGCCCGACAGCAGCTTCTGCGCCGGCTTCGAGGTGCACAAGTGCGACGCCAAGGGCCTGAGCGCGACCAAGGTTGTCGATTGCAGCGCGGGCAAACAGGCGTGCGTCAACGGTGCGTGCGCGGCGAGCGCTTGCTGGCCGCCCGGCAGCCAGAAGTGCGCGGGTCCGCAAGTCGCGACGTGCAAGGCCGACGCCACCGGCTACGATCTCCAGGTGTGCAACGACAACGACGCCTGCACCTCCAACGCCTGCGACGACAAGACCGTCAAGTGTTACTACTTCAGCCTCAAGGACTGCGCCGACAGCGACATCTGCACCAACGACGGCTGCGACAAGCAGACGGGCGCCTGTTTCAACGCGCCGATCTCGGGACCGTGCGACGACGGCGACGGCTGCACCACCGGCGAAACGTGCGCGACCGGCAAGTGCCTGCCGCCGGTGGGCTACACCATTGCGACGTTGGCGGGCGCGGAGAAGAGCGGCACGGCCGACGGGCCCGCGGCCCAAGCGCTTTTCGTCGCGACCTACAGTGTCGCCCGCGCCGCCGACGGGGCGATCTGGGTGGCGGATGTCCACCGCCTTCGCAAGCTCACGCCCCAGGGCGACATCGTCACCGTCGTGGGCAGCACTGGCTTCGGCGCGACCGACGGGCCGCCGGACAAGGCGCTGTTCTACAACCCCGCGGGGTTGGTGCTGGACGGCCAGGGCTATCTCTACGTCGCGGACCGCGGCAACAGCCGCATTCGCAAGGTCGCGCCAGACGGGTATGTGACGACCTGGTCCGGCGCAGCGGGCGCGGGATACCTCGATGGCCCGGTTGCCGACGCAAAATTCTCGACGGTGTCGGAACTCGCATTCGACAAGGCCAGCGGCTGGCTGTACGTGCTCGACACCGCCAACCGCCGCCTGCGCGCCATCAAGCCCGATGGCCAGGTTGTCACGCTGTGCGGCTCGGGCTCCAGTGGCTACGCCGATGGCGCGTGCAGTTCAGCGAAATTCGGCTACATGGAAGCGATGGCGCTGCTGCCCGACGGCAACGTCGCCGTGTACGACTTCGAGAACTACCGCATCCGCTTGATCAAAACCGACGGCACCGTCACCACGCTCGCCGGCAGCGGCGCCTCAGGCTTTCAGGACGGCGCGGCCAGTTCGGCCAAGTTCACCAATGTGCAAGGCATGGTAGCTGGCCCGGATGGCGAACTGTACCTGGCCGACGGCGCTCGGATCCGCCTGCTCGCCAAGGACCAGGTCACGACGCTGGCCGGCGGCGGTTCCAGCAAACAGGCCGGTGACGCCCTGGCGTTTTCCCTGCTGGGCCCGATGTCGTTGACCTGGGACGACAACAAGGCCCTCGTGGTCGGCGACATGTACGCGCTGCGCAAGCTGACGCCGAAAAGCGCAGTGCTGTGCGACGACTTGCAGCCGTGTACCGCCGATGCTTGCGACAAGGCGACGGGCAATTGCGTGTTCAAGCCGCTGTCGGCCGGCGCCAAGTGCGACGACTTCACGGCGTGCACCGCCAACACCACCTGCGACGGCAAAGGGGCGTGCAGCGGATCGGCAAAGAACTGCGACGACAGCAACGCTTGCACCTGGGACGGCTGCGACGCGCTGACCGGCGCCTGCGACAACCACCCGACCGCCGCCAGTTGCACGGACGGCGACGCCTGCACGCCGGCCGACACCTGCGTGGGCGGCAAGTGCGTGACCGACCAGGCGGTGGTGGCCACGGTCGCGGGCAGCACCAATGGCTACAAGGATGGAACGGGTTCGGTGGCGCAGATTGGGCAGATTTGGGGCATGGTCGTGGACAAGAACGGCGACCTGTGGTTCGCGGACAGCGGCAATCACTGTCTGCGCAAGATGACGCCGCAGGGCAAGGTGACCAGCGAGGTGGGCCAGTGCACCAAGCCAGGCTACACCGACGGCGACGCGGCGACGGCGCAGTTCAAGAACCCGTGGGGCCTGGCATTCGACTCGCTGGGGCGGCTGGTCATCGCCGACCACGCCAACCACCGAATTCGGCTCTACGACCCTGCGACCCAGAAGGTGTCGACGCTGGCCGGCTCGGGCAGCCCATCGTATGCCGACGGGCCGGCGTCGAGTGCTGGCTTCAACTACCCAACGGCCGTGGCGGTGGACAGCGCAGGTGCGGTGTTCGTGTTCGACGTCAACAACTACCGCATTCGCAAGATCACCAATGGCACCGTGACCACGGTTGCCGGCAGCGGCAGTGCCGGCAAGCAGGATGGGGCGGCGAGTTCGGCCACGTTCACCAACCAAGTGTATGGCATGGCCTTTGGGCCAGACGGTGCGCTCTACCTCGCCGACGGCGGCAACCACGCCATTCGCAAGCTCGCCGCAGGCCAGGTGTCCACGGTCGCTGGCGGGTCTGCTGGCTACGCGGACGGCCCAGTCGCCACTGCCAAGTTCAACGCCCCGTATGCCGTGGGCGTCGATTCCCAAGGTCAGATTCTGGTCGCGGACTACAACAACCGGCGCATGCGCCGCTTGACCACCAAGGGCACGGTCGTCACCGACACCGGCAACGGCACCGCGTCGTTGCTCGACGGCCTCGGCACCGCGGCCACCTGGCAATACCCATCCGGCATCGCCATCGCTGGCGTCGGCTCGGCCTACGTGTACGACGCCTACCGCATCCGCAAGAGCACCGCCTCGCCCATCGACTGCGACGACGGCAAGCAGTGCACGCTCGACAAGTGCGACAGCAAGACCGGGGTTTGCAGCAACGCGCCGATCCCCAACGGCGGGGCGTGCGACGACGGCGATGCATGCACCGTCAATGAGGCGTGCGCCGACAGCGCGTGCAAGGGTGGCAACGCAAAGGACTGCGACGACAACAACCCTTGCACGGCGGATAGTTGCGACAAGGTCAAGGGGTGCGCCAACGCGCCGACCAATGACGGGCAGCCGTGCGGCGGCGGCAACTACTGCGCACAGGGCAAATGCGCTCCGTCGCCGTGCGGAGCGGACCCGCCCAGCGTGTGCATGCCGTTTGCAGGGGCGACCCTGCTGGGTTTCACACAGCAACAGCAGCTCAATACGTGGTATGGCAAGGCCGGGCAGAAGTGGCAACTGTGCTACAAGGCGACCAAGGATGGCTTCTCGTCAAAGGTGTTCCACACCTTGTGCGACGCCGCCCCGATGTCGATGGTCGTCATGCACAGCACCAGCGGTTTGCTGTTCGGTGGATTTGCCGCCAAGTCGTGGGCGGGCGGCGGGTCCTATGTGGCCAGCTTGGAGAATTGGCTCTTTCAACTCAACAAAGGCGCCAAGCTGCCCGTCCAGGGGTGCAACAGCAAGTTCGCGATGTACGTACAAGCAAGCTACGGACCGACCTTTGGTGGCGGGCACGACCTCCACCTCGACGGCGGCATGAAAAAGGGCTTCAGCAATCTCGGTCACACGTACACTTGCCCGGCGACCTCCATGCCGTGCTCGCCAAATGTGCCGGAGTGCCAGGGCTTCCTCGCCGGTGGCTACAATGACTGGACCCTGGACGAGGTCGAAGTCTACTACCCCGTGCCGTGAACTGCATCGGTGCGGCCGGCGGCATCTTCCCCTAGGGCCAGGAAATGATTTACTCAATCATTTCTCGGGCCCGTTTGCTTGCTCCGTGGGTCGCCAGCTCGCGGACCAAAGGTCCGACTCGCGGCTCCGTCCTGATGTGAGAGTGATCGGCTTATTATTTTCCAGTCCCCTACGGCACCTGCACCGCCCACAGCGGCCCGCTCGACCCGGCGACCTCGGCCTGCACCTGCCACGGCCCGGGAGCCGCCGCCGCCGGCCCGACCTCGACGACGTGGGCCTTCTGCGCTGCATCGTAGGCGACGCTCGGGAACGACAGCTTCTGACCGCCGGCCTGCACCACCACCTGCAGCGGCGCCCGCAGCCGGGCCGGCACGCCATGTTTCTCGTCGCGGTCGAGCAGCCGCCAGCCGGCCTTGGGCCAGGAGTGCTTGCCGTCCAAACTGTACGGCTGGCCCTGGACGTCCACGCGGACGAGCAGTTGCGAACCCTTGCGCTCGGCCTGCACGGTCGTCTTTTCGGCCGGGTGGACTGCGAACGGGGCGCTCTCCCATTGCTGTGTGGCCTGACTGTGGCCGGTCTCGGGCGGGTATAGCGCGATGCGCCAGCGGTAGGTGCCGGTGGGCCAGTCGATCGGCACCTCCCAGCGCACGCGCCAGATGTGTTTGCGCTTGGGCTGCGTGTCGGCGTTCGGCGGCGGGTCGGGCTGGTACAGGGTCAACATCTCGTAGCGGGTGTTGTCGTAGGTCGCACCGGGGCGCAGGTTGCGCGCGGGCACGGCCACGAACCCATCGGCCGTCTGGCGCTGCAGCGACACCCGCGGGATCGAGAACGCCGGGTCGCCGCCCAAGAACGCCAACTCCGCCACTTGCGTCCGCGACACGTCCAACGGCGGCGCTTGCACCCACTGGCCTGCGTCGACGGCGGCCTCCTCGGTCCGCGGCGGTTGGGCGGCCGGCTGGGTCAGGTACGGCGAGGCCTGCCAGAACGTCGGCTGGGTCTTGCCCGCCCAAAGGTTGGTCAGCAGATCGAGGCCACCGCGCGCAAAGAAGCGCCCGGCCGCCGGCCCCCACACGCTCATCTGCGACTCGTAGCCGCCGACCATCCAGTCGTCCGGGGCGGTCAGGTACAGAAAGTAGTCCTGGGCATAGCCGACCACCATCAAGCTGCCGAGCCCGGCCAGCTTGCCCTCGACCTGCTGCCGCGCGAACTGCACCAGCGAATAGGTCGGCTCTCCGGGCAGGGTGATAAGGCCGAGGTCGCCGAGCTTGGCGGCCGTCAGCACAACCTGGTTCAACTCGCCAAACGGCAGCGTCTCGCCAAAGGCCGGCAAAAGCACCGACAGGTCGAGGCACTGCTTGGGCTTGCCCTTCATCGACTGGCCAGGCGTGAGGCCGGGCACCACGCACTGCCAGCCGCCCCAGGTGTAGGCCACGTTCTCCTCGTTGACGAACTCGCCCTTGAGGTCGGCGTCGGCGTACAAGTGGTCGTAGTCGATGTCCAACCGCACCGTGCGCACGGCCAAGTCCATGGCGGGCTTGTAGGTCAGCGCCGGCACCTTGGGCAAGATGAGGCCCGCGGCCAGTTCGCCAATGCGTTCAAGGCGCGCCGGCCCGGGATGGCCGAGCTGGTCGCCGCCCGGACTGGCGTCTCCGCCCGCGGCCTGCAGCAAGAGCACCGTCGTCGGCTTGCCGGTGGCGTCGGCCAACGCGTCTTCCAGCTTGTGTTCGACGTAGCCGGGGGCGTCTTCGTTGTGTAGATCGTTGTCATCGCCCAGCACCGTGCCGTGGATGGGGAAATTGACCACCAGCGCGAAAGGCGCCGTCGCCCCCGGCCGCCGCACGCCGACCAGCGTCAGGCGCGGATCTTTGCCCCAGGTCGGGTCGTTGGCGCCGCGGCGGTCGCGGTACACGAGGCCCGTGGGATCCCAGTTTTCGTGCGCCGCCCACGCCCACTCGGCGGGACCGAGGTCGGCGAGCGCGCGCTGGATCGCCACCGCGAAATGGTGGGCCAGCAGCTCCGCCACCTCGTAGTCGAAGGTGTCCATGCCGATGGCGCCGAGGCCGGGCGGAATCGGCCAGAACCGCGCCGTCTCGTGGTGGCTGTGGCCGGCGCCGGTGATGATGCGGCCGCGCAAATCGACCCCCGTGCGCGCCTGCACCGCCGCCTCGATGCGGCCCAGCAGGTACGAGTCCGAGGTCAAGAGCGGCGCCTTGACCAGCACCAGGGTTTCGGTGCCTACCCGCAGCGCCAAGGCTTTCGCGGTCATGCGCCCATACATGCCGGCGGTGCCCTTGAGCGATCCGCTCCAGCGGGTGTGGACACCGGTAAAGCGCCCGGCAAAGCCGCCCATGCTGACGCCGATGGGGCCATGCAAAAGCGCGACGCCGAGCCCGGCCTGTAGCGGCCCGGAGGCCGTGGGGCCCGGCTGGTGCGGCACGGTCGCCGTCGGATTCCACGGCGCGGCGGCGACTTCGGCGCTGTCGGGGGAGGCGGCGGTGTCTGCTGGAACGGCGGCGCTGTCCGTTGACCCCAGGTCGGCCCATTGGCTGTCGCCCGCGTCAGCGCCAGGCGGCGGTGTGGGCGATTGGCAGGCCACCGACAGCGTCAGGGCGACGGCGGCGACGGTGGCGACAAGCGGGCGCGGCGGCATGGCGGGTCCTGCGGCCGCGGGGGGCGCGGCGGGGTGCGGATCTTAGGGCCCGGAAATGATTTACTCAATCATTTCTTGGGCCCGTTTGCTTGCTCAGTGGGTCGCCAGCTCGCGGACCAAG
>VGRO01000005.1 GCA_016875335.1 Deltaproteobacteria bacterium | reverse complement strand
AAATGATTTACTCAATCATTTCTTGGGCCCGTTTGCTTGCTCAGTGGGTCGCCAGCTCGCGGACCAAGGGTCCGACTCGCGGCTCCGTCCTGATGTGAGAGTGATCGACTTATTGTTTTCCAGTCCCGAACGGCAACGGACCGCACAGGACCGCAAGCGCAGGACGGGGCGCGGCGACGCCTGCGCGCGGGCCACCGGTCACAGGGGAGGGGCCTACGTGGGGGAGGGGCCTACGGGGCGGACAGCGGGCTCGAATTCGGTGGACCTGAGGGGGATCGAACCCCTGACCTCCTCATTGCGAACGAGGCGCTCTCCCAGCTGAGCTACAGGCCCATGTTGTCAAAGGTGTTCCGCGCGCTGCCGCGAGGGGAATCGGATGCAATGTGCGGCGCCAGCGCGGCTCGCCAGCGGCGCGGTGTGCAGCCGCGGCGCGCCGGTGCCCAGGGTCGGAATCGAACCAACGACACGTGGATTTTCAGTCCACTGCTCTACCAACTGAGCTACCTGGGCGGTGTGGCCGTGCATCACCGGCGGGTGGCCCGCGATCGGCGGGACCACAGGTCGGCGGCAAGCGATGGCGACGGAGGATACGCCGCTGACGCGCGCCGCGAACACCACCGACCCGCGCAGGGTCGCCGTTCGCGGCGGGGGCGGAAGTATCTGCTAGCGCGCAGTGGCTGTCAAGGTGTGGATGGGCTGGCGGCAGCCGCGGGTTCGACCGCCGGCGCCGGTTCAGGGGCGGCCGCCGGGGCGGGCTCGGGCGCCGGCTTGGCGGTCTGGCCGAATCGCCAGCACACGTCGAGGTAGCCGCCAAACACCTGCAGTTCGTAGTCGCCGGCCTTGCCGCAAAAGGCGCAGCCGTTGCCCTTGACGTCGGCCTCGGTGACCGAAGTGCTGCCAGTGCGGTAGGCGGCGGCCAGGCTGACGTCGAGGGTGTCCGAGACCTTGTAGCCCGCGCCGGCTGTGATCGCGTGGGTCGAGGTGGGCGGCGTGCCAAAGGCCGACACAAACCTGGCCTGCGAGGCTTGGCCGTCGAATAGGTACCCCAGGCGCGCCTCCAGTGACCCGAGCGTGTAGCCCCCGCCCACGCGCACCGTGAAGTTGTCCTGCCACTTGGAGATGTTCTTGACCTCCACCGGCACTTCAAGCGGCTTGGCCGGATCGCCGGTGTCGAAAAGGCCGGTACCCTTTAGCGTCGTCTCCACATTGTCGCTCTGCTGCGTGTATTCGACGTCGAGCGCGAGCCGCAACTTGTCGATACCCTTGTATTGCGCCCCGAATCCGAATTTCGCCGGGATGACGAAAGCATAGGTGATGTCCTTGCCCTTGGTGTTTTCCAGCATGCCGGTCGCTGCGGTCACCGGCGTATCCGTGCGGTTGCGGTACACGGCGCCCACGCTCAGGTCGCCGAACTCGTACTGCAGGCCCAGCCGGAACCCTTCGGTGTTGGTGCCCTTCATGTCCAGGTCCACGTTCGACGGCACGCCCTTGTCGTCCGGATTGCTGCGCTTGCGCTGAAACTGCGCGGAAAGATAGCGAAACGCCGCGCCCACCCGGAGCCCCTTGACGACTTCGACGGCAAGCGATGGCGCGTATTCCATGAAGACCAGCCGCGTAAAATCAGTGACTTCGACGACCTCCTTGCCCTTGTTCGCGGTATAGACGTAGCGGCCGCCAGCGCTGGCGACTGGGTAGACCGCCGCGCCAAACGTGATCCGATCGAGGACGTTGTAGGCGGCGCCCACCAGGAACGCTGGAGAGAACGCCCGCTCCGACCACACGCTGGTGCCTGGCTTGGACTTGTTGCCGGCGGTGTCGGTGACCTGGTGGTCCGACGGGCTGCCCTTGATGGACGCGAGGATCGGCGAGAAGTTGCCGAGCACCGCGCCGCCGCGGATTGCACCGAGACCCGCAGGGTTGTGAAAGATCGCGCTCGGGTCGTTGACGTAGCCGATGGCCGTACCGCCCATGCCCATGTGGCGCGCGGAATACAGCACAGGCGTGTCGTACCCCGCAGCCTGCGCTGCCCCAGGGAAGAGCGTGGCCAGTAGGCACGACGACAGGACTTTTTTCGCGGCTTTCATGGATGCGTACTCCGTAGTGCGGCAGGTGGACCCCGGCGGGCGGCGATGATGCCACAGCCCCGCGCCGCGGCCAATGACCCAAAAACGCCGCGACCGGCGGCCCCTGAAGGAGGACCGCCGGCCGCGCCGGATTCCACTTGGCTGCGGACTACTTGCCGGCGGCGCAATCCGCCTGCTTGACGTCGCACTTGTACTTCTTCTGGCAGGCCTGGCAGGGCTCGCCCGCCGCGTTGGTCGTGCACTGCGCGGTCTTGGCCTCTTCCTGGTTCTTGACGCAGTTCTGCAGCGTGCAGTACGCGCGCAGGCCGAAGCACCCGGCGCAGTCGAGCGAGGCGGCGTGGCCCTTGCCCTCGACCAGGCACTTGGCGATCTTGCCGACGGCCGAAGCTTCGTCGTTGTTGCCCAGTTCCGCCAGCGCGCACGGCGTGATGTCGCCGTAGAACTTCTTCTGGTACTCGGCGTCTTCGCTCAGCTTCTTGGTCCAGGCTTGGTCGGCGGTCGAGGTGCAGCCCTTGCCCGCCGGCTTTGTGGCGTCTCCAGTAGCCGCGCCGTCACCGGTGGCCGCTCCGTCTCCGGTAGCCGCGCCGTCCGCGGTGGCCGTGGCGTCGCCCGCGGTGCCCTTTGCGTCGCCCGCGGTCGCCGTAGCGTCGCCCGCGGTGTCCTTTGCGTCGCCTGCGCTACCGTCGCCCGTGCCAGTCGCGGTGTCGGTGGCGGTGTTGCCGCCGCCGCCGGTGGACCCGCCGCTGGTGCCGCACGCGATCGCCGTGGAACCGATGGCGGCGAGCGCGAGCAGGGTGCAAATCTTGATGCTCAGCTTCATGGAAATTCCTCGCGCCCTGCAGCGCCGATCCCAATGGCCGGCGAGAAAAATGCGAACGGGCGTATCAGGTTGCGCTGTGCCGGGGACGCGCTGACCCCATGCCAACGCGCGCCCGACCGGGGCGCAAGCGGCGGTATTGTAAAGCGGTGCCGAATGCTGTCAAGGAGGTTGCCGATTTGCGCCGGACCTGGGCCTGCGTTCGCGTTCCGTGCGGGCGGCGCGCGCGGCCACGGCGGCCTCGTCGTCGGTCGCCAGCAGGCCGGCGATGCGCGACCCGACCAGGCGCGGGGCCGATCGCGCCTCCAGGGCGTCGGCGATGACCTCCTGATACACCTGTAGCTGCCGCGAGAAGGTCGCTTTCCAACTGTAGCGGGCCTGGGCCTCCTGGTGGCCGCGAGCGCCAAGCAGCGCCGCCCGCCCGGGCTTGAGCAGCTCGATCCACGCCGACGCCACCGTCTCGGCGTCCACGACGTCGAGCGCGATGCCCGAGCGAGTGGCCGCCAGCAGTTCGCCGATGCTCATGCGCGTCGAACCGACCAGCGCCGCGCCCGAGGCCAGCGCCTCGACGGCCGCCAGCCCAAAGGTCTCATACGGCGACAGCGAGGCCACGGCGTCCACCGACGCCAGGATGCGCGCCACCTCGCGCGGTTGCTCGACGAAGCCCAGAAACGTCACCTCTGTGTAGCGCGCCGCCATCTGCTGCACTTGCTCGGCGCCCGGCCCGTTGCCGGCGACCACCAGAATCGGCTTGAACTCGGTCGTGGCCCGCAGGCGCTCGTAGGCATCGAGCAGCGGCCGGTAGTTCTTCTCCTCGCTCAGCCGGCCGGCATAGGCCATGACCATGTCGCCGTCGCCCGCCCCCCAACTGCCGCGCAGCGCACGATCGCGGTGCCGCGGGTGGAACATCTGCGTATCGACGCCGAGCGGCGAATGGATGACCCGGCCGATGCCGTGATCGTGCAACTGGTCCACCATGCAGTGCGTAGCGGCCAGGGTAGCCGCCATCTTGCCGTAGGTGCGCCGCGCCCACGCCCACGCCGCGCGCTCGCCCAGATCGCCGAGCCACGCAGCAGTCTTGCGCAACACCCGCCCGACATCGGTCACCGGAAAGTTCGCGTGCCAGAAGCCGACCACCGGCACGTCGAGCCCCCACAGCGCAAACCGGACGAAATCTGGGGTGTGATAGGGACTGCCGACTTCGACCAGATCGGGGCGAATCGCCCGCAGCACCTGCCGTACCCGCAGCGGGTTGGCCATCAGGCGGTATCCGGATTTCAGCAGCGGCAGCGCCGGGACGTGGTGGACGCGCGCGTGGCCGAAGACCTCGACCCCGGGCCGGTCGCTCGGCAGCAGCAGGTGGTACTCGATGTCGTCGCGCTTGCTGAGGAAACGCAGCTTTTCCAGGTGGTAGCGCCGCACCCCGCCGCCGGTCAGGCTCAAGAAATCGTTGACGTCGGCGATGCGGAACTTGGCCATGGGTCGGGCACCGTGCGGCGCGCCGCAGGGTATACAAAGTCACCGAAGTTCGAGATCAAACTTTGGACGGAGCCGCGAGCTTGGCGACCCACCCAGCAAGCACATGATCACCGGTCCGGCACTTGGTGCCGGAATTCGGCGATCCTGTATAGCACGGCCTGGCAGGCCGGCAAGGCTGTAGTTCAGCGGTTCTTCTGCAACTCGGCCGCGGCCTTGCGCAACATGCCGCCGATGCCGCGGTGAGGGATCTCCAACACCTTATCGCCCGCATCGCGGTAGTGGCTGGTGGCGGCGTGGTCCACGGCAGTCGCGCCCCAGATGATCACCAGCCCGCGCACTTGCTTGGCGCGTTGGTCCGCGTTGGGGGCCACGTCGGCGACGAATCTGAGGTCCAGACCCACGCCCTGCGTTCGGCCGAGGTCGCGCAGCATCTCGCGGTAGGCCGGCGATCCCCCGACGACCGTGCAGCGGCTGAAACCGGCGGCCCGCAACGCGGTGCAAAAGGCAGAAAACGCTTGGCGGCTGTCCGAGCCGGCGCAGACTTCGCAGCGATCGCGAGGCACCAGCAGCACCAGGACGTCGGCGTGGCGCGGCGTGCAGTCACCGGAGCCGCAACTGACGACCAATCGCTCCAAGAGCAGGCACAGCTCGGCCGGGTCGCGATCGAGCATGGCATCGACGGCCTTGGTCCCGCGCGCCGCGAGGAAAAGCCGCAGGGCCTCGACCGCTTCGTCCCCGACCAAGCCGCGCGCTGCGACGAGACCGCGGCGATCGGCGCCCGCCCACTGCCTTTGGACCGCGGTCAACTGCTGCAGCAGTTCGGTGGTCCGGCGCGACTGCGCCCGGCGCTCGCTGTCGGCCTCGCGCGCCTGCCGCTGTGCGCTCGCGAGGGCCGCCTCGGCCACCTGCGCGCGCTGCGTGGCTGTGGCGACTGCTTCCCGGGCTGCGGCCACTCCTGCCTCAGCGGCGGACAACTGTGCGCGCAGGGCCCCAATCTGTGCGTCCCGGGCGGCCAGTTCCGCGGTCGCAGCGGCTGGTGGCGGGACGGCCACCTGGACCTGGGCGGGGGCTGGCGGCGCGGCGGGTGGTTTCGCCGCGGGCGGACCGCCCTTGTGGATCGGTCGCACCGGCCCTGTCAGGAAATCGCCGACAATCGCCTCGAATTCGCGTTCGGATCTCGATTTGGCCATGGCTGCTCCGTTTGGGCAGGGTCCGGCAGCGTAGCACGGCGCGGCGAGCCGCCAAGGCCGGCACCCACCTTGAACCCAACGGTCCGCTGCCCGACAATCGCCCGACTGCGCCCATGCGCTGCCGGGTCCGATCCATGCCTCGTTCGATCCTGCTGTGTGCTGCCGTACTGGCGGTGTCCGCGTGTGGTGGCGCTGACCGCGCCGACCAACCCCGCGAGCTTCGGTTGACTTGGCGGCCGACCGACGACCTCAACGTGGTGGGCCCAGGCGCATACGGTGCGGCGGCGCCGGTGCGTGTGGACTTGTTCATCGACCGCAGGGCCAACCAGGCCACGATCGGCGAAGACGCCCGCGGCCGCCCCGCCCGCCCGCTCTCGACCCCGGATCTGGTGCCGGCGTTCGTCAGCCACGGTCTGGCCCAGGTGCTGCCGCAGAGCGGCGTCCCGGTCGTCGAAGGCGCCAGCAACCGGGTGCTGCGCGGCGCAGTGCAGAATTTCTTCGTGCGCGAAGACAACACCTACAACGGCGAGGTCGCGGTGCACGCCCAACTGCAAGACGGCAGTGGCACGGTGCTGTACGACAGCGTGGTGGTCGGCCGGTCCAAGCGCTGGGGCCGATCCGCCTCGGCCGAGAACTACGCAGAGACGTACAGCAATGCCGTGGTCGAGATCGCCAAGCACCTGTTGGCCGACCCGCGCTTTCGGGCGGCGCTCGGCTTGGCGCAATCGCCGCTGCCGCTGCCGACCCAGCCGTGACATTGGCCCTTCGCCTCGCGTTTTTCGCTACCTGCGGCCTCGCCGGGCTGCCCGCGCAGTGGGCGAGGGCGGCGACCCCGCGGGCGCGCGCTTCGGCCGTCGGCGCCAACGCTTTCGCCTCGGTGGACCTCGACCGCTCGGCCGAGTGGCTGGTGCGCGTGGATCTGGAGCGCGAGTTCGCCCTGTGGCGCGGTTTCACCATGGGCGCCAAGGCCATGCCGTTGTTCCTTTGGCGCAACCCCGATGGCCGTTGGGTGCCGTGCCTGGCCTTTGGCGTCACCACGCGCTGGTACTGGGACGCCGCCGACCACGCCGGCCCCTTCATCGGTTGGTCGAGCGCGACGGTGTGGAGCGCCCGGCCGTTCGTCGGCAACGCCTCGCGCCTGAACTTGCTGTCGAACTTGGCCATCGGCTGGCAGGCGCCCGCCAACGCCTGGCACGCCGCGGTGCAACTGGAACACCTGTCCAACGCCGAGACGGCGCACCCCAACCACGGTGCCAACGCCGTCGGGATCGCGGTCGGGTGGGCCTTCTGGTAGGTCGCCCGGACGGGGAGCGGCCGCCCCTATGAAACCGCCGCGCCGCCTGCGAAAATGCTCGACCGCGCTTGCAGCGCCGGAGCCACCGATGTCCACCGCCGCCTTCGACCGTCCCGTGCGCCTCGCGGCCCTCGCCACCCTGGCTGCCTTTGCCGGCTGCGCCGTGCCGATCCGGTACGCCGTGCCTGCGCGGCAACTGGTCGGCCGCGAGGTCATCGGCAAGACCGTGCATCTGGGTGAGACGCCTGCCGACGCCGAGCCGGTCAAGATCGTGGAGGTCGAGTCCGACGACGGCGCGGTCCTGGTGCAAAGTGGCGATCCAGAGGCCCACGCCCGCGTTCAGGCCCTGGTCGCGCGCGCCCCGCAGGCCGAGGCCGTCCTGACCAGCGACGACACGCGCAGTTGGCCGAGCATCGTCGGCGGCATCGCCGCCGGGCAGGTGGGATTCGTCATCGGCGAAGTGTACGTCCTGGCCAGCGAGGAGTTCGGCCGAGGCAACAATGAGGCACAGATCCAACGCCTGCTGACCAGCATGGCCTACGGCGCCGTCATCGGCACGTTTGCAGGCATCGGCATCGGCTCGATGTTGGCCGGCCGCGTCAAGGTGCGCCAGGTGTTCGATCCGCCCGCCGTGCGGTTTCGCGCCCCGCCGATCGCCGCGCCTGCACCGCCACCGCCTCCGCCGGCATCGCTGCCCGTCCCACCGGCCGCAGCCGTTACGCCGGTCCAGGGCGACGTGTTGCAGCCGCCGCCGCCCGCGCCGTTGCCGGGTGCGCCCGCCGCGGATCCCAAGTAGCGGCCGTTCGTTGTCGACCGGGCGGACACGACCCTGGGCCCCGCCGCCACCGCCGCCGTCCTCTGCGCCGCGCCGCTGCACGCCGGTGACCTGGACAAGCCCCCCCTTTGTTCAGAACCATGATGGCACAACGGTTTTCGACACGCTAGGAGCCTGTCGGCGAAACGCCAGAATCGGCAGATTCTGGCCGACAGGCTCCTAGGCAGGCCGCGGCTGCGGCCTGCCAGCGACCGAAACTGCCTGAATTTACTTCAGGCAGTTCTTGGTCGCTGCCCCGATCGCAACCAGCACGGAGCCAGTCGGACGATAGTCCGACAGGCTCCTAGTCAGCGGGATCCGGTCAGCCGCGGGGGCCGCGCCCGGGCGCCATTGCCCCCACTCGCCGCAAGGTCCACAATGCCGCCGCCGGCTGTTCCGGCGACGAGGAGCCGATGCGCACCCACTTTGCACTGCTGACGGTGGTCGCCGCGTGCGCTTGCCTCTGCGTCCCGGCCCGGGCCGACGAAATTCCGGCAGCGCCTGCGGTTCCCGTCGCCCCAGCGGTTGCCGCCACGCCGGTCGAGGCACCGCCCGCGGTCGCCCGGCCCGACAGCGCGCTGCTCGTGCCGCTGCTCGACGCCTTGGCCGCTCCGGCCGAACACCGACCGGAACGCTGGAAACAGGTCGCCGCGTCGGCGGACCCGCGCGCCGTGGCCGCCCTGCGCTATGCCGCCCTGCACGACAACAACCCGGCCGTGCGCGAAGCCGCCATCCTGCTGCTGCAGCAGGTCGCCGAGCCGTCGGCCGTGCAGGCGCTGGTCGACATCGCCACCGGCGTCGAGAACTTGCGGCCGCAGCGCGGGGCGCTGGACGCCTTGAGCCGCCACGTCCGCAAAGAAGGGGTAGACGCCCTCTACCGCATCGCCGCGAACCTGGACGGCGACATGGAAACGCGCAAGGCGGCGGTCGAAACGCTGGGCCGCGACCACCCGCAAGTGCTGACCGACCGCGGGCTGCCGCAGTTGGGCGGCTCGGCGGTGTTGTCGACCTTGGGTGGCGGCTTTTTTGGTGGCTGGGCGTTGTCATCGGTCGGCGATTTCGCCGGGACACGATCGGCCGGAGCCATCGGCTGGGTCGCCGGCTCGGTGGTCGGCGCCGGGTCCGGCTACATCTTTGGCCGCCAAATCAGCACTGCGCGGCAGCACTATTACCTGAGCGCGCTGAGCTGGGGCTCGTGGGCCGGGTGGCTGTCGGCCGACGCCATCATCCACAGACCTGTCAACCCCAACACCGGCGAGCGCATCAGCGAACACGAGTCGGGCGTCGAGCGCATCCGCGCCGGCTTGTCCCTGGCGGGCGAGCTCGCGGGGTTGGGTTTGGCGGTGCTCGGGGCCGATGCCCTGAACCTGTCCAGCCAGGACGTGGTGACGGTCGACGTCGTCGGCGTTTCGGCTGCGGTGGCCACGGCGGGCGCGTTGGCGTTGGCCACCCCTCAAGAGGACCAGCGGCCCGGCTACGCGACGCTCCTGGCCGGCAGCCTCGCCGGTTTGGGCATCGGCGTCTTGACCGCGCCAGCCATGCGCTTCTCCAGCGGCGACGTCGCGCTGACGGCCTACGGTGCGGCTGAAGGCGCGTACTACGGCGGCTTTCTGGCCTCGGTCTTTCGCCCCGACCGGCCCGAGTACGGTGGCATGGGCCTGGGCGGCGGACTCGGCTTGCTCGGCGGCATGGCCATTGCGCAGCATTCGGCGATGACCGTCGGCAACGTCTTCGAGGTGGCGCTGATGGCGAGCTACGGCAAGGCGCTCGGCGGCGGCATTGCGCTCTTGGCCAACCAGGACAACGACAACGGCAAGCTGGTGCACCTTGCGACCGGCGCGGCGGGGATGCTCGCCGGCGTGTGGCTGAGCGACGTCACCGAGTACCGCGGCGGCGACCGCGCTATCGTGCCCATCTCGACGTTGCTCGGCTTGTGGCACGGCGCGTGGCTTGGCGTGCTGGCCAACGACCACCAGTGGAGCAGCGACCGCAGCAACCTGATGCTCGGCATGACGCTGGTCGGCGGTTCGCTGTTCGGCCTGGGCGGTGTGGCCCTGTCCCAGCAGACCCAGTGGAACAATTGGCAGACGACCATGGGCAGCAGCGGCGCGGTGTGGGGCGCCTGGTTCGCGGGTTGGACCCTGGCGCTCGAAAACGACACCTCCGACACGGCATCCGCCGGGCGCATGCTGCTGCTCACCGACCTTGGCTTGGCCACCACGGCGCTGTTGATGTCGCCCGTGGTCGATGCCGACCCGCGGGTGCTGGCCGGCGCCAACTTTGGCGGCCTGTGTGGCGCGGGCCTGGCGGCGTTGTTCACCGCCATGTTCACCACCGACAGCGATGCCATCATCAAGGCCAACCTCGGCGGGTCGGCGGTCGGGCTGGCGCTGGGAGGCCTCTTGGCGCGCGTGGCGATTTCCGACGACAAGCCGGTCAAAGCGGCGCGCCAGGGAAGCGGCGGCGGCGCTTGGAAATTGCCCGGCTGGGTCCGATGGCCGTTCGACGCGGTGATGGCGGCGCCGCACGCCGGGGCCGACGGCAAGCTGAGCGGCGTGGTGGTGCAGGGGGTGGCGGTGTTTTGAAAGCCGCCGTCGTCTTGATCTGAGAACCCGGGGCCCCCGAGCCAAGCCGCCGCCCGAGCCGCCCAGCCCAAAGGCAGGTCGCGTGCGGATGTTTGCGGCCATCGCAACCTCGCCTACACTGCGCCACGCGACCGCAACCGCGCAGGTACCGCATGCTTTTCGCCGACCGCCGCAAATACTACAACCGGTGTATCCCCAACGAGGTGCTGGCACCGGACGACCCGCGCAACGTGGACATCGACGCCATTGAAGTCGCCGGCGAGAAGCCGCGCGGCGTCGTGTGGTCGCAACGGCTCGCCGACCACTTCCTGCTTGCGGATCAACCCGTCTGCCGTTTCGTGACCGGCCTGCCGGGGTGCGGCAAGTCGACCGACCTGCGCCGCCTTGCCCAACACTTGCGCGAGGACCGTACCGCCAAGCTGCTGCCCGTCGTGGTGGAGGCCGACGATTACTTCGACCTCGACGCACCGATTGACGTGCCCGACCTGCTCTGCGGCATCGTCATCGCAACAGAGGCCGCCGTCGCCAAGGAGTGCGGCGGCAACCCGGGAACGCCCGGCGTCGCCCAGCGCTTGTGGACCTGGCTGACCCAGACGGACGTCGAACTGACCAAGCTGTCTGCGAAGGCCGGCGTGGCCGAGGCTGTACTGGAACTGAAGCAGCGGCCCGATTTGCGCGAGCGGTTTCGCAACAATGCCGCCTCCCAGGTGCGGGCGCTCGTCGACCATGTGCGCAAGGACATGGGCGCGCTGCAGGCCCAGGCGCAAGCCGCGGGCTGGGCGGGGCTATTGGTCATCGTCGATTCGTTGGAGAAGCTCCGCGGGATTTCGACGACTTGGCTGCAGGTGCTCGACAGCGCCGAGCGCGTGTTCGTGCAGCAGGCCGACGACCTCGCCCTGGGCGTGCACGCCGTCTATACGGTGCCCATGGCGCTGATGTGGCGCATGCGGCGCCCGATCGACGTGGTGCCGATGATCAAGCTGCACGACCGCTTGGACCTCGCGGACCCGCCGCGGCTGCTGCCGGCTGGCCGCGAGGCTGCGCGAACGATCGTCCGCCAGCGCATCGACGAGGCGGGTCTGCAGGCACTTTTCGGCGATGACTGGTCCGCGGCCGTCGACGACCTGATTCGACTGTCGGGCGGCTATCCCCGGGAGCTGGTGCGCCTGCTCCAAAATGCGGTCCACGCTGTGGGAGACGTACCGCTCGACGCCCAGGCCCGCGAGCGACTTGCCGCGGAATTCCGCGACCAGCTGCAGCGCATGGTCGCGCGCGACGACCTGCCGATGTTGCGCGAAGTTGCGCGCGAACGGCAGGTGCGTGTGGACCGCGCCCAGTTGTCCGCCCTCGACCATCTCGTGCGCGCCCAGGTCATCCTCGCCTACCACAACGCCCAACCGTGGTTCGATGTGCACCCGGCCGTGCGCGGGCTGTTGCACGAACCCGCGCCGGCAGTCGGACCGTGAACGCTGGCGTCCCACCTGCCCAAGCGGCCGCTCGCCTGGTCTCCGCGCTGGAATTGGGCGGCGACAGGTTTCAATGCCACGTCATTGAGGTTGCCGGGCCGCACGCCGGCCATGCGTTTCGCGGAGAACTCGAGTCCGTGCTGCCCGCAGGTTTGACCATCCTCTGGCACGAGCCCGAAGAACGAAAACTGTGGGCCGCGCCGACGGTTGGACAACTCATCGACGGGCTGTTGAAGCCGCTGCTGGTTGTCCGCCAGCAGTCGCCATCGCCCGCTGTTGCCGGCATCGACGCCTCGGCGGCCGACCCGCGCGACATCGACGCCTGGCGCAACTGGCTGCGGCGGATGAATGAAGCGCGCAACCTCATCGCCAGCGACCTCGGCCTGCCGCTGGTGCTGGTGCTGCCCGCGTGGATGTTCCCCCTGCTCGCACGGGAAGCGCCAGACCTGTGGTCGGTGCGCAGCTACGTTGCACTGGCAACGGAAGACGCCGACGACGTTGCCACGGCGCTGCGGCGCGAGGCGGATACGCTTGCGGATGCCGGAGACTTGGCCGGCGCGATCCGCCTGCGGCTCAAGGAGGCCGTTCCGATCTACGAGCGGATCGGCGCGGACTACGACAAGGCCGTCACCCTTGGAGAAGTGGCTGCCGCGCTGGCCGTCCAGGGCGATCTCGACGAGGCTTTGCGTATTCGGCGTCAAGAGGAACTGCCGGCGTATGAGCGACTGGGCGACGTGCGATCCGAATCATTGGCATGGCGAAATATCGCCTCCGTGCTCCGGCAACGCGGCCAATTCGACGAGGCGCTGCGCCTCTTGCGCGAGCGGGCGCTGCCGGTACTTGAGCGACTGGGCGACGAGCGATCAGCAGCGGCTACGCAACTCAATATTGCCCGCGTCGTCTTGGACCTCGGCCAACCCGACGAAGCTCTGCGCATCGCGCGCGAGCAGGTGCTGCCAACCTTTGAGCGGCTTGGTGATGTGCCCTTGACGGCCCTGACGCGCGCGTGGATCGCTGGCGTGCTTCACACCCTCGGCCAACTCGACGAGGCACTGCTCATCTTGCGCGAGCACGCGCTGCCGGTATTCGAGCGGCTCGGTGACGACCACTCGGCGGCGCTCACACTCGGAAGGATCGCCGACGTGCACCAAACCCGCGGCCAATTGGACGAGGCCTTGCGAATCCAACGCGAGCACGTCCTGCCGCGCTACGAGCGTCTGGGCAACAAGCCCGCACTCGTTGACGCCTGCATCAATACTGCCCTTGTTCTAAACAAGCGCGGCCAGCCCGACGATCGCCCGGAAATCGAATCGCTCCTCCGACGCGCCTACGCCGACGCCAAGCACCTGCAAATGCCCGAGGCTGCAACAATCCGCGACGCTTTCCAGCGCATTCTCGACACCGACATCGACGCCCCCGTGCCGCCCGCAGAACCCGTTGTCCCAGCTCCAAGGCACTTGACAGAACACCCGCACGCCGTGACCATGCCCAGCGCCGACCGCCAGAATCCCGCCAGCGCCATCGACAAACGGCCGGCCCAAGGCCACAACCCAACGGAGCCCACCATGCACGACACCCCCGCCCAGCCCGACGCCGAAGCCGCCTACCAGCAGTTCCTTCCCCAGGCCATGGCCCTGCGCGACATCCAGCCCATGCGCGCCGACCCAGAAATCGCCCACGGCAATGTCCAACGCGGGGTCGCGGCCGCGCTGGCGCTCCAGCCGGAACTGCAACCCGTGCTGCCCGCGCTGGACTGGGTCGCCATGCCCAACCTGCCCGCGCTGGCCCAGGCCGTCGTCTACGCATCGGCGCGCGTGGACCGCGATGCTGCGTCGCCCGGCGAGATTGCCCGCTGGCGCAAGCGTTCTGCAGAGTTGCGCGCCATGCTGCTCAATGCCGCCCGCTCGCTGGCCGACAAGGGCCTCTTGCCCGCGGCCGAAGTGCGGGACATCGAGCGCGGCACCGGGGCTATCGACTCCGCGACCGACTGTGTGCGGCTGGCCGGCCTCTTCCGCGCCCACGCGGCCGTCGTCGCCGGCAAGCACCCGGTCGAGGTGGCCGAAGTCGACGAGGCCGCCGCGGTCGGCACCCAACTGTTGGCGGTGTTGCGACCGGCGGGCTACAAGCCGGGCGGCAAGCCCGAGACCGACGCCGACCGCGCCGCCGACATCCGCGACCGGCTGTGGACGCTGCTGGTCCAGGGCTACAAGAGCGTGCGCAAGGCCGCGTATTACCAGTGGGGCGACGACTTTGGCGACCACGCCCCGGCGCTCGGCTCGCGGCGGGTGGAGCGCGCGCCGGCTGCAGACGGGCCAGCGGTGCCGGTGCCGCCCGCGTAGCAAGGGTCGAGACTGGCGTGCGCGCCCAAGTTGGGCGCCGGGGCAACGGTCGAGACTGGCGTGCGCGCCAATACCGGCCGCTGGGCAAGGGTCGAGACTTGCCGCGGTGCCCCCCGAGGTCGCTTCGGCAAGGCTTCAGACTGGCATGCGTGCCCAGCTAGGGCGCTTCCGCAAGGGTCGTGCCAGCCAAAGGTGACCGGCTTGGGCTGGCATGCCACCATCGGGCCGGGCCCGACGGCCCGCAACGGACCTGACCATGCCAAAACCGAATGCGACCCCGCACGACAAGGCCGCGGCTTGGCAGTTGTCGCGACTGGAACTGCACAACGTCCGTTGCTTCGACCATGCCGCGATCGAATTGCATCGCCGCCTGACCGTGTTCGTGGGTGAAAACGGGTCGGGCAAGTCCACCGTGGTCGAGGCCATCGCGGCGCTGGCCTGGCGGTCCGAGGACGAGGATCCAGAGGAAGGGGACCTGCAGCAGTTCCCCGGACGCGCGGGGGGCGGCGGCGGCGAGATTGTGCTGCATCGCGCGGGGGCCAGGGCGGCCGGGTGGCTGCAAGCGCAAGGTGCCGGTCGGGATCGCCTGCCAGAGCAGCCATGGCTGTTGGCCTATGGGAGGTATCGTGGGATCGCCTTGCCGCCTGCGAAGTCGGAAGCCGGCGAACTGGTGTCGCCATCGTCGTACGCTAGCAACTCGGTTGCATTTGGCGGGCGCGCAGCCAGTGTTTTCGCGCCCTCTGACGGCCCGACGCGCAACATGACCAGCATGCTGCTGAGCCTGCATGCCAGGGGCCGCGAAGGCGATCCGGCGGCGCAGCAGCGCCTTGACGCCCTGCACCAATCGCTCCGCAAGGTCGTCCAGGGCTTTGACCAGACGACGGTCGCGGCCGACCAACGCGGCTTGGACGTGCACTTCGACGACGGCAGTACACGGCGGTTTGGCGAACTTTCGGATGGCTACAAGGCGGTGCTGGCCCTGGTCGCGGATGCGTTGGGTCGGCTGGCGACGGGCGTCATCAGCTATGGGTGGTCGGGTGACCAATTGACGCTGCTCATCGACGAAGTGGACTTGCACCTGCACCCGCGGTGGCAGCACGCGGTTTTGGATCAGTTGCTCACCGCGTTCCCCGGTGCCCAACTGGTCGTGACGACGCATTCGGCGCAGGTGGCGCTGGCGGCCGTGGATATCGCGGTGGGCGAGGGGCCCGGGTGCGCGGTGTACCGCATGGTGCCGCCCCAAGCCGAAAAAGCCGCGCGCGTCGAGCGGTTGGCGCCAGCTACCCTGGCCAAGCTGCACCACGCGGCGGTCGGATCGGCGTTGGTCGAAACGGAATTGTTCGGCCTCGACAGCGCCTATTCCCACGCGGTGGCGGAGCTCGAAAGGGAACTCGACGCGCTCGTCGCCAAAGCAGCCAGGTCAGAGAAGCAGCGGGCCCGGCTTCGCGAATTGCTCGACAAGCTCCAGGGCATCCGCGCCCGCGAGGCCATGCGCCAGGGTCAAGCCGACGGTCGAGATCGCGTCGAAGGGGCGACGCAGGCCGTCATCCGCGAATTGCTGGCGGCGCTCGCGAAGGTGGGTGCGCAATGATGGCGTTTCGCGTGGTATCGGACCCCGTTGGCTGGAAAGACAAGTTGAAGGCCTGCAAAAAGTTCAAGGGCGGCTATGCCGCGTACGAGACAGCCGCAAAGGCCTACGAAGCGGGCGTCCGCAGTGGCGCTGTCGCTGCCGGGGAGACCTTTGCCGACCACGACCAAGGCACGCTGCCGACCAAGGGCAACTCGGCGACCAAGGAGTTCCCGCCGTTGTGGGGCGCAAAAGACAACGCGATCCTCGCCCGCAAGGCCAAAATGATGGACAACGCCAAGGGCAAATGCGTGTACTGCGAGTCGCCCGCGTTCGCAGACCAGTTCTGGCAGGTCGAGCACTTCCGGCCCAAGTCGCTGTTCCCCACCTTGGCCTACGCTTGGGGCAACTACCTGCCCAGTTGCAGCCTGTGCAACCACAGCAAGAGCAACAAGTGGCCGCAAGGCGGGTACGTAGCGCCGCATGAGGACGCCAACCCCGCCGCCCACTTTCAGTTCGACGACGGCGGCGGCATCGCGGCACTGCAGGGCGACGCAAAGGCCGAGGCTACCGTGCGCGACATGGACCTGAGCCGCGAGGGATTGACCCGTGCCCGAGAGGCGGCAATCGCGGCGACCACGGCGCGCGTGAAAGCGTTGCTTGAGGCGCTGGAAGGGGCAGACCCGGCGTTGCGGGCGGCCGTGCGCGCCGTGGTGGCGACGGCTTTTCGGGCGACGGAGGCCGAGCCCTACAGCGCCGCCGTCAACGCCGCGATCGACCGGGTGTTGCAGGCGTAGAGGCCGCTGCCGGCGGCTTTTCGGGACGCGCGTTGCCAACCGCGGCCGTGGTGGGCAGGCCGGCGACGAGGCGGTCAAGGCGTTCGCGGTCGCCGTCGTCGCCGGATTGGCGGAGCACGGATTCGAGGAAGCCGCCGTATTCCGCTGCGCTGTGGGGGTCGAGCCTTGCGACGCCGCCGCGAATGCGCTGCCAGTGATCTTCCAGTGGACGTCGCAGGTCTGGGTGCTGCGCGACTGCGGCCGCAACCGTCGCCACGTTGCGCGTTTCGGCGTCGCCAGGCCACCGGCCGCTGGCATAGGAGGCCACCAACAGCGCCGAAGCGAAAAGGCCAAGTTCGCTTCCGCCCTTGGGATCGGCCGCAGTTATTGGGGTATGGGCGGGCCGAAATTCGGGCTGGGCCAATTTGGGAAGCCGCGCGGCAATCGCGCCCACGCCTCCCGATGCGCCCAACTCGGAAAGCGCAAACAGCGCGTCCTCGATCTCGGCCGCCTGCCCTCTTTCGATCGCCGCATCGAGTGCCGATGCAAAGCGGAGCTGGGCGAACTCAGCGATGCCGCCGACGCGCATGACATGGGCCGCCCCTAGTATCGTCAGACGGGCGACGCTGGCATCGTATAGGCTGCCGATACGGCCCGGCGGTGGCAGCGCCGCGGATCCGATGCACTCTGCCGCTAACTTGTACCGGGAGAATTGCGAACTTTCCAATCGCGGCTGGTTGTGCGCTTCTTCCGACACCGCATCCACCAACGTGCCAGCGTCGACGCCCGGCAACCCCGCATACAAAACGACCACCTCGCGCCAGCGCTCCGGCGCCTTGCGCCAGCGTGCCAGGATGGCCCCCAGGTCCCACAGTTCGGCAAGCGCCCGCGCCGCCAGGTACTCCTGTAGGGCCAGGTGCACGAACCGCCACCGACCCGGCGCTGCCTCTACCAACAGGCCGCCGCGGTTGCGCACCTCGCCGAGCGCGGTCAGCAACTCGGCCTGGCCCCACCTTTGGTCTTTCGCGACCTGAGCGTGCTCCAACGCGGCCAGGATCTCGGCGTCCTGCCACTCGCGCGCGCCGCCATCGAGCATCGCGAGCGCCAGGTGTGCCATCAGCCCACAGCGCTGCTCGCGGTCGAGCTGGCCCAGCAATGCGTCCGATGCCAGCTTGGACTTGTCCCACTCAAAAAGCAGCAAGTTGACGACGGCCTCGTACAACGCCACCCGCCGTTCGGGCAGACGCTCGCCCATGAAGCGATGCAGCGCGCACATGCACAAAATAAGCAGCGGCGTGCCGGCCAACTCGCCCAGGGCCCGGTTGGCACGGAGCGCCCGTTTGAGTTTGGTGGCCGCGTTGGCCGCCAACTTCAACGGTCGCTCGGCCTGCTGCGCCTTCGGATCCGGTACGTTGTGCAGCGCAATTTCCACCGCCTGCGTCCACTGGTCCACGTACGCCTCTTGCTCGGACCGCTCGAAGGCCGCAAGAGTCCACGTGTGCTTGCGCAGTCTCTTCGTCGTCGCCCACGCGGGAAGCGGCCGGGAGGTGACAACCAAGCGGTTGCCGGTCCCGCCAAGCGCAGCCGCCGCCGCGTCCAAGGCGGCCACAAGCGTGGATGGCGAAGAACACTCGTCGACCGCATCGACGATGACCAGAGCGCGGCCGCTGTTCCAGCAGTCCACCAGCAGCGCCGTCTGTGCCGCATTGTAGCCAGCCGCGTTGGCCAGCGTCACCGCGGTCACGGCATCGCCCTGCCAGCGGTGTCCGGGCACGACGAACGGCACCGGCCCATTGGCGTTGCGCGCGGCGTCCACGGCCAACCGCGCGACCAGCGTGCTCTTGCCGGATCCTGGGCCAGCGACGAACGCGACGACCGGGTTCTCCCGCGCGATGGCCGTCACTGGAATGAACTGCTCGTCCCCGCGGCTCCTGGACCGCACCCAGGCCAAGTGCGGTTCGCGGCTTTCGTCCTCGGGCTCCCTCTCGGCCCGCAAGCCCACCCACAGTCGGTCGAGCGGCACCCGCAGCGCCGCCCCGGTCTGCATCCCGCGGATGTCCACGAAACCAAACTCGGCCTCGACCCGCGCGCGCCACTCGTCTTCGACCGACCCGGCAAACGCCCGCTCCTCGAAGACCCGCGCCTGCTCGAAGGCGTCATCGAAGCCTACCGCGTGCCACTGTCCAACCAGTTCTCGGATCAACGGTTCTGCTGGCAGCGAGCCCGTCGCGAGGTGCTGGTACGCCGCCGCCTCCGCCAGGCGATTGGCCGCGCGGTCCAGGCGAACCTGGAAGAGCGCTGTCGTTCCGGCGGTCTGCCACGGCGCAATGACCGGGTCAACCAGCGACCGTCGCACGGCGGCCGCCCTGGCTTTCAGTTCACCGACATCGACCGCTTTGCCCACGCTGCCCTCGACGCCCGCCAGCGATGGTCGACAGGACCACCCGACGGCCAAACTTGGGCCGGGCGGCCGGGATTGTCAACATTGCCCGCAATCCACCAGCAACCCGACTGGCGCTACTTGGCGGGCGCGCGAAACCTCTGCTCCGGCCCCGGCCCCACGTACACCTGCACCGCCCGCAGCGACTGCACCGCCGAGGTCACCCGTGCGCTGTGCGGCACACCCGCCGGAATGCGCACGGCGCTGCCCGGCCCGGCCTGGACCTTGACGCCGCCGACCACCAGTTCACAGGTGCCGCTCTCGATGTACAGCAACTCCGCGCTGCCTTCGTGCACGTGTTGCGGCACCTCGGCGCCAGGGGCCAGCGTCAGGACCGACAGCGCGGCCTCCTTGCTGCCCGTTTCGGCGTTGAGCAGCAGGGTCGCCTCGCCTTTGCCGCCGAGGATAGGGTAGGTCTGCGCCGATTCGCGCGCGACAACCACGCGGGCAGCGGGCGCGTCGGCGGCGGTGACGGGCAGGGCGGCAGCAAGCGCGAGGACGGACAACGGCAGGACGGGACGCATGGACACTCTTTGGGCGCGTGGACGCCCGGCAACGTGATGGTGCGGTGACATCGAGGCGGGCGCAAGGGGTTTGACATCCCGCGCGGCTTCGCCCTCGCTCCGCCAACGCGTCCAAACCTGCACGCTGGGGTCCTCCATGCGAATCCGTGCCCGAGTGTTCGCCCGCGCTACCGGCGCAAGCTGCGCGATCCTTGGCGCATGCACCTCGCCACTGCCGGCCGGCACGGACGCGGCGACGACCGATGCCACGGTGACCGATTCAGGCGCGCGCGTGGGCGGCGGCCCCGTCTTGATTGCCGCCCCGCGCCGCGTTCGTGGTACGCTGCCCGCCTGCGCCGCCTGACCGCGGCCCTGCGTGCGCCTTGGCCCGCCAGTTCAACACCGCTCACGTCAACCGCGTCGCGCAGCACTACACGCTGCCGCCGCTCGACCGCCTGCCGCCGACCGTCGAGGGTTTGGTCCACGACGGCTACTACTTTGTGCTGCACGCCCCGCGGCAGTCGGGCAAGACCACGACGGTGCTGGCGCTGGCGGACAAGCTGCGCGCGGACGGGCGGTATGCCGTGGTCTATTGCACGGTCGAGGAGGCCCGCGCAGTCCAAAGCGTTGGCGAGGTCATCGAACTGGTCGTCGGCTCGCTGCAACTGGCGAGCGACCAACTGCCGCTGGCGGAGCAACCTCCCGCCGAAGCGCCAGACGCCCCTGCCACACCGCGCAGCCGCCTGTATCGCTTTCTGCGCGCGTGGTCGCAGGCGTGCGCGCGCCCCCTCGTCCTGTTCCTCGACGAGATCGATTGCTTGGAAAACGACGGCCTGGTGTCCGTGCTCAGCCAAATGCGCAAGGGCTACGCCGAACGCCCCAAGGGCTTTCCCCACTCCGTCTGCATCTTCGGCATGCGCGACGTCCGCGACTACAAGATCGCCTCGGGTGGCCAGGATCGGGCGGCCTCTTCGAGCCCGTTCAACGTCAAGCGCGAGTCGATTACCCTCGCCTCCTTCAGCCGCGCTGAAATCGCCGCGCTGTACGGCCAGCACACCGCTGAAACGGGCCAGGCCTTCACCGATGCCGCCCTCGACCGCGTGGCGGAGCTGACCGGCGGCCAACCGCACCTGGTCAACGCACTGGCCCACGACGTCGTCGCCAAGCAAGGGTGGACCGGAACCGTCGACGTCGCCCACATCGACATCGCCAAAGACAACCTCATCGTGCAGTGGGGCACGCACTTCGACTCGCTGATGGCGCGGCTGCGAGAGGACCGCGTGCGGCAGGTGTTGGAGCCGATTCTGGCGGGCAGCGACCTCACCAACGCCGATTGGGAAGACGACCGCTATTGCCGGGACATTGGCCTCGTGACCGACCAGCCGGCCCGCGTCGCCAACGCGATCTACAAGGAGGTCATCCCGCGCTGCCTTGCTGGTCGCTACCAACACCAATTGCAGGTCGTTAGCGGCCGCTGGCACCGCGACGACGGCCGCCTGGACATCGACGGCCTGCGCGAAGCATTCCTGGCGTTCTGGCGCGAGCACGCCGAGGGCTTCGTGCAGGCCGAGGGCTACCGCGAGGTGGCGGTCCAGTTGGTGTGCATGGGCTTCTTGCAGCGCATCGTCAACGGCGGTGGCTGGGTGGACCGCGAATACGCCGCTGGCAGCCGGCGCATGGACGTCTTGATTCGCTGGCCGCTGCCCGACGACGAAGGCAAGGTGCCGCGCTACCCGGTGCGCTTTGAGCGCCACCTTTTCGAGCTCAAAGTCTGGCACCCCAAGAAAGGCGATCCGCGCGACGAGGGTCTTGCTCAGGTCGGGGCCTACCTGCGGCGGGTGCCTTGCGAGTCGGCGTCGCTGCTGATCTTTGACCGGCGACCGGAGGCCGAGGCACGCGAGTGGGGCGAGCGGATGGTGGTCGAGGACACGCGGCCGGTGGTCGAGGGGCGCGAGGTTTGGGTGTTTCGGGGGTAGTTTGGCAAGAACGCTGTGGCGGGTTTTGCGCCATAGTACCTCAGGCCCGAAATTCGCGCCGGGTTCCGGCGCGCAACAGGGCTGAGGTACTTCCGGCCGCGGCTGCGGCCGGACGCAGGGGTGAGCGCGCATTTGCGCGCGAGGGGGCGGCGCGCCCCCTTCACGCAACAAGCAGCTAGTAGGCGAAACCGATTGAGGATTTGTTGAGGAATCACGGCCCGTATCCCGACGCGAATTTGGGGTGCCGCCTACTAGACGCCCCGGTTGACACCCATCGACGCATGGCGGTTCGGCGCCCTGCTGGGCCGACCCATCCTGCCCGGCAAGGCGCAAGCCCAGCGCGCGTTCAGTCGTCGTCAAACGGATACCCCGGCGCCAGCTTGCCGAGCTCCCGATACTCCGCCGCCGCCGCGTCGTAGAGCATCCGCATGCTCAGCGGCCGGTCGAGGTCAGCGGCGAACATGCCCGCGCGCAATACCGCATTGCGGATGTGCCCACCTGTCAGGTCAAAGCTCTCGCCCATCCACTCAAAGTCGATGCCGTCGTCGTCTTGCGGCAGGCGCGGCGGCAACATGACCTCCCACATGCGCTCGCGTTCCTTGGGCGACGGCATGGGGAACTGCACGCGAAAGCGCAGGCGACGCAGGAAGGCCGCGTCGATGGAGGTCGCGAAGTTGGTGGTCAGGATGACCACGCCGTCGAACTCCTCCAGGCGCTGCAAGAGGTAGTTGACCTCGAGGTTGGCGTAGCGGTCGTTGCTGCTCTTGATTTCGGTGCGCTGGCCGAAAAGCGAATCGGCCTCGTCGAAAAGCAGCGCCGCGCCGACCAGGCTCGCCTCGCTAAAGAGCGCGCCAAGTCGTTCTTCGGTTTCGCCGATGTACTTGCTGACGACCCGCGACAGGTCCACCCGGTACAGCTCGACGCCGAGGTCCTTGGCGATGAGGCCGGCCACCATGGTCTTGCCGGTGCCGCTCGGGCCCGAGAACATCGCCGACAGCGCCCTGCCGTAACCGATTTTGTCGCCGAAACCGTAGTCGTCGAACAGGCGGTCGCGCACTCGGGCAAACCGTGCGAGGTCTTTGACTTGGCCCAGGGGCTCGGCGGCGAGCACCAGGTCACCCCAGTCCGAGGCCGTCTCGACGCGCGACCCGTATTGGCGCAAGCGGCTGGTCATGGTGGCGCTGCACGCGCTGCGCAGTTCAGCGACCGTCGGCACGGCCTCGGCAGGCGCCTTGCCACCGGCAGCCAGTTTCGCGGCACGCTGCACGGCCTTCTGGCTCGCGAAGGCCACCGCCGCGGCCACCGACTCGACTTCGAGGTTGGCGTTCCGGCACGCCTCGGCCAGAGACTCGGCCGTGGTTTCGGCAACGCCCTGCGCCACCAGCGACGCATGCAGCAGCGCCTTGCGCGCGTCGACCGGCAAAGGCGGCAGTTCAAAGTTGGGCAGACCGGCCTCTTGGGCGAGCCGGGCCGCCACGTCGGGCGAAAGCGGACCCGCGTGCAACAGGACCATCGGCCGGCCCATGGCGACCAGGGCCGCCACCAGCCGCCGCAAGGCCGCCGGATGGTCGCGGACGGTCTTTTCCAGGCGTTCGGCGCCGTGCAGGGCCCAGGGCGCCGCGCTCAAGCGCACCTCGGCGTGCAATTCGCCCAGCAGCGGCGTCGGCAAGCCGCGCTCGAAGTCAAAGATGGCGCCAAGGTCGATGCTGCGCACCTGTGGCCCGCCAACGCCGACGGCCGCCTGCACCAGCGTCGCGCCGGCAAACCCGGCCATGCCCGACAACAGCAAAGGCCGATCGGCGTGCAGCGCGCGGCCGAGCACCTCGATCCAGCCCCTGCGCGCCGCCACGAGCGCCCCGACCAGGCCCGCGGGCACGGTGGGCGCCACCTCGAACGGCCGCAGCGGGCTGTGGGCAGGAAGCGCAGTCTGCACGAAGGCTTGCAAGGCGATGCCGAGCCCGACCTTGCCGTCGTGCAGGGTCAGTACGCCCATGCGCCGCAGTTGTCCCCCTTCGTGCAAAAGCGTCCGCGTCCACGCCGGTCCGAGCCCTGCGGGTTCCAGTGCGGCGTCGAGCAGGGCAGGGTCGCTGCCGTCGGCGTAGCCCAAGCGCGCCGCCACGGCCCGCGCCATCTGCCCGATGCGCGGGTCGAGTTGGATGCAAGCACACAGTCCCAGGGCGAGCCGGGCCGGTGGCGCCAGACCCAGCAAATCAGCCGCCAGGTCGAGGCGGTCGGCGGGTTCGCCGGGCACAGCGGCTGCCGCTTCCAGTGCCTGCCGCGCAGCCTCCAGCGGCGAGTCGTCGGGATCGGGAGCGTCGAGGAGCGCGCGAGTGGCGGCGACGCGCGCGAGTTCAGGGCGGTCCTCGCCGGTTGGAAGCGGCGGTACCCAGCGGTCGTGGGCGAGGCGCAAGAGCACGTGCGCGGCGGCACGTTGCCGCGGACCGAGCGCTGGCAGGGGTGCATCGGCCATCGAAGGACTCCACAGCGGCGCCTGGCCGCGAGGTCGCGCGACGATAGCGCAGGAACCGACCGGCGGCTATGGGACGCGTCCGAAACCAGCCGGTCGGTTCGGCACGTGCCGGGGCAGCAAGGCGGCCTGTCTGCTGCTGAAGGTGCAACTGGCGCAAGGCGAGGCACTGGGCCAACAAGTGACCGCGAAAATCACCGATTGACCCTATGGCAACGGCAAATCCATCACTGGCGGCGCCTGCCGGCCATGCAGGGTCTCGAAGCGCAGCGCCAGGTCGGCCCAGGTCTTGAGCGAATTGTCCTGGGTCTGACGCGCCTTGCGGCCCCAGCCCTTGGGTTTGACCTTGGTGGGGGTGGCAGCCCAATTCGGCGGATGCGACCGCCACTGCCGCACCAGGTCGCGCCAGCGCCACGCATCCTGGCCCATCAGCAAATAGTCCAGCGCGGCGTAGCCGTGGGCTGGTTCGCCGTGCAGGGCCCATGGCAGCAGTTCGCCTAGCGCGTCGGCGATCCACGGCACGTATGCCACCTGCTGCGCCAGCCAATCCCAGCCGTGGTCGCCGAGCGGCGTTTCGGGCCCGCGGCCGGTCCGCGCCGTACGCTCCAGCAGGTTCCGCAGGTGGTCGCGCGTCGCCAGGGCCACCGGGCGCAATCTCCACAGGACATCGTGGGGCTGCCGCACCCACGCCTCAGCGTAGCGTTCGTGGTTGGCGAGCACGTGGTCCAGGCGCGGCGCGGTGCTCGACCCGCCCCAGCCGGTGCCCGACCGCGTGCCGGTCACGTCGCCGAACATGCGCGCCCAGCCCGCGGTCCACGGCAGCAGGCGCACGGTCGCGGGTTCGTTGGCCAGCGCGTCGACCAACGCCTGTCGTTCCAGCTCGGTGCCGTGGTGCAGCGCGTCGTGCATGGCCGCGGCCACCGCCGGCAGCCAGTCGCTGCGCAGCAGGCACACCTGGCCCAGCCACGACCACGCCGGGATGTCCACTTCGCGCCCGACGAGCACCAGCGGGCCGCCGAAGAACTCCGCGCCATCGAGCGATGTGCGCAGCGCGGCGCGCAGTTGTGCGGCCGTGGTCAGGTCGAAAGAAAAGGGTGGCGAGCGCACTGCGAGCGACATGTGACCGGCCGTATCGATCCGACTAGAGGGGACTGGGAGCGTGACGCGGATCGGTCATTGGCACGCCGCTGGCTTGGTGACACCGCACACGCCCGCGTTGCACACCAAGCCGGCGCGGCACGGCGCGGCCTGACCCACGCTGCAACTGCCGCCGTTGTCGGCTTGTTTCTCGCAGGTGCCCTTGCCGCCGCCCGCGAGCTTGCAGGTGGCGCCGTGGGCGCATGCGACGCGATCGCCGTCGAAATAACCGCACGGTTCGCCCTCTTTGGCCACTTGGTATGCGGTGCACACCGCCTTGTGGTCGTGGCAGTAGTGGCCGGCGCCGGCGTCGCAGTTCTTGGCCGCGGTGTCGCAGGGCTTGCCGAGGCCGGCCGGCGCGACGCAACCGCCGCCGATGCACACCGCAGGGGCGAGGCAGACCTTGGACTTGTCGCAGGTGCCGCCGACGGGCGAACGCGGCGTGCACACCTTGACGCTCTGTGTCGCGACGCACGACAGCCCAAACTCGCAGTCCGCGGTGGCCGAGCACGCCTTGCCGGAGGCGACGCGGCTCAGACACTGGCCGCACATGCCGGCGTCCAGGCCGCTGCACAGGCCGCTCTGGCACTGGCTGTGGTCGCCGCACGGCTCGGCATTCTTGCGTTTGCCGGCCTTGGGCTGGCACGCCGAGACGGCGTCGATGGCAGTGTAGTACTCGCATTCGAGCGCCCCGGGCAGCGCGGTGGCGCAGCCTTGGATGGCGGCGGCGTTGTAGCCCGTGTCCGGCGCGGTGACGCGGGCCATGCACACTGCGGCCTGGCGCTTGCCACAGTTGGCGATGTCTCCGTATTGGCTGCTGACGAGGTAGGGCGCGCAGGCCGCCACGGCCTTGCACCAGGCGGCGCCCAAGGCGTCACAGGCGACGGCGTTGGGGTCGCCGAGCGGCGGGGCGTCCGCGCAACCGGCGGCAATCACGACAGCGAGCAGGCAGGCACGGCGCATCGAATCCCCCGGGCCAACGCGGCCGAGGGGCGCGACCTTACGGGCACTTGACGTTCTTGTCCAGGCAGCAGTCGCCCGCCGCGGAGCACTGTGCATCGCACATGCACCCGCCGATCTTGCCCATGCCGCCACAGGCGCCGTCGCAGGTGCCGCTGCACAGCGCCGCAAAATCCTTGCAGCAATCGCCGAGCGTGATGCAACTGCCGTCGCAAAAGCAGCCGTCCTTGCTCTGCTTGCCGCACGACCCCGCACACGAACCCGGCTTGCCGGCGACGCACTGCGCGATGCTGGTGGGCAAGCCGACGGCGCAGAACTCCGGGCCGATGCAAGGCGTTTCCAGCGCCCACGGTCCCCAGTTGGTCGTCGTGGTGTTGCACGTCGCACTGGTGCCGCTGCACGAACCTACCGAAGTCTGCTTCTGCGCTTGGTTGACCCCTCCGACCGTGGTGCAGCGGTACTGGGCCTTGGTGGCCGACCCGCAGGCCGTGCCGTTCGCCGCGTAGGTGCCCTTGTTGGTGCAGCAGGTGTTGCCGGGACTGCACTTGGTCTGGGTCGAGGCGCCGAACGCGAGCTTGAGGCTGACCGATTGGCAGGGGGTGTCGGCGTTGGTGACGTTGACGAACACCGTACCCGTCTCATCCATGCTGTTCGGCGCGTCGGGAAAGTAGCTCAGCGTGCCGCTGGCCGCCGTCTTGCAGCATCCGTTGGCTTTGGCGCCGCTGACCGCGGTGTTTTGGTAGGTGTCCGCGCCAATCGGGCAGGTCACGTCGTAGCAGTCGGTGCCACTGGTGCCATTGTTGCACCGATAGTAGGCGCACACCTTGACGGGCTTGAGCGCTGTCCACGTCACGTACACCTCGGGGTCGTAGAAGTTGACGTCGTCGGTGATGCTGTACTTGAGATAGTCCTTGTCGGTCGGACTTTGCAGCAGGACGGCGGGGTCGACGAATACTGCATTTGCGCTGTCGGAATACACGCCGAGGTCGAAGCTGGCCGAGGTGGTTTCGGTGCCCTCCCACTTGTCGGTCTGCTTGCACAGGTCGGGTCCGGCCGCCTTACAGGTCGGCAACGTCGATTTGCTGGCCCCGGCGGTGCAGGTCTGGCCCACCGGGCACGCCGAAACCGTCGTCCACGGACTGTATGCCGAGGTGCCGAAGCAGCCGGTGCTGGTGCCCGCGCAGGTCGAGAAATTCTTGCGCACCTGGATGTCGCTTCCCGAGCACTGGTACTCGACCGAGGCCCCCTTGCCACACAGCGTGCCGGTCGGCGCAAAGGTGCCGGTCGCGGTGCAGCACTGCGAACCTGCCACACATTGGGTTGCCGGTTTGCAGGTACCGGGGCTCGAGGTCGAGGTGACCGAGCACATCTCACTGGCGAGGCACGCCTTGTAGGTCGTCCAGGCGCCCCACGCGTAGTTGGCCGATGCGGCCGAGCACAACGTGGACGAGCCGGTGCAGCCGCTGGTGGCCTTGCGCACGAGCACCTTGCCGCCGGGCAGGTCGGTTTCGCACTTGTATTCGCTGGCCACAGTCAAGGTGCCGCAGGCCTTGCCCTTGGGCGACCAGGTGCCGTTGGCCTCGCAACAGGTGTCGACGCCGGCCTTGCACACGGTCGCGGTCGGCGTGCCGAAGCTCAACGTAGCGGCGACCTGCGTGCACGCGGGCGTGCCGTTGGTCACTTCGAGGTAGGCCACGTGCGTAGCGTTGGTTCCGCTTGACGGTTTGGGCGCCAGCGCGATGGCCCCCTTGGTGCCCGACATGCAGCAGCCGTTGACCGCCGCGGCGCTGACCGTGGCACTGGTTGCGTTCTGACTGCCCGTCGGACACACCAGCGACTGGCAGTCCTTGCCGCCAGCGCCCGCCGTGCAGCGCGCGTACACGCAGACCTTGACGTTCTGGGCGCTCGACCACGTCACACCGAGTTGCGGCGCATAGTTGTTGGCGTCGTCGGTCACCGTCCACTGGACCACGTCGACGTCGCTGGCGCTGCCCATCAATACGACCGGCGTCAGCGCCTTGCTGGCGGTCGCGTCGCCGAACGTGCCGACGTCATGGGCCTTGGCCAGCGACGTCCCGTCCGCCTCGTAGGGATCCTGTTGGGCGCACACCGGGTCGATCGCTTTGCACAGCGGCGGCTTGGTCTTGTCGGTGGCGTCGCAGGCCTCGGTGTCCTTGCACGCGCCGAGGTCGGTCCACGGCTGCCATGCGTAGTAGGTGCTGGCGCTGCTGCAAATCGCCGTGCCGCCAGTGCACCCCGCGTAGGCGATGCGCTTGCGCTGGGTCTTGCCGTCCGCGCCGCAGCCGTACTCGGTGGCCAGGGTCGCGCTGGCGCAAGCGGTGCCTGCCGGTTTGACGATGCCGTTGTTGCAGCAGACGCCGCCTGCGCACGTGCAGTTGGGCAGCGGCGTCCACTTGTCTTGTGCGACGGTGGGCTGGCAACTCATGCACGCGTCAGCCGGATTCTTGACGCCGCTGACCATGCAGTTCCCGCCGATTTCGCAGGTGCCGGCCAGCCACTTGACCGCGCATTGACCGGTCTTGCTGTCGCAGTACGGAACCTGGCAGCTGGTGGTGGCCGTGCACTTCTTGGCCAGGTGGCTGCATTTGCCGTTGGTGCACACCCCGTCGGTGCACGGATTCTTGTCGTCGCAGTCGGCGTTGGTCGCGCACTCGAGCGGAGCGAGCACCACGCAAGTCGCGGACGTCGTGCCGGTCGCCTGGCATTTCTCGTTGGAGCCGCACGACTTGACGGTAGCCCAGGGCGACCACACCTGGTCGGCGGCCGCATCGGAACATGCAGCAGGACCCGCGCCCGTGCAACCCGCCGATGCGCTGCGGTTTTGCACTTCCTGTCCCGCGCACTGCCACTGCGTGCCGACCACGGCCGCGCCGCACGCGGCACCCGCGGTCTTGGGCTGGTGGGTTGCGGGGTCGCAGCACGGCCCGTCCACGCAGCAGCCCGCCTTGGGCGTGACCTGGCAGGTGCCCGTGGCGACGTCGCAATTTGCCGTGCTGCAGACATCGGCGACCGCGCAGTCGGCATCAGCCTTGCAGCACCCGGGCTTTGCCTCACCCACGCAGGTGCCGGCATTGCACTGGTCCTTGCCCGTGCACAGGTTGCCGTCGTCGCACGCGGCGCCGGATTGGTCGCTCCACGCGCTCTGGCTCGCGGTGGGGTCGCACACTTTGCACGGGTTGACCGGCTGGGCCTCGGCTGCGGCGTAGCAGGCGCCCTCGATGGCGCAGGTTTCGGCCAGCGTCTTGTGCTTGCAGTTGCCGGTCGTCTTGTCGCAGCCGTCGGCGGTGCACGGCAGGCCGTCGTCGCAGTTCTTGGGCTGGTAGGCGCAGCCCTCTGCGGTGCAGGTGTCGGTGGTGCAGGCGCTGCCGTCGTCGCACTCGGGGTCGGCCGTGCACGGCTTGCTGGCGTCGGGACCTGCGGCGTCCTTTTCCTCGTTGGCTTCTGGACCCTGGCCGACGCTGTCCGCGTCCTCGACCGGCGGGCTGGCCGCGTCGGTGCCGAGGTCTGCCGCGGGATCGCCGTCGGGAACACCACCGACGTCCGGATCTGTTTCGGCTGCGTTGCCACCGTCGAGGTCGGGCGGTGCGTCGCCGATGACCGCGTCGGCCGCATCCTTGGGCGCCGCGCTGTCCTTCTTGCCGTCGGGCACAAAGCCGTCGCCAAACGACGGCGCAGCCGCATCGACCTGGACCGCGCCGCCGCCACCGGCTGGGGCGACCGGTTCGCTGCAGGCGATGCAGGCCGCGACGGCCGAGGTCGCGATCCGCGCGTTGCGAAGGTTCGTCTTGATTTTCATGGCGCTGCTAGCGTTCCGTCTCGCCCAGGAACTCGGCGAGGCCGGGTATCTTACCAGCAGTTTGCAGCGCAAGCTTGCGCGCTTTCGCAAAGGCCTTCTCGGCCTCGAACAAGGTCTCGTACGGCAGCGTCAGCGGTTCGCCCTGGGACAACGGCGGCACGGCCGCGTCCGGCAGACGATGGGACACCCTCGCCGCGAACGCCGGCGAGAACCCGGCATCAAAGGCCGCGGTGCGCGGCAACAGGTCGACGACCACCGACTGCGCCAGCGCGATCGCGCACAGGCCGCGGCGCAGCGCATCTTCGATGGTGCCGGCCAGACCCTCGGCGCCCACACCGTGTTCTCTCACCAATTCCTCGGCCACAGCGGACAGCACCCGGTCGTCCGCCAGGCCCTCGGTCGCAAGGTGCAGCGCGATCTGCAAGGCGTTGAAGGTCGGAGTCACGCGGCCGCGGTAGGCCCCAAACCGGGCAGGCGGCGAACCGCCCTCCAAATGGATGAACACGCGGCGCACCGGATCGTGGACCTGGACCTGCCCGACACGCTCCAAAATCGTCGCGATTTCATCTGGGTAGGCGCCGGACAGATCGAGGATCCGCGCCAGCCGCGCGGCATCGACCCGCCGGGCACACACGTCGGCGTAGAGGCAGTAGATGAGCGCATCGACCTCGGCGTCGTCGCCAAAGCAGATCTCGGCCACGTCTTCATGGCGTGCCGCCAGCCACAGCCGGGTGTCGAGATGCGCGCGCAGCTTGTACGGCACCTGCGACGAAATCGAGCGGAACCGGCCCTTGCGCACCGCCCCGCCGAAGTCCTTGAGCACCAACCGATCGCAGCGGATGCCGTGCAGCGAGAACATCGTCAGGATGCGCCGACGCAGCCAGGTCGGGCTGCCCGACACCACCACCAGGCGGGCGTCGCGGCCGTGCCACAGCGCGCTCAACAGCGCACGCATCCCCGGGATGGTGCGCCGCCGCTGGGCGCTCTCGACCGCCGCCTGCAACAACCCGCGCGCCGTCGAAAAATCGGTCGCGAGATACGTCTTGTCGAGATCCCAGCGGTACACGACCTCGGGCGGGACGGGCGCGGCGTCGCTCAAGGCTGGCCCCCGGTCGCGAAGGGCGCCATGGCGGTGGTCAGTTGGCCGTGCAAGTCCGCCGCCCGGCAGCGGGCTGCCAGCTTGATGGCGTTGGCGAAGGCCGCCTCCTTGGAGTCCGGGTTGGCCACCAGCACCAGTCGATCCAGGCCGAGCAGCGGCGCGCCACCGTAGGTCGTGAATTCGCTGACCTTGCGCAACATGCCCACGCCTTGCGCCAACAAGCGCAGGCCCAGACGCCATGTCACCTTGGTCTTCCACGCATAGCGCGCTGCCTCGACTGTCATCTCGGTCAGGCCTTCGAGCAGCCCGAGCACGTTGTGGCCGACCAGGCCATCGGTGACCACCACGTCGGCAAACCCGCGCGACAGGTCGGTGGCTCGCAGGTTGCCGACGAAGCGCACGCTGGCCAGCGATGTCAGGCGCTCGTGTGCCGCGACCACCTCCGGCGGACCGTCGTGCGCGCCCTGCCCCGTGGACAGCAGCGCCACAGAAGGCTGCGGCGTCTTGGTGACGACCCGGGCGTAGGTCGCGCCCAACACCGCGAACTGCACCAGCGACTCCGCATCGGTGGTGCGGCGGCCAGACACGTCGAGCAAAAGGCCCAGCGGCTCGTCCTTGCCCTGTCTGGGCATGGTCGGCACCACGGCAGCCGCCGCCACCGCCGCGCAGCCGGGCAAGCGCCCCAGGTGGCGGTCGGCCAGGTCGCGCACCAATTCGGGTGGGCTCGCGGTCACCAGCGCGTCGGCCTCGCCTTCGGCCAGCATCTCCATCGCGATCGGCAGGGCGAGCTCGGCCGCCTCCGCCTGCGCCAGCGTGTCGCCGGGGCGCCGCGGATAGGCGACTGGCGCTGGAACCAAGCGCAGCGTCATTGGATCGTAGGGCAGGAGGCCCAGTTGGTCCTGCAGGTAGACGACTTCGCCAACCAACACCACCTGGGCGACGCCTTGCCGCGACAAGCGGGCCGCGGCCCGCACAATCTCGCCTGGCCCACCCGTGCCGCCGTAGGTGTCAAAGACGACGGTGGTCTTTCGGTCGCTGGCCATCGCCTACGGGCACTCGGCGCCGGTGCAACCGTTCTTGCACTTGGTGAACTGCAAGTTGGGCGCGTGGGCCTGGCGCCACGCCTCGAGCTTGGACCCCGACAGCGCCGTATCGCACACCGTCAGTTGCTGCTTGACCTGCACGAACTGGCCCAGGTCGTCGAGCGACGCCACGTTTGGGTTGCCCGCCACGTGGAGCGTATCGATGGACTGCAGTTGCTTGAACCAGAACTGCGACAGCGTGCCGTTGCCTTGAATCACCAGCGTGCCGACCTGGTTGAGGGTATTGAACAGGAAGAAACCGGGCAGGTTCGGATTGTTGGCCAATTCGATCGACGCCAGCTTGGCGACGTTGAGCGTCGGCTGCTTGATGCTCGGCACATTGACGTCCATGAGCTTGAATGCGTTGAGGTTCTGGAGCTGCTTGAACGTGTTCATGTCGGCCAGCAGCGGGCATCCGCGAATTGTGACGAGATCCGCGGCGTACAGGTTCTGGAACGCCAACAGCGTCTTGAGCTTGGGCGCCGGGTACACCGACAGCGTCCCGTTGAGGGTCTTGATGCCACCGCCACCGGTCAAGCTGGTCATCTGGCCCGACACGCTGACGCTGGCGGTGACATTGACGGTGTCTGGAATGTGGGCGGTGGCCTCGTTCCAGTTGGCCAGGGTCAGTGTTTCGACCTGGACCAACGACTTGAGGGCCGAAAAATCCGAGGATTTTGACACCGTCAAGTTGGCGATCGATGTCGTCAGCGACAGCGTGGTCAGTTGCTGCGCGGTCAGGCCGGCCGTGACCACATTGACCACGGCGCACGGCCGCAGGGTCGGCTGCTGCGGCGTGGGCACGGTGCCCATGGTTCCCGAGCACTTGGTCGGCGCGACCGCAGCCGACGCGTCCGCTCCGGCACCCGCGTCGCCGCCGCCGACGGCGCTGGGCTTGCCGGGACTCCAGCCGACCGGCGCTTCACCGCTGACGGTCAGCGGCGGGTCCTCCAGGCGCGGCAGGCAGGCGGCGCAGCCGGCGACGAGGGCCGCCGCCATCCCCAATCGTTGCAGACGCATGGGCATCCTCGTCAAAACGCCAGGCCGACGCCGAGCCGCAGGTTGGTGCAGCACGCGCGGCGCGTGGTCTGGGTGAACGGGTTCTTGCCGGCGAAGGCCTTGGGGTCGCCGCTGACCGGCGCACCGGGCTTTTCGGTCTCTTCCTCGCCCCACAGGTACTCGCCAAAAATCTCGATGGCGGTGTCGTTGCTGCGGCCGATGTAGACCGAACCTTTGGTGCTGGCGATGTTGAAGCCGACGTCGCGCTCCATGGCGAGGCTGGTCGGCCCCGGCCACCAGGTCCAGGCTGCCTCGGCGGTGATGCCGTCGGTCAACAAGTAGGCGGCCTTGGCCTTGAGATACAGGTAGGCGTGCAAGTTGTCCAGGCCGAAACCTGGAGCGACGGCCAGTTGCAGCACCTCGGTGCCCCCCGAGAACTGGTGGAACAGGGTGAACGGAAAGCCCACCTGGAAGTTGTAGGCGAAGCCACCGGCCAAGGCCAAGCGCTCCGTATCGGACCAGGTGCCGTCATAGCCGAGCATCGCGCCAAACTCGATGCCGCCGACGTTGCCGAGCGGCGACACCTTGGCGAGGTGGCCGCCCTCGAAGTTGACCCACAACTGTGTGCCTTCGAGCTTGGGTTTCTTGGGGTCTTCCTGGACATAGGTGTTGCTGCCCCACACGCCCTCGACCTTGGCGTTGCGCGACAACCCCACCCAGCCAATGCCCTTCTTGGCCCAGACTTCGGCCGGCGCAATGCACAGCAAGGTCACGACAGCCACAGCGCCGCCGACCGCTCGGACCGCAATCCGCCCCATGGGAACCTCCGCTAGAAGCGCGCGCCGAAGCTCAGGTTGTAGCCAAACTTGCCTGAGGTCAGGCCCGGGGTGAGCGCCACGCCTTCGAGGTACACGCGGCCGATGAGCGCCGCCTGGGCGCCGAAGCGCCACGGAAAGCCAGTGGTGAAATCTCGGTGGTGTTGCCCGCAGTCTTGGTGGTGCCGCTGGTCGTGCCGCCGTGGTTCTCCTTCTTGTTGTAATCGGTGTCGTTGCTGTGGCCGAGCCAGTTCCAGTCCCAGTGCGCGTAGGCGACCAACGGGCCGAAGGTGTAGTTCAGCCGGAACGGCATGCCGGCGTAGGTGTACTTGGTGATGAGGTACTGGCCGTTCTCGCCGGTCGCCGTTTTGATGTTGCCCCAGCCGAACCCGAGGTCGAACATGCCCTGACCGTCCGCGAATGGAACCCCAAACAGCATCGTCGCCTTGTAGCCTTCCGCGTTGCCGCCCAGCGCGCGGGAGTACACCTGCAGGTCGAAGCTCTGGTGCTTGGCGCCGAAAATGCCGCTGGCCGCCGCGCTGGTCGCCGCCAGCATCGCCTGCCGCTCGGCCGGGCTGTAGTAGGTGGTGCGCGTGTACCGGTAGCCGCCAGACTCCCAGCTTTCGACCTTCTTGGGGCCGCTGGCCGCCGCCGAACCCGCAAGCGAGATGGCGATCGCCGCGATGGTGCCAGAGACGAAGCCATTGCGCTCGTAATAGCGAAAGCCCGTGCCGACCGGCGTCAGCGGGTGACCGTGTTTCCAGCCGCTGAACTCGGTCTGGCCGCGCTCGGTGAAGACCCCGCCGATCGCCGAGTAGCTGTGCAGCAGACTGCGCGCGTCCTCGAAGAACAAGTCGCCGAGTCCGCCGCCGCCGGTGTCGGAACCGGTGTCCGCTGCCGGGCCGTCGCGACTTTGACCCAGGGCGGCCATCGGCGCCAGCGCGCCCAAGGCCAGCAGCGCGAGCGCCTTCGCCGCGCATTGAGGGAAGAGGGTGCAGGTCATCGGGTCTTCCTTTGGTGTGAACCCCGCCCCACGGCTCAACCGCGCGGGGCCGCGTCAGGGAACGCGAGCATGGTCCACGCCGGGTGCGCGGGTGTCAAGATGGTCGGGCGGCGCGCGCGTGGCAGCGACGCGGGGCCAGGCAGACGCCTGGGTTGGTGGTTCGATCTGCCGCGCGGGTTTGCAGGACCGGCGGCCCGCAAGCGACGGTCCGAGGCGCCCCAGCGGATCGCCGCGCACCACATCGCCGCCGGCCACGACCAGCGCCAGGTCGCAGGTCGGCAGGCGCGCAAGCAGCGCGTCGAGAGCAGTCCGGTACGCCGCGCCGCCACAACCGACCGGCCGCACGGTCTCGTCCGCGCCGGGCAAAGGCACCCCAGCCGCAGCCGGACAGCGAGCCGACCCACGCCGTCGCCGTGTGCTTGCCGTGCAGCTCGGCGATCTCATCGCGGGTAAAGTACGCCACGGTCACCGCCTCGCGGCTGATGTTGAACGGTGACGCCGTGCCCGGGTTCGGCGAACCGCCAGACGCGGCCTTGTAGTCGCTGATATTGCGCGCGCCGAACAGGCAAACGCTGGCCGGAAACGCCACCTTGTCGCGTTGCAGGTAGCCCGCCCGCATTTGCCGCAGCACCGCCGTCAGTGGCGCAGCCGCGAGTGCGTCGGTTTCGTCGAGAATCAGCACCAGCGGACGGCGCGATTGCGCGCACCCTTGCACCAGAATCGAGCCAAGCGGGCTTGGTTCGTTGGCGAACGCGTTTGCTGGTGGCGCGTGCTCTTGCGGCGGCAAGTAGGCGCGACTGGACCGCGAAATGGTGTCGATAACCTGGCGCAGCGCCTGGGCAGGGTCCTCGACTTCGCTGGCCTCCTCCAGCGTGGCATAGACCGCCGCCCATCGGCCGTCCGCGGTCAGGATGTCGGCAAACGCCTTCAGTGACGTAGTCTTGCGCGACTGGTGCGGCGCGTGCAGGACGAAGTAGCTCTCGCTCTCGACGAGCGCTTTCGGGTCGGCAGGAATCCGGCCCAAAGGCGGCAAGGTGTCGTGCTTGGCGACGTCGTTGGGGCCGGCGGTGTTGAACTGGCCTGGCATCGTGGGCCATGGCCTCTGCCGCTCGGGCGGCGTGGACCTGCGAGGGTGGCACGGTCGCGGGGTTTCGGCACGGGGCGTTGGAATTGGCGGGTGCGGATCGCCGGCAGTGCGCTTCGATGCAAGTGCATAGACGGCAAAACCGTTTTGCAGTTTCGCCCCGGATCCAGGGCTGCGGACCTTGCGATCGCCCTTTTCCCCGGCGCACCCATGGTTGACAGCTGCGTTCATGCCGCTGCACGCTCTCCGGCGTCGACACTCATTGTGAGGGCGCCATGGCGACGAGGAAAACTGGGTTGGTTGCGGCGGCGGACGAGACGATCCGCACGATCCGCAGCTTGCTCGAGCACGGCTACACCGCCGACTCCTTCGTCCGCGAGATGATGCAGAACGCCGACGACGCACAGGCGCGGCGGTTGGTCATCGAATACGTGCCTGGGGGTCTCGCTGACGCAAAGAACCCGCTCTTGCAGGGCCCGCTGCTCCTGGTCGCGAACGACGGCGCCGTCCATCTCGGAGACATCGAGGCACTGCACCGGGTTTCGGGCGGCAACAAACAGGCCGCCGCGGAGAAGGTCGGCAGATTCGGCCTCGGCCTCAAGAGCATCTTCCACTGGTGCGAGACGTTTCTCTATTGCAGCGCCTCAGGCGACGAACTGCACTTCGGCGTTGTGAACCCGTACGTGCGCCCCGACGGCAAGGATCCCGTGAACCCTGCATGGCAGGCGTTGGCCAAGGTGGACGAGAAGGCCATGGCGGCTACGCTGCACAAGTGCCTCGACCAGAAAACGGGCTACGCGAATGGGCTGTTGTTTGTGGCGCCATTGCGGATCGAGGCCCATCTGAACCGCGGCGCGATGCGGCTTGCCGACTTTCAGTGGACTCAGAACAGAGCCGACCTGCCAAAGGTCCTGGCCGTCAAGCGGCAGGTGGACGGCAGCGGTGGACATGCGCCAGTGCTGCCCGAGCATGTGCTGGTGATCGCGCAGTGCAGGCACCTGGAAGTGCTTGAGGCGCGTTGGCCAAAGGGCGGCTACAGGATTGCGCTCGCGCCGACGGACACACAGGCTGAAGCAGGCTCGCAGACGGCGAAGGCGAAGAACCCGAAGGCCGCGGGCCGGCTGGGGCGGCACCAGCCCGTGGCCGGCAAGGACTTGCCGAACTGGGAAGGAGAGTTCAGGTTCAAGATCACCGTCGGGGAGCTTGGCGCCGAGCCGTGGGAGGTCGAAGTCGCTGGGCGGGAATCCACGGCGCCGGTTGGTCGCGAGCTTCGCGGCAAGCCGGGTTGGCCGATGGACATGGAGGAGTGCGAGGACGTGCCAGGAAAGTACGAGAACAGGCCTCGGAAGGCACTGGGTCACGGCGCCGTCACCCTGGTGCGCTGGCCGGCGGCCCTGCAGGCGCGGGTCGTGGCCCGCTGGGCAGCCTTCTTGCCGCTGGACGTGAGCTATCGGCCGGCAGCGGACTCCGGCGTTGCCAAAGAAGTGCACAGCGACTTGGCTTGCGATTTGGTGCTGCACGGCTACGTGTTTCTCACACCCGATCGCAAGTCCGTCTACGGCTGGACCGCGGGCGGCGAGGAGAGCCGCGTTGACTCGGAGTGGAACCGCGAGGTGATCGAGCAGACGTGCTTGCCGCTGCTACCGGCGGTCCTCGCGCAGGCGCTGCCGATCGCGAACTCCGCCGCAGTCAGTCAACTGCGCGCCGTTTGGAACTCGCTCAAATCCCTGTCGATTTCGCCCACGCAGGTAACGGTGCGGGATGTGCTGCTGCCTGAGCTCGTGGCCGCGATCGAGCACGTTGCCGTGCCCGTTGCGGAGCGGGAGAAGTTTCGGCGGCTCGGCGGCTGGTCGGAGTTTGAGCGTCAGCAGGCGTTGCGCAAAGCGTTGGTGAACGCCGCCGCGACGCTTGGCGTCCGCCTCGCGGTCGCAGATTTCCTGGTCCCGCAGTTTGCAGGTCAATTGCCCGGATGGACGGCCCAGGAGTTCGACATCGTGCTGGCGCAATTGCCCGATCGAGCGCAAGCGACGGCCGATGAGCGGCTCGCTGTGTTGCGCTGCCTCCGCGCGACGTTCCCGAGCGCGAACGCTCTGGCCAACTTGGACAATGGCGAAGCACCGTCTGCACCGGCACTGCGGTGGGCGCTGCGGTTGCAGGCTGCAGGCTGGCGGCCGGCTTCGCGCGAGCAGTTGAAGTCTGACCCCGAGGCCGACACCTACCAGCTAGAGCTGCTGGCGTGGCTGGACCAGTTCGCCGTCGACCGGCTTTCCGTGTCGCGTGGTGCTGCTCCGGCCGTGGCGCGGCTCGCGCGCAACGGCGGATTGCGGCTGCTGCTGGTGCCGGACGGCGAGTGGTCGGGCCAGCGGGCCAGCGAAGCGGTGCGCAGGGCGTGTGCCGAGTTGCTCCCGACGCTCGTAACCCGCACGCAAGACGCCGAGCGCGCGGACGTGCAAAAGGATATCGGGCCCGCAAGCTGGCGCTTGCTGACACGCGACCTCGTGGGCGTCGTTGGCCTGGATCGCATCTTGCGATCGCCCGAACTCCGTGATCTGCCGCTGATCCCGGCGTGGACGCCCGGAAAGGGCGGCGAGGTCTTGTTGTCGGTCGCAGAACTCCACAAGCGCGCTGCGTCCTGCAACGTGTTCTTGTTGTCGCCGCGCGGCGATAGGGATGACGAGGCAACAACGACAATCGGAAAGGCCCTGCAGGACAAGGACCGCGACCTTGTGACCGCACTAGCCGACGCCCTGCCGGATAGCAACCCGCTGCCCTGCGTTGTGCAGTTTGCCGGTTCGCCGATCGACGGGATTGGGGAGGTGACGCTCGATGCGTGGCGCGGGCGGTGTTGGCGCAGGCGGAGCGGGTGGCCAAAGCTCCGTCTGAACGCACAGGACTGTTCGCGAAGTTGGCTGCGGCCTACAGCTTCGATGCCCAGGAGCGCAAGAGTGCGTTGCGGTTGTTGGCCCACGGCGACGCGCAGCGCATCGACGACATGGCAACCATGCTCTGGGTGGAGCCACAGGACCCGTTGCTGGAAATGGCACTCAGGGCCGTACTGCGCAACCGCAGCGAAGCGTGGTGTATGGTCCCCAAGGAAACCCCGGCCGCGCTCAGGCCCCCCGAACTCCAAGACCTACGGATTGCGCCTGCATCCGATCGCGTGCTTCTGGACCTGCTGCGGGGGCAACCTTCGGCCGAAGCCGTTGCGAGACTGTCCGAAGCCGAGCGGTTGGCAATCCTGCACATTGCGACCGCAGACCGTGACCTGTTTTTCGCGCTACCGCTACACCGCGTTCTGGCACACAGAAACAAGGGGACGCTCGTCGCGCTTGATCCCAAGAGTACGTTTCGCTCCGGCATCGACGTTCCCCTTGAAGTCGCCACTGGCGTGAACATCATCGAGTCCAGCAACGACCAACGCGTGCAGGAGCACTACACGCGTTGGCTGCATGAGTTCACCGCCGTGCAGCTCGTCGAGGTCGCGCTTTGCCATGATTATCCGCACGAGATTGCGGCAACGATCCTTTGTGGGTTGCGCTCCGTGACCGGTACCTCTCTACCGCTTCACCCGTGTTTCAATGGGATTCGGAAGGACCTCGCTACGATTTCGTGGATCCCGATCGGCAATGCGCTTGGTGCGCAATGCGGTGTCGCACCGCGAGATGTCTTGGACAACATTGCCTGCCAGCCCGAGGTGCAGCCGTTGGTGCAATGGCTCGTTCGAGACTTGCATGCACCACAGGTCGGACTGGCGTCAGCAATTGTCAGCGACATCGCCGAGGAACTTCGAGCGGTGTGCGCGGCCCTGAACGATCAGCGCGGTGTGGCAATCGGGCTGACGGACGTGGTGGGGCGAAACGCGCTCCGGGTGCCGCCGGCTTGGGTCACAGTCCCTCTCGGCCTCGTGCTCGGTCCGGCGCAGTGGCCCGTCCTGCGTGATCACCTGCCGCTGGGCCAGAAGCGCCTGGGTTGGGCGCTGGTCCAGGCACTTGCCGCCGGCGATGGCTGCAACCATGGCGACATCAAAGCGCTTGCCGAGCGGCTGGCCGGCAGCATGCAGCCAGACGACTGGGCGGCCACTCTCAACGCCGTAGTGCCCAGTGCCAGGGCTGATCAAGCGGAAGCCTTGACTGAGGCTTGGTTTGCACTTGCGACGACCGTCCAGTCGTCACTGGCCCGCACATTCCTGGCCAACTTGAAGGTGTTGACTGCCGACGGGCGCTGGCGGCTGGCCAACGAACTGACCACGGCCCTGGCTGGGGTGCCAAGCCGCTACGTGCCGCACGCGCGTGTTCGCGAGTGGCTTGGTGTCGACGAGCTTGGGTTGGCGCCACCAGCAGCAAGCGATGCCCGAGGCCAACCCCGCCGCGAACTGAGCCCAGACCAAGTGGTCAGCCACATCGAAAAGTGCGTGGCCGGTACTGTGCAGCGGTCGGTCCTCGGCGCTGTGTTCTCGCTGACTGGTAGTGCAGGCCTTGTGAGGGCCGTCGAAGACTGGTTGGGCCAGCAGAGGGCTTCTGACGTTCGGCGTGGGCTGGGCGTGGTGCCGGACCCGTTCGCCGATGCGGGCGAAGTGCACTTCCAGTTGTCCCGGTCCAAAGCCGACGAAACGACTGTACCCGGCCTCTGCGGCGGCGAAATCTGCATTCGCCTCGGCAAAGCGGCCTGCCACCTCCTTGACGGCGACCCTCGCCGTTGGATTGAGGAACTCGGAAGAATCCGCCGCCCGCATATCGACATCGTCCTGCGCGAGTGCGCTTTTGCGTCACTGGATGCCGCGCAGCGGGCTGAGGTTCTCAAGGACACTGCGGTTGCACTTGCGCGTGCGGTTCTTGGCGCCCAGCGCTTTGCACAGTTGCCGTTTGAAACCTGGTGGACGCGGGTCGGTACAGGATCGCAGGTGGACATCGGCCCGGCGCGCGGACTGCTTCTCGACGGCCTGCCGGAGAAGCTCGCGGAATTTCGCTTGGACGATGACCCGAAGCTCGCGGAAGTGGTTCAGTTTCTTGCACGCATCCGGCGTGCAAAGCTCGATCGCCTGAACTCGGCGAGCGACAACGAACGCCAGCGCCTCGACAGTGAAATCCGCAGGGCTCCTGAACAACTGGCAGACTTGGTCGCGAAGCCACTCGTGGCGTCGGCACTGAGAAACCGTGTGCGCGCGATGCTGAAGACCTATGCGTACTCACCGGCATCGGTGCTACTGGAACTGCTGCAGAATGCCGATGATGCCCTGGAACAGCGCATGGTGATGTCGCGCCTTGCCATGCTTCCGGAGGCCGCGCGCACCGTCCGGGTCGAGGTGGTTCACATCCAGGGCGCCGCCAGCCCTACGCTTGTGTTCACGCACTGGGGCCGGGTCATCAACGAGCACGGCGGTAGCGCCTTCCCAGAGGGCAAGGCCAATCAATGGGATAATGACCTCTACTTCATGGCGCGCTTCCATGTCAGCGCCAAGCGCGGGGGTGAAGCGGAGACCGGCGGCGTGCAGTGCACGGGCCGGTTTGGCCTGGGTTTCAAGTCTGTACACATGATCAGCGACGACCCTGTCGTCCGTTCGGGCACCTTGGCGTTTCGCCTCGATGCAGCGCTAGTCCCGAACGAGGTCCGGACGCCAGCGCTGATTGCGGCTGAAGAAGTCGAAGGCATGCTGCCGACGACGATCACACTGCCCTTGGCTGTCGAGTTTGACCCCGCGTACTTGCTCGAACAGGTGTTCAGCCGCCTTCGGCCAGTCGCGGCCGTCCTGACGGCGATGGCCCGGCAAGTCATGGCAATTGAAGTGCCGGTCGAGCACGGCGGGCGCGTTGGGTTTGACGCCGTGGACGTGCCCGGCGTCCAAGGTTGGTCTGTGTCGACCTCAGCGGTCGTTGTTGGCGATAGTGGCTGGCCAGTTCGGCTGCTCCGCTACCGCCCGCTTAAGCCCGCGCGCACCCTGCGCACGGTGCTGTTCGCGCTGGACAACGGCATTCCTACGCCGATGCCGAAAGAAATACCGTCGTTCTGGGTAGTCGCCCCGACCGAAGAGGACTGGGAACTGGGCTATTGCCTCAACGGAGACTTCAAGCTGGACACCGGCCGTGTGCGCGTGGACTTCAAGGCGGAGGAGTCGACGAAGGTTCTCGACGGGCTCGGCGAACAGCTCGGGCAGGCCTTGGCTGAACTGGTGACGGCGGTGCAGAGTGATGGTGAGGCGAGCACAGTCCTCGGTTGCAAGGAAAGTCCGTCGCGTTTCGTGGGCGCGATCTGGAGTATCCTGGCCGGCGGCCTACACGGCCAGCCGGTGGCCGACCGCCTGCAATTGCTGCAGCGGCTGCACGCCAATGACCGCGGCCTAGGCAAGCTCAGCAGCACACTAGCCGTGGTGCCGTCTGGGCTCGACGCGCCGTGGCCAGCATTAGTCGGGCCGATTGCAGCACAGGGCACTATCTTCGTGGCTTCACAGGCGGCGGCGAGCCACGGCGTGCAAGGGCTCCTTGCGGCGATTCCCGAATTGCGGGCGAGCGCGGGTTCCGTAGTGACCGCTGAAGTGGCGGAAGTGTTGTCGCGACTGCTTCGGGTGCAGAGGCGCGATTTCAAGGTGGTCGGCCAGTTGAGCGCCTGGTCGGCCCCCCGTAGCGAGCAACTGTCGGCGGATCACCTGGACTTGCTGGCGCCGCTGGCTGCGCAGGACTGCTGGGAAAGCGTGAACAGTGAGGGTGCGCGAGTGCAGGGGCAGCCGAGCGCCCTCGAGGCGTGGGCGTCGCGGCTGACGCTGACCGCGCGCGGAGGCGGCCAGTCGCTCATTTCCGGGTTGCTGTTGCCGCCGGAGGCTGCGACCCGCAAGGATGCGTTGACTGTCAAGCCCGAGAGCTTCGACGACGAGTTGTTGCGCGGTGCTTTCGCACCAGATAGCGCGGTTGCTTCTGCCGAGGTTGCGGCGCAAGCGCGCCGATTGGATGTGTTCCTACGCCTACGGGGCGAGCTGAGGGCGGATGCGGCGCTGCTGGCGGCGTGGGCGGGCGCTGCCGAGACGGTCGCTCGCCAGAGTGCTGCCGCGAGGTATTTGGCGGAAGGAACGCTGGGCGCTAAAGTCTGCCAGGCCGTCAAAGACCGTGGCTGTTTGCCATGGGCGAGGACAAGAGAGGAGTGGCAGGCCGCAGCGGGTCGAGCTGGGCTGGTACCCGGGCAGTCGCAGACCGTCGAAATTGGTCTCTTCGGCCCTCTGCAGACTTGGCAGCAGCCGCCGCCCCCGCAGCCGCCGAGTCAACCAGTCTCCCATACCGAGGCGCAGAAGCGACTCTGCGAATTGTGGGACACCTGGGCCGAGGAGAACCACCGGCTAACGCGCCTGCAAGCGCTGCGCAAGGAACTCTGGCCCCGGGATTGGAACCCGGACCAACCTCGGCAAATCGGGGCTTGGCTCAAGGGCGACTGGAACATGGCGGAAACCAAGCGGGCTTGGATGGTCCTGTTCTTGCTCGCCCACGTGCAAGGCCTTGGACTCAAGGGCGAACAGCACCGTGGGTTCGCCGAGCAACTGCTGAAGCGACGTTCCCGGCGTCTGGGTAGCACATGGTTCGACCGGCTATTTGGCGATGACGCGCCCGATGGCACGTGGACGGACTTCCTCGACGAATGGAGCCGCGATCGCATGGGAGGCTATCGCCCCTACGGCTTCTGGATGCGAGTTCTTCCGGACATGTACGCCGCCACAAAGTGGTGGAAAGTCTACGCAGAGTCCTTGCGCCAAGGCAGAACGGAGGCACTCTCGCCGGCCACCGACCCCGGCCTTTCCGGCGATGCGGACTCCGCCGATGTCCCGGCGATGGCGGGGGCGGTGAACCGCCTGCCGTGGATCTTGGGAGAACTAAAGTACTTTGGCGTGCTGCCTCTGTCGCAGTCCCAGTCAGACCCGCGGCGGCAAGGTTACGAACCCGGCCATATTCTCACCAACGTCCTCCGCCGTCTCGGCTACTTCGCCGACCGAAGCTCCGAGCAGTACACCAGCGAATGCGTCCACGACTGGCTCGCTGGCCTCATCGGCGCCGACCGCGCCGACTTCCACGGCCTGGGCAAGCTCCCCCTCGAGCTCGACGCCTACGTCCTGCTGCGCGATTAGGCCCACCAATGCCCACTCGCCTCCACCACACGGTCCACGGCCAGGGTACTGTTTTGTCCGACACTGGCGACATCCTGGTCGTCGAGTTCGACAGCGGCGCCATCCTCAAGGTTCTCTCCTCAGAGACACGGCCGATCGCCGCCCCCGAGGAAGCGCTGGCCGGCGCCATGTGGGGCACGCCGCTCGTGGTGGGCACCAAGCTGCTCGCCCACGCCATCCGCTCGACCAGCGACCGCTGGGGCGTTTTCTCGAGGTCTCGCGTCAAGCTATTGCCGCACCAACTTTGGGTCGCTCACCGCGTCTTGCAGCGCTGGCCGTCGCGGTGGCTGATTGCTGACGACGTGGGCCTCGGCAAGACCATTGAGGCGGGCCTCATCCTGTCGCCGCTGCTCGGCCGCAAGGTTGTCCACCGGCTGTTGGTTCTCGCGCCGGCTTCGCTGGTCGAGCAGTGGCAGACCCGATTGCGCGAGATGTTCGACATCCGCAGCAGCGCCTATAACCCCGACGTGGACCACCCGGCCGCCGATTACTGGAACGCCCATCGGGTGGTCGTCGCGTCGCTGCATACGTTGCGCCTCGATCACAAGAAGCGCTGGGAGCGCATCCTGACGGCAGAGCCGTGGGACCTCGTTGTCGTCGACGAAGCCCACCACCTGAACGCCGACGAGCGCGGCGGCCAAACGCTTGGCCTCGAACTGCTGCGCAAGATGGACGAGCAGCGGCTAATTGGCGGCATGCTGCTGTTCACCGGGACGCCACACCGTGGCAAGGACTTCGGCTTCCTCAGCCTGCTGGCGCTGCTGGATCCTGGCCATTTCGAGCCTCAGATGGCGCTGGAAGACGCGCTCCCCGACTTGCCGTCTGTGGTCATCCGCAACAACAAGGCGAACGTGACCGACATGCGCGGCGAACGCCTGTTCAAGCCGAGTGCGGTCCACGATCGCACCTACGGCTACGGCCCGGCGGAGCAGGCATTCTACGACAAGCTGACGGCGTTCATTGCCAGCGGCAAGGTGTTCGCCAAGCGGATGCGACTCGGCAGCCAGCGCACGGTCATGTTGGTCCTCATCACGTTGCAGAAGCTGGCGGCGAGTTCGGTGGCGGCGGTCGCCAGCGCGTTGCGCAAGCGGTTGGCGCGTCTAAGTGGTGAAGGCGGGCGGCAGGCGCGGCAGAAGGAGCTTGACGCGGCCTGGGCGAGATTGCACGCGCTGGATGACGACCCATCGGAAGCCGCCGCGGCGGAGCGCGAAAGGCTAGAGGCCCAGATCGATGACTGGATGGACGGCCTACAAATTGCCGAGGATGAGGTGCCGTCGCTGCGCGAACTCGTAGAGGCCGCAGCGGCGGTGGAGCGCGAGTCGCGGCTTGATGTGCTGTTGGCCCTGGTTGCGGAACTGCCGGCGCAGACGTCGCTGCTGATCTTTACCGAATACAAGGTCACGCAGGCGCTCATCGTTGCCGACCTCGCTGCACGGTTTGGCTCAGGAGCGGTTAGTTTCATCAATGGCGATGGCTACCTGGAACTGCCCGACCGGGAAAGCAAGCTGTTGGTCAGGCGCGTCAGCAACCGCGCGGACACCGCAGCTGCGTTCCGCGAAGGTCGCATTCGCTTTCTGGTATCAACGGAGGCCGCAGGTGAAGGCATTGACCTGCAGGACAACTGCCACACCCTGGTCCACTATGACTTGCCGTGGAATCCAATGCGGATGCATCAGCGGGTCGGGCGCCTGAACCGCTTTGGCCAGAAGCATCCGGTCGACATTCACATGATGCGCAACCCGGACACCGTCGAGGGCCGGATTTGGGCCAAGCTGCTGGAGAAACTGGACCGCATTGCGCTGGCATTTCGCGGGGTCCAAGCGACGCCCGAGGACATCCATGGCCTCGTCTTGGGGGCGGCGCCACCTGCGGCATTCGCCGAATTGATGGCGGGCGCGGTCGACGTGGCCATCGCCGACGTCGACCAATGGTTCGATGCGCGATCGGCTACCCTTGGCGGCAAGGAGGTGGTGACCGCCGTGGAAGCACTTGTTGGCCACACGGCTCGCTTCGAGTTTGGCGTGGATGCTCCGACGATCCCCAAGCTGGACCTGCCGGACCTCGTGCCGTTCCTGCGGGCAGCGTTACGCGCCAACGGCAAGCGGCTTTTCGAGTCGGGAGACGGGCTGTTGACCTTCGAGACGCCGGCGCAGTGGCGCGGCCCCAGGTTCTTCGTGCGCGAGCGGTATGAGCGCGTCCACTTCCAGCGCCACCGTGCCGGAGAGGACGCCCACAGACTGCTGGGCACTGGCGTGCCAGTGATCGAGGGTGCGCTGGCGGCGGCGTGCGACGAGGTGACTTCAGTGGCTGCCACGGATGCCGCACACGAATCGCTCTACCTGTTCACCGTGGCCGATGGCGTCCACACCGAGGGCGTCGCGGTGCGGTCGGCGGTGCTCGGCGTTCTCGTGCGACCGTCCTCAACCCAGGTGCTACCTGACTGGCGCGCGGTGCTGTGGTTGAACGATCTGCTGGCAAGGCCGGACAGGCCAGCACTCGGCATCCAGGAGGGCAGAAAAGGTGGTGGCGATGCCAAGCTGGCCGTTGAGCGCGCGCAGCGGGCTGCGGATGAAGCGATTCCGCTGCTGTCGCTGCCGTTTCGACGGCCGGTCACGCGGTTGCTCGGCGCCATTGTCGCGTAGCACATGTCCTAGAACCCACATTGCATTCAGCGCCATGGTGCGCGCGTCGACTGGGTCCCTTGCCAACACCAACAAGGACCCCGACGGTTGTGTGCGCTCAGGTCAAGCGGCCCTCGATACGCAGCCCAGGGCACGCGACTTTGCCCGGCCGGCCATGACCGTCCCCACCCGCAATTCGTTCCCCCGCCGCCCCGGTCGCTGCGACTGCGATTCTGCGACCACCACGCCAGCGCCGCTGACGACCGTGACCGCTGCGCTGCCGCGACCCGATCACTGCCAGTGCCAAGTTGGATGCATTCCCGAAGGGTGCACGCCACCTTGGTGTCCATGGACCCGGAGAACCGCGCATGGCCGCCGCTTTTCGGTCTGAGCAGGCGGTCGGCGCCACGGTAGGCCGTAAATTGGATGGGCCCGGTAGTCCTCCATGGACGCCCGGCCAGAGGCGCTCGCGGCGAGCCGCTTCGCACGATGACGGAGTCCGGACGGCCTGGGACGTCGGCGGGCAATGGTTCCGATCCTGGTGAAGCCCCACCCTTGACACCCCCCGGAGCGCGACCTCATGCTCGCCCCAGGCGCTGGCTTGTCCCCCCAACGACCAGCGCCCCGGGCGGGAGCGATCGCATGGAACTGCACCAGTGGACACCCTTGTGCGCCGACGGCAGCGTGCTGGGCCTCAAGTATTCCTTCGGATTCGGTACCGCAAACACGATGGCCGCGCGCCTGGACGACGGATCATGGATGGTCGTCAGCCCGGCCTGCCGCGCCCCCGACAGCGTTCTCGAACATCTGGCGGGGCAGGGTGGCGTCTCGGCGCTGGTCGCCCCCAACGCTTACCACCACCTCGGCCAGGCGGCGTGGCGCAAGCGCTTCCCTGCTGCGGTCAGCTACGCACCCGAGGGGGCCTGGGCCCGTTTGGCCAAGCAGTCGCCGGGCATTGCGTACCAGGGCATCGGCGCCCTCGCGGCAAAGGCAGGCGACCGCATCGCGCTGGTCGAGCCCGCCGGCCAGAAGGCGCCCGACCTGGTGGTTCGCGTGCGCACTGCCGACGACGCCCACCTGTGGTTCGTCGGTGACCTGATCTCGAACACCGTGGCGAGCGACGTGGCCTTCTTGCCGCTCCTGGTGATGCGGCTTTTCGGCGGGGGCCCGGGCTATCGCTTCAACCCGCTGCCCGCGCTGGTGTACCTCAAGGACAAGGTGGCGTGGAAGGCCGACGTACGCGCAAGGCTCGCCGCGCAGCCGCCTTCGGTCGTCTTGCCTGCGCATGGCAAGCCGGTCTCGCACGATGCCGCGGCGCAGTCGGCGGCGATCCTGGCCTGACCGCTGGGGCGTCATCGCTTGCCGGCTCTGCGCGGCTTGCCAGCTCCGACGAATGGCGCGATGCTGACCGCGCGCCATGCCGCACCGCGAGCCCACCGTGCCCGGCCCTGCCCAGTTGCTGTCCACAGCCTCTGCCAGTTGGCTCGACGAGCTCGGTGCCGACGGGTTCGGCTGCCGCCGCGTCGCCTTCGACCTGTGGTCGCTCCGCCACTTGGGGTGGACGCTGGAGGAACTGCCGCCGGGCTACGCCATTTGCCCGCTGCACCGCCACCAGTACGAGGAAGAGCATCTGTACGTGCTGGACGGCACGCTGACCATCCGCGAATGGCACGGCGGCGTCCACAGGACGTTTTCGCTGCACGCTGGCGAGCTCGTCACCTGGTTGCCCGGTACGGGGCCGGCGCACCAGACCAGCAACACGGGGGACCGTCCGGCCAGGTACGTGGTGGCGTCGGGCCGCCACGCCCAGGAAATCGCGCACTATCCTGAAAGTGGCAAGGTGTTGTTGCGCGGCGCGGGCGTCGGTGTGATGACCGCGCGCGGCCAGTCAGAGTTGCCGTTGGACGCCCACTATGCTGCGGCGTTGGCGCAAATGCCCCATCCTGCGCTGCGGCTGTCGGACGTGGACCGACCCGGCCATGTCGTGCGCAGGGACCAGCCGGCCGAAAAATCCCTCGGCCGCCACGGAGGCTTCGGCCGCGCGCTGTCGCGGTTTGCCGGGGCGACGTCGGTGTTCGTCAACCTCGACCGGCTGCCGCCAGGCGCCCGCACCGCCGACATCCACGCGCACTTGGCCGACGAGGAGATCGTTCTGGTCGTCGCCGGGCGGCCGACGCTGCGGCAATGGCAGGGCGAGCGCAAGAATCGGGCGGCTGTGTTCGGCGGCGAGCCAGAGCGCACTGTCCTGCAGCCTGGCGACGCCTTGCACTGGGCGCCTGGCGACCTGCGCGCCCACCACCTGGTCAACGAGAGCGCCGACGATGCGCTGCTTTTGGTCGTCGGCACCGACTTTGCCCACGACATCGTGCTGTATCCAGAGCGCGACGAGGTGTTCGTGCCTGCGCTGGATGTCATCGGCCGCTTTCGCGCGACCGACTACATGGCGGGTGAGGGCCGGCGTTGACGCCCGCAGGGCGGCCCGACGGGGTTGTTGGTCGGGCACGGGTCGCGCGCGCGGACAGGCACGGGTACGGAGCATTGAACTGTGCATCTGGCGCCGAGACGCGCAGGCTGCATTGGCAGGAGAATGCGTCGCGAAGGGGAACGCGGCGAGAACCTCCGGCCTGACAACCCGCCGTGAATCCCTGCCTTTTTTGCCGTTGCCCTCCCCGGGCGCCGCGGCTAGACTGCCCGCTTCTGGAGGGCCCTGGCCATGCGCGGATCGGTCAACTGGCGGCGTCGGGTGGCAGTTCTCGGCATCCTCGCGGCGCTCTGGGCCTGCGACGACGACCGCTTGCAGATTTCGGGTGCAGCAGGCAGCGATGCGGCCGGGCAGGACGGCAAGGTCGATGGCCTGTCGCTGGCAGACGCTGGTGGTTCCGATGTCGCCGCAGCCGAGTTGGGCGTTGACGGCGCGGTTCCAGAAGTCGCGGATCTCGACCTCGCAGCGGGAGACGCCGACGTCGGCGACGGCTCAGCCACCGAAGAACTCGACAGTGCAGCCGCGGACGGCGACGCCGACGACAGCGCGGACGGCGAGGCCGCGGACGCGACAGGAGATGGCGTCTCCCCTGAGGACGGCGGCCTCAGCGATTCCGGCGACGACAGCGATACCGGCGACGACAGCGACACAGGCGACGGCAGCGACGCGCCCACAGTGACCGAACTCGGTCCCTTGCCCGAACTGCCTGACCTGGCCGATACCGAGGTCGCAGTGGCCGACCCGAGCCCCGCCGACCCCGGCGGCGCGGGCGACGCCGACGATGCCAGCGATGCCAACGTGGCCGACCCAGACCAAACGGCGGCCGACATCGCTGCCGACCCCGGCAGCGCCGACGGGGACGACACCGCCGCCCCCGGCCCAGATACCGACGGCGGCGCGGACACGACGGCCGATGCCGGGCTCGACACAGTTGCCGAAACCGTCGCCGAGGTGAGCACCGACGTGCCCTTGGCCGACACCGCCATGGACACAACCGCCGACGCGGTGGCCGATACGACCGCGGACGCGATGGCCGGCGACAGCAGCGACGCCGTCCAGGACATGGCGGCCGACGTTGTCACCGACACGGTCCAGGACATGGCCTCCGAGACAGTGGCAGAAACCGGTGCTGAAACCGTGCCCGACACGGCCGCGGAGACAGCGCCCGACACCGCCGCCGACGCGGCCATCGACACTGGCCTCGACACCGCAGCCGATACCGCCCAGGACACCGCCGCCGAAACGGTGCAGGACGCGACCGTCGATGCCGTGCAGGACACGCAGGCCGAAACCGTGACCGACACCGCCGTGGAAACCACCCAAGACGCCGGGCAAGACAGCGCAGGAGACGCAGCGCCCGACGCGACCCCCGACACCAACCCGCCGGTCTGCGCCGCGCCGTGCGACGACCAGAACCCGTGCACGGCCGACAGTTGCGTCAACGGCCAATGCCAACTGACACCGGTCGCCGACGCGACCCCTTGCGGTCCCGGCCAAGCGTGCAGTGTCGGCCAGTGCAAACCGATGGTCAGCAAGCCCCTGCGCATCGCCGCGGGCCAGTTCCATACCTGCGCGGTCGCCAATGGCAAGCTGCGGTGCTGGGGCAGTGGCCAGTTCGGCCAACTGGGCAACGGCGGAACCCAAAACAGCAATGTGCCGGTCGATGTTGCGCTGCCCGGCGAACCCGTGGACGTCGGCGCTGGCGACCGCCACAGTTGTGCAGTGCTCGTCGGCGGCAAGGTCGCGTGCTGGGGCGCCAACCACGTCGGCCAGTTGGGCGACGGCAGCACCAACGCCAGCGGCAAGCCAGTCCTCGTCGGCGGTGTGGACGGCGCGGTCACCGTCGCGTGCGGCAACCACTTTTCGTGTGCGCTGCGCAACGACGGGTCGGTGTGGTGTTGGGGCCAGGGCAGCAGCGGCGAGCTGGGCGTTCCGGCCGTGCCATTCAACGGCAAGCCGGTGGTCATCGCTGAAGCCGGGCCGGCCCTCGCCGTCGTTGCCGGTGGCACGTTCGCCTGTTCGCTGCGCACCGATGGCTACGCCCGCTGTTGGGGCACCAACGTCCAGGGCCTCGGCTCGCCCTGGTCGCCCAACACGGCGCCGCCCCTGCGGGTCGTCAACGCACCCGCGACCGCCGGATTGGGCGCCGGCCGGCAGCACGCGTGCGCCATCGACCGCTTTGGCCGAATGCGCTGCTTTGGCCACGGCAACCTTGGCCAACTGGGCCACGGCGCCAACGCCAACGCCAAGACGCCGACGCCGCTGTTGGCCATGCCGGGCGCCTTGCCGGTGTTGGTCGCGTCGGGCGGCCAATTTCACACCTGCGCCGTGTTGACCAGCGGCGGTGTCGCGTGCTTCGGCTTCAACGGGCAAGGTCAGCTCGGCGACGGCACGGTCACCAGCCGCAACCTGCCGACCTTGGTCGTTGCCCTGGGTTCCAAGGCGGTCGCTGTGGCCGGGGGCGACAACCACTCCTGCGCCATGCTCGCCAACGGCCAGGTCGCCTGTTGGGGAAGCGGCAACCAGGGTCAGCTCGGCAACGGCGCCAACACCGACCACAACAAACCGGTGGCGGTCAAGGGCAGCCTGCTCGGCAATGTCGGCGGCAACTGCACCAGCGATGCCCAATGCGCCAGCGGCGACCCATGCCAGCAGGCGGCGTGCGTCGGCGGCAAGTGCGGGGTCCAAGCGGCCAGCGACGGCAGCGCGTGCGACGACGGCAGCCTGTGCACCCTTTTCGACACCTGTGCCAAGGGCGTGTGCGCCGGTACCGCCAAGCTGTGCGGCGACGGCAATGTCTGCACCACCGACTTGTGCGCTGCGCAGTCGGGGCGGTGCGGATTGGCGCCAGTGGCTGGATCCGCGGCCTGTGGCCAGGGCAAGGTGTGCTCGTACGGCACCTGCGCCGACAAGCGGTTGCGCTGGGCCGAGCGCCTGACGGCGGGCGAGAGTCACAGCTGCGCCCTGCTGGCCGGTGGGCAGGTCGCGTGTTGGGGCAGCAACCAATTCGGCGAGCTGGGCGTGGGCGACAAGCTGCAACGCATGTTTGCCGTGCCTGTCGCAGGCTTGAACGACGCCACGGCGATCGCCGCCGGCCAGAACACCAATTGCGCCCTGCGCAAGAACGCCGGCGAGGTCGTGTGCTGGGGCCGCGGCGGCTACGGGGCCATCGGCAACGGCGCGGACACCGACCAGACCAAGCCGGCGGCCGTCAAGGGCCTGACCAACGCCACCGCCATCGCGGTCGGCCAGCGCCACGCCTGCGCGGTGGTCAAGGACGGCACCGCGCAGTGCTGGGGATCCAACAACACGGGGCAACTGGGCGACGGCACCACCAACGGCCACAACGTGCCCGCGCCGGTGGTCGGCTTGACCGATGCGGTCGCCATTGCCGCTGGCGAGAACCACACCTGCGCCCTGCGCGGCAACGGGCGGCTCAGCTGCTGGGGCACGGCGTCGTTTGGCGAAATCGGCGTGCCGGCGATGAACCAGACCAACGTGCCGGTCGAGGTGCCGGGCCTGCAGGGGGCGACCAGCCTCGCCGTCGGCTACTACACCACCTGCGCCACCCGCAAGGACGCGCCGCCGGTGTGCTTTGGCTGGAACGGCTTTGGCCAGCTCGGCAAAGGCGACAAGCTGGACAGCAAGGTTCCCGTCGTTCCCGCTGGCCTCGCCACCGCCGACCGCATCGCCGTCGGCCGCGAGCACGTCTGCTGGCGAGGCGCGGGCAGCGCCTGGTGCGCCGGCTACAACGCACACGGCCAACTCGCCAACGGCGGGACCACCGACCAGAGCAAGCCCGCACCCGCCCTGCTGGGCAGTGAGATCGTGGACCTCGCCGCTGGCATGCGCCACACCTGCGCGCTCTTGGGCGACGGCACCGTGCGCTGCGCAGGGCGCAACAACTCGCTGGAACTGGGCAATGGCCTCGTCGACAACATCGTGGCGGTTCCGGTGGAAGTGGAAGACAGCAACGCCGCCCCAGACGGGCTGCAAGCCGACTGCGCGACTGCTGCCGACTGTGCCGACGACGGGCTCGCCTGCACGGTTGCGACCTGCGTCCCCGGGCTGCTGCCGGGCGATACGCAGTGCAAACACGTCTCAACCGACGGCGCTGGCACCAGCGACGGGGCCGGGTGCCACGACGGGTCGCAGTGCACGACGGGCGACACCTGCAAGGCGGGCAAGTGCCAAGGCACAGCTCTGCCGTGCAAGGACGGCGGTTGTACGACGGGCCTGTGCGCCGACGGCGTAGGGGCATGCTTGGCGGCGCCCGTACCCGTCGGCACGGCGTGCGGCAACGGCCAGGTGTGCGGCGCCAACGGCTGCGGCGCGGGTGGCTGGGCCACGGCTCTGGTCGCCGGTGGCAACCATGCGTGCGCCCTCGTCAAGGGCACGGTGCGCTGCTGGGGCTACAACAACGCCGGACAACTGGGCGACGGCACCAACACCTTGCGCACCATGCCGGTGCAGGTGGCCAACGTGACAGGCGCCACCGCGCTGTGGGCCGGAGACGAATTCACCTGTGCGCTGACCGACAAGGGCGAGGTGTTTTGTTTCGGCCAAGGTGGCCAAGGTCAGTTGGGGCAGGGCGCCAACCAGGGGTCGCTGTTGCCGGTCAAGGCCGCGCTGTCAGAGGCGGCGACTGCGCTCGGCGGCGGCCAGATGCACGCGTGCGCCGTCGGTCAATCGGGCAAGGTGTACTGCTGGGGCCGCGGCGACACCGGGCAGCTCGGTGACGGCGCCACCCAAAATCGCAACAAGCCGGTGCAGGTCGTCGGTCTCGATGGCGTGGTCGGCCTGGTCGGCGGCAGCCTGCACACCTGCGCCAACCGCGCCGATGGCACGGTGCGCTGCTGGGGCAACAACAACAGCTTTCGGCTCGGCCGCGTGTCGCCGGCGCAGGCCACCGTGCCGGTGGTCGTGCCCAACCTCGACCAAGTAGGCCAACTGTCGGCCGGCGACCAGCACGCCTGCGTCCTGCGCCTGGGCAAGGTCTACTGCTGGGGCGGCGGCGGCTACGGCCAACTCGGCGATGGCAAGACCCTGGAGCGTCCGGGTGCTTTGGCGGTCAGCGGCACCAACACCTGGCGATCGGTCGACAGCGGCGAATTGCACCAGTGCGCCATCGACGCCGCAGGCAAGGCGTGGTGCTGGGGCCTGGGCAACCAGGGGCAACTCGGCAACGGCGCCAAGGCCAACGCCACCACCCCGCAGGCCGTCAAGACGGCCGCTCGCTTCGTACACTTGGCGGCGAGCAAGTTGTTCACGTGCGGCCTGGACACCACCGGCCGCGTGCTGTGTTGGGGCGAGAACAACGTCGGCCAACTCGGTTTGGGCAACCAGGGCGGTGCGCTCGACACCCCGACCGTGGCGGTGATGGGCAGCGACCCGTTGCCCGCGTTGACTGGACCATGCACTACGGCCGGCGACTGCGGCGATGACGGCAACGACTGCACCGTGCCCCAATGCGACAAGGGCATCTGCAGTCATCCAAATGCGGCTGCGGGCGCACCGTGCAGCGACGGCGATGCCTGCACCGGCGGCGATGCGTGCAACGCCGGAACCTGCATCGGCAAAGCCAAGGCTTGCGACGACGGATCGCCGTGCACGGCGGATTTCTGCGCGGCGCCCAAGGGCCAGTGTCTCGCCGGTGTTCTGCCGGGCGGTGGTTCGTGTGGCGCGGGCAAGGCCTGCGAGTCGGGCCAATGCGTGGCCAAGGTGGCCGGCTGGGCCGCGACCGTCAAGACTGGGGACACCCATACCTGCGCACTCTTGACCGGCGGGCAGGTCGTCTGTTGGGGCGCCAACGGCAGCGGCCAGTTGGGCACCGGCGACAACAGCGGCCGGCCCGAACCAGTGCTCGTGGCCAATGTGACGGGCGCAGTGCAGATTGCCTTGGGGCACTCGCACAGTTGCGCATTGGACGACAAGGGCGCCGTGCGCTGCTGGGGCGCCAATGGCTTTGGCCAACTGGGCAACGGCACCAACCAGCAGAGCGCGTTGCCTGTGCAGGTCGCGTTCTCTGGCAAGGCGATCGCCATCGCTGCGGGAGGCAACTCGACGTGCGCCATTGCCGAGGACAAGACCGCCTGGTGCTGGGGCGTCGGCGACAACGGGCAATTGGGCGATGGCACAACCCAAAACCGCACCAAGCCGGTCGCTATCCCCGGCTACGGGTCGACCGCCGAAATCGCGCTAGGACCCGACCACGGCTGCGCCATCGGCACGGACGGCTACTTGCGCTGCACGGGCCTGAACAGCAACGGCGCGCTCGGCTTTGAGGGACTGCCACAGTTGCTGACACCGCGCATCGTCGGCGGCCTGCTGCGCCTCGGGTCGCTGGGGCTCGGTTCGCAGTTGACCTGCGCCCGCAAGGCGGACGGCACGGCCACTTGCTTCGGACAGGGCGGCCACGGCCAACTCGGCGACAACAAGAAGGTGTCCAGCCCGAGCCCGGTCGCCGTCGCCAAGTTGACCGGCGTGGTCGAAGTCGCGGCCGGCACCTTGTCGGCGTGCGCGCGCTTGACGGACGGCACCGTCGCGTGTTGGGGCTATGGCGCGACGGGAGCGCTCGGCAACGGCGGCACCGCGAGCCAAGGTGAACCGGTGGCCGTGCCCAAGCTCGCAGGCGTCCGCGATCTTTCGACCAGTGGCAACCACACCTGCGCTGTCCGCCAAGACGGCTCAGTGTGGTGCTGGGGCAGCGGCAACAACGGCCAACTTGGCAATGGCCTGAGCACCGCGAGTCAGACGCCGGTCGTCGTGCCGCTTTCGCTGCCGGTACAGCCCTTGGGTGGCGGGTCCGCGTGCGCGACTGCGGCCGATTGCAGCGACGACGGCAACCCTTGCACGGTCGCCACCTGCGTCAATGGCCAATGCACCCACGGTGCCGCCAACGACAGCGTGGGTTGCGACGACGGCGACCCGTGTACTGTGTCCGACGCCTGTGCCAACGGTGTGTGCGCGGCCAAGCCGGCGAATTGCGATGACGGCAACGCCTGCACCGCCGACGTGTGCGCCAGCGGCACTGGCCTTTGCATCCCCGCGCCCTTGCCCGGTGGTGGCGCGTGCGCCGGCGCAAAGGTGTGCCTCGACGGCCTGTGCACGGCCAGCGCTTTTGGCTTTGCCGGCACGGTCGCCGCGGGAGAGGGCCACAGCGTCGCCGCCTTGCGCAACGGCCAAGCCCGCGCCTGGGGTGGCAACAGTGAAGGCGAACTCGGCAATGGCAACAAGACCGAGTTTTTCACCATGCAGACCGTTGGAAGCGCCACAGACGTCTGGCGGGTGGCCGCGGGCGATCACCTCAGCGGTGCCCTGGTCCTTGGCAAGCCGGCGAGCCTGGGTATGTGGGGGCGCGGGGCGGACGGCGCGATCGGCAACGGCAAGAACGCCGACGCCTTGGCTTTGACCCCCACCGACGGCCCGCCCAGCCCTGCGGTGTTGTCCGCCTTGGGCCGCCACGTCTGTGCGCTCGACAGCGCGGGCAAGGCGTGGTGCTGGGGCACCAACAGCAGTGGGCAACTCGGAGACGGCAGCACCAGTCAACGCAACAAGCCGACGGCCGTGGTGGGCCTGGCCGGGCCCGTGCACGACATCTCCGCCGGCGTGAACCACACTTGCGCCGCTCTATTCGACGGCACCGTGCAGTGCTGGGGCCAGAACAACCTCGGTCAGGTGGGCAAGCCGACCGGTGGCAGCTTCAAGACACCGCAGTCGGTCAGCGGCGTCAACAAGGCGGTCGCAGTCGGGGCGGGTGCCGACTCATCGTGCGCGCTGCGAAGCGACGGCGCGGTCCAATGTTGGGGCGACGGCGGCAAGGGCCAGTTGGGCAACGGCAAGACCGCGCTCAGCGTTGCCCCCGTGAACGTGGTGCAGTTGACGCCAGCGGCGCAGTTGTCGGTCGGCGCCGTCCACGCCTGTACGCTCGACGCCGCAGGGACCGCGCGGTGTTGGGGCTACAACGCTACAGGCGCATTGGGCGACGAGAGTACCAGCAGCGCCACGGTGCCGGTCGCGGTCAAGGGGCTCGGCCGGGCCATCGCCATCAGCGCCGGCCACAGCCACTCGTGTGCAGTACGGGGCGACGGCGCGATCTTCTGCTGGGGCATGGGGCTGCACGGCCGCCTCGGGACCGGACTGCAGTCCCAGGCCACCAGGCCGGCGTGGGTGTTGGGCAGCGATCCTGCGCCCTTTGGCGGTGATACCTGCAAGGTGGCCGCCGACTGCGCCGACGATGGCAACCCATGCACGGCGGCGGGGTGCGACAACGGGGCGTGCAAACACGCGGCCGTCGGCGACGGCGCGGCCTGTGACCCCGGCTCGGCGTGCGTGGTCAGCGGCGTGTGCAAGGCCGGCAGCTGTGCGGGCATCGCAAAGGACTGCGACGACGTCGACAAGTGCACGGCCGATGCGTGCCAGCCAAGGACAGGGGTTTGCCTGCACGCTGCGTTGCCGGCGTGCCCTTGAGAACGATGGGGGGCTTTGTTCAGACCCGTCGCCAAGGCCCTGGATGTCGAAGATTTCGTGGGCAGCCGAGCCGTAGCGCAAGGCCCGGCCTTGCGGGTCCAGGATGGCCCAACTGTTCGCGCTGCCGCCCCGCGCGCCGGCGATGGCGATGTTGCCGTTGGCCAGCAACGTCATGGCCCGCACCCCATCGTCTCCAGCAGTGCCGTAGGTGTGCTGCCAGACGGCGTTCAGTTGGGCGTCGAGGCGCAGCAGCCATGCGTCGGCCTTGCCGACACCGGAAGACTGCGTGGAGCCGGCGACCAGCAACCCTCCGTCAGAGAGCAGGACGGCGCTGCCGAGGCTATCCGCCTTGGCTCCGCCCAGCGTCTTGCTGCTGATGACGACGCCGCTGCCGTTGACCCGCAAGATCCACCCGTCGCCGCCGCCCGCGCCCTCGCTTGCGGTCTGGCCGACCGCGACAATGTCGGCCCCGAGGCCCACGACGCCAAAAAGCGCGTCGTACGCCGTGCCGCCGTAGGTGTAGGACCATTGCTCAACGCCAGCGGCCGAGGTGCGCCGCAGCCAGCCGTCTTCTGCGCCGGCCGTGTTGGCCATTGTGTAACCGGCCGACACGGCGTCGTTGTCCAACCGCACGACGGCATACAGCGTCGAAGGCGGGCCGCCGGCCCAACTTTTGACGAGCGTGAACTCGCCGCCCGGCGCGAGTTTGCCCGCAGTCGCAGCGACACCGTTCATGTTGCTGCCGACGAACGTCGCGCTTCCGTCGTCGTGCAGCACGAACTCCTGAACCGTGGCATCGTTGTACGGTGTCTTGGATGCGTAAAGCGTTGCGAGCGTTCCGGCCTTGCACACGCCGACAGCGCAGACGTCGCCCTCCAAGCACCGGTCGCCGACATCGCAGGCCTTGCTGTTGTTGACCTTGGTGCAGCCCTTGGCCTTGTCGCAGCTGTCGTCGGTGCACACGTTGCCGTCGTCGCACAGCTTGGCGTCCGCGGTGTGCACACAGCCAACCTTGAGATCGCAGCTGTCCTTGGTGCAAACGCTGCCGTCGTCGCACGCTGCGGCCGCGCCCTTGCAAAGCGCGCCGATGCAGCCGTCCAGTTCCGTGCACGGGTTGCCGTCGTCGCAGCCGCCCACTGTGCCGACGTGGCCGCAGCCGGCCTTGGCGTCGCACGCGTCGGCCGTGCAGACGTTGCCGTCGTCGCAGTTGGTCGGCCCGCCCGGCGCACACGTGCCCGCCTTGCACTGGTCGTCGGTCGTGCATGCGTTGCCATCGTTGCACGGCGAACTGGTGGGCGCGTGGACGCAGCCGTTGCCCGGCTCACACAGGTCAAAAGTGCAGGGTTCCTTGTCGTCGCAGGCGTCTGCCGTCAGCGCCGCACAGGTTCCGGCGGCTGGGCACGACAAATGGCCCCACGGATCGCTGCGACCGACCAGCGCTTTGACGGGGCCAGCGCGCGCGCCCGCGAGCCACAGTCCGCCGTCCGGGCCGACCGCCACGGCGCGCCACGTGGCCGGGGCTGTAGGTTGGTGGGCGACGGCCCAAAGCGGTTCCAAAAGCGCGGTCAGGCCTTGCGCCCATGCCGGGCCGGCCGCCGACCCCGCCAGCACCGCGCGGCTGCCGGGCAGGGCCGCCACGGAGCGCGGATCGGCGGCAGCGGTGCCGACCCAACTCGACAGCACAGCGCCAGCGCCATCGAGGCGCAAGACCATCGGCAAGCCGGTGCCAGCGGCGGTGCGGGTGCCTGCGGCCAACAGGCCCGACGGGGTGGCCACGGCCGCGGCCAGCGACTCAGGCGCCGATGCCTGCAGGGTCTTTTGCCACAACAGCCCGCCCTGGGGGCCGACGCGCACCAGCAAGGCGCGTTCGCCAGCGGCTTCACTGCGCACCCCGACCGCCAGCGCGCCGCCGTCGGACTGCACCACCACGCCGCGCAAGGCGTCGGCCACCGCAGACGGCGATTTCCATTGCGCCAACACGCTGCCACCTTCGGTCACCCGCCACAGCGCCGCCCGCGCCCCGCTGCCGCTGCCGGTCTGGCCGGCCACCCACCAGCCGACCTGCGCGCCGTGCGCGGCGCCCCACGCGATGTCGTCGCCCGCCGTCGCCACCTGCGTGTCGGCAACGAACGATTGACCGTTGGCGGTCAGGCGCACCACCCACAGGTCAAGGTCGCCGCTTGCGGTCCAGCGGCGCGTGGCAATCGCCGCCCAGTCGCCGCCGGGTAGCGGGCGCACCGCGGCGACGCCGATTGCCGGATCCGCGGCACCGGCCGATGCCGTTTCGACGACCCAGGTCGGACTGGCGTCGCCCCCCAAGGCTGCGATGACGATGGTTGCGGCTGACGGCTGGCCCTCCGGGCCTTTGGAGCGCACGCCGCCCACGGCAGCGCCGCCGTCGTGCGCAGCGAGGGCCGTCAGCGCCAGGCCGTCGCCGAAGCTGCCAAGCTCCTTGACGTAGAGCTTGTCGGTCGGCAACGGCTTGCACCCGCCGGCAACACACGTGTGGCCGAGCGCGCACGGGGACGAACCCAGGCACGCGCTGCCATCCGGCGCGGGAAGGGCCACGCACGCAAAGGCGTTGACGCCGGCGTTCTGGCACACCGCGACCTGGCATGCGTCCAGGGCCAGTTTGCACACCACGGACAGTCCTACCGCGCACTGGCCCGCCTTGCACGCATCGTTGACCGTGCAGCCATTGCCATCGGCGTCGCAGGCCTTGCCGTCGGGTAGGACTGGAAACGAGCACTGGCCGTTCTTGGGGTTGCAGTCGTCGGCGGTGCAGGGGTTGCCATCTTGGCAGTTCGCGGGCTTGTGGCTGCAACCGCCAGCGTCGCAACCGTCGACCGTGCAGGGGTTGGCGTCGTCGCAGTTGACTGCGCTGCCCGCGCACAGGCCGCCCTTGCAGGCATCGTTGTCGGTGCACGGCGATCCGTCGGTGCAGGTGTGGCCGTCCGGCAATGGCGCAAGCCCGCAAGCGCCGGTCTTGGGGTCACATTTGGCTGCCTGGCACGGCCCGTCGTCGGCCTTGCTGCAATAGACCACCGATGCAGGGTTGAAAAGGCATTTCGGCGCCGCGGTCTTGTCGCAGTACCAGGTGCCGTTGCACAGATTGCCGTCGTCCTTGCCCGCGCAGTCGGCGTTGGTGGCGCACTCGCACGTGTACAGGCCGGGCTGGCACTTTCCGAACAGGCAGTTGTCGTTCTTGGTGCAAGCGTTGTTGTCGTCGCAAGCGCTGAAATCGGCTTCCGGCGTGAACTGGCATTTGCCGGTCTTGGGCTGGCACAGGTACTTGAGGCATGCGGTGTCGTCCACCGTGGCGCAGTTGACCTTGGTGGCCGGGTTGACCTCGCAAATGGCTGGGGTCTTGGCCTTGTTGCAAAACATGGTGCCGTTGCACAGGTCGCCGTCGTCCCACGCCGCGCATTGGGCGTCGTTCAAGCAACTGCAGGTGTTGGTGCCGCCCTTGCACGCGCCGCCGTCGCACAGTTCGCCGACCGTGCACGGGTCGCCGTCTTCGCAGAGGGTGGTACTTGGCGCTGGGGCCATCGCGCACGCGCCGGTCAACGGCTGGCAGGTGTTCTTGGTGCACGCCGTGTCGAGCACGCTTGGGCAGACCACCACGGTCGCCGGGTTGACCTCGCACTTCTTCTTGGCCTTGTTGCAGAAAAGCAGGCCGTTGCACAGGTTGCCGTCGTCCTGGGCCTTGCAGTCCGCGTCCGTGCTGCAGATGCAGGTATCTACGCCACCGCCGCAACTGCCGTTGCCGCAAATCTCGCCGGCGGTGCAGCCGTTGCCGTCGTCGCAAGCGGGCGGGCTGGTGGGTGTGGCTCCGTAGGGCAGGGTTTCCCAACGGCACTTGTCGCCCGTGCAGACTTTGACAAGGGTCTCGACCGCCGACAGGCCGCAGCCGGCGCCCGCGGTCGGTCCGCAGTCGCATTTGCCGGTCAGGGTGTTGCACGCATTCTTGGCGCACAGTGTGTCGTTGGCGTTGGCGCACGCGACCACGGTCGCCGGGTTGAGTTCGCACACCGCCGGCTTCTTGCCCTTGTTGCAAAACAGCGTGCCGTTGCAGAAGTTGCCGTCCTCTTGTGCCGCGCAGTCGGCATTGCTGGCGCAACTGCAGGTGTCGGTGCCCGGCTTGCACTGCCCGGCCTCGCAATGGTCGCCGGTCGTACACGCCACGCCATCGCTGCACGGCGCTGGGCTCGCCAGGGGATCGACGACGGACGCCAGTTGCCAGGCGCAACCCTTGTCGGTGCATTGCCACTGCGCTTGTTCCACTGGTACGGCTGCGCACGATCCGGTCTTGGGGGCGCACACGTTCTTGCTGCACGCGGTGTCGGCCGCCGCATCGCAAGCGACCACCGTCGCCGGGTTGACCTTGCATTGGTACGGGAAGGTCGCCTTGTCGCAATACAGCGAGCCGTTGCATGGGTTGCCGTCCTCGAACGCCGCGCAGTCGGCGTCTGCGCTACATTGGCACCAGGTGGCCTTGCCCGGCTTGCAGGTCCCGGACGCGCAGAACGACTCGGCGCTGCACGGCAGACCATCGTCGCAGGGTGTGCCGTCGGCCACTACGGTGCACTGGCCGGTGGCCGGGTCGCACGCCTCCTGGGCACAGCCGAACGCAGCCGCCTTGGCGCACACCACTGCGGTCGCGGCGGCCACGTCACAGCGGAACGGGAACACCGCCTTGTTGCACACCAGTTTGCCGTTGCACAGGTTGCCATCGTCGACCGCGGCGCAGTCGGCGTCGCTCGCACACTGGCAATAGTTGACGCCCCCCGTGCACTGTGCGCCTGCGCACGCCGTGTCGGCGGTGCAGGGGTTGCCGTCGTCACACGCGGCGCCAGTGGACAGTTCCGCGCAGGTGGGCGAAAGGACTTGTGCGCTGTCCAAGGGGCTTGTGTCGGCCGTGGCCTCCCCGGCCGATGCGTCGGCTTGCGCGACCGGGTTGTCGGGCGCGGCGAACGCGGTGTCCACGGAGGTTTGGTCGGCGGCGACGTCGGCGGTTCCGGTCACACGGGCACCGTCCTCCTTGCACGCCGGCCACAGCACCAGGCACGCCAAAGTGGCCGCGCAGCGCGCTCGCGTGTGCGTCATCGGATCCTCCAGTGGGGGCGGCGCGACCGGCCGCCCCCGAGAGGAGGTCCGCGAGCGGTCAGGGTAGCGTGGCGTGCCGCGCAGGGCAATTGCACGTGTCGGTCGGGCCCGCGTGTTCGCCGCGTGCAACGCCAATGCGGCAAGTGGCCGCAATCCCAACGAGCCAGGGCGCTCTGGCATCCGGCCGATGGTTCGCGCTGCCGCCTGTTCATGTCGCCATAGGCCAGTTCGCGCAGGCGTCCCTGGTCGTACGCATGAGAGGTGTCGCCGAGGGTGACCCCCGGTGCCACGGACATCGCGACGGTGCCGCGTTTTTTGAATCAGCCGGTTGCGCCGGGCAGGAGCGGGCCCAGGTTCAGCGACATTGTCGCCTACTGCAAGAAGTGCAAGGTGTTGCGAGCCGACGGGCGTCGGGTGGGGCACAACGGCCGTGCAGAGCACGCACACCGTCAAGCGTTTCGGCACCGTCGGCGGCGCGGGAGTCGAACGCGGCTTACAACTTGGCGCAGATCCCGGCGCCGTGGGGGCTCTTGGGCCCCGAACACTTGCAGCCCACCGCACACGTTGTCGTACTGCAATCCACACCGACCTTGGGCGCCGTGCCCTTGTGCACGCACTGGTTGGCGACGCAGTCGTTGTCCCAGCACGCGTGCGGCGCTTTCTTGGCGCAATCGGCGGCGCTGGCGCAATAGTCGGCCAACTCCTTGTCGCTGAGCTCGACCGGAAGGCAACCGGCCAACGCAAGCAGCGCCCAAACCAGCGGGGTCCTGCGCATCAGAAGCCTCCCTGCACGGCGACGCCCGTCGCGCCCAGCGGGACGAGTCGCCAGTCCGAACCCGCTGTTGCCGTGGGGCTCGCCGAGGCCTTGCCCGACTGCCACACCGCGAGCGCGCCGAGGATCGCGCCGAGGCCCGCCACGCCCGTCCCGGACCAGTATAGCGTGCGGCCCAGTGCCATCTGATCCTTGTAGGCTTGGTGCTCGCTCGGGTTGACCAGATTGTGGTCGGTGGCTGCTGCGTCGGCCGTGAACCAACCGTAGCCGAGTGCGCCGCCGCCCAATACGGCGCAGCCCACCGCCGCCAGCGTCAAGGTGCGGGCCGTGCGCGCGTGGGCCCTGCGGTCGTGTTCGGCGGCGACTGTCTTGCGCTTCTCCGCCTCGTCATGGGCAGCGCGCTCGGCGGCCTGTTGCGCAGTCTTGACGGCGGCGAGCTTGGCAGCCGTCTCGATCCGCTCGTAGGCCTTGGCAAATTCCGTGTGCAATGCGGCCGGGATGTCGCGCGGCATTACCACCTGGATGATCTGCCAGGCGTCGGCAACGCGGCCGAGCTTCTCCAGCGCCAGCGCTTTGACGAACAAGAAGCGGGCCTGCTTGCGCTCGACGTAGCCGTCTTCGGCCGACTTGAGCGCGTCGGCGGCGCGGCCCTCCTTGAGCGCCAAGATGGCGGCCTTGAACTGGGCGTCGCCGTCGGCCCGCGCCAGGGCGGGCAGCCAGGCAACCAGCGCGAGCAAGAGCATGCACAGCAGCCGGCGCAGCACACGTGGTTCCAGGCAGGATCGGGTCGTCATCTGCGGCACCTCGGGGGTAGACTGCCACGGCTTGGCGCAGCAGGCAATCTTGCCCCGCCCTTTGCGGGCCAGCCTATCCGCTCGGCACGATCCGCACTGTTGAAAAATGCATCATGTATGAAAAATGCAACACAGAGCCGGTCCGCACCAGCGGGAAAGATGCTTGCATGAACAAGGCGTTGTGCGAACCTGGCGGGTTGGCACACGTCTTGCAAACGACCAGGTCATGCCGTAGCCTCGCTGCGGCGGGACAACATTGAACCCGGAGGACCCCATGCACCCCTTCCCCACGCAGCGCCCAGCGCGCCTTGCCCTTGGCGTGGCCGCCATCGGCCTGATTTCAGGTATTGCGCTCCCACACGAGGCCCAGGCGTGTGGCGGTTGCTTCTCGCCCCCTTCGCCCGTGCCCGACCAGACCGTGGTCCAGGACGCCGAACGCGTGCTTTTCGTGCGCGACGAAGCGACCAAGAAGTCCATCGTCTGGGTTGAAGTGCGCTATAGCGGCCTCGCCAAGGACTTTGGCTGGGTCCTGCCGGTGCCCAAGCTGCCGACCGTCGGTGTGGGTTCGCGCATCGTGTTCGACGCCCTCGACAGCCGCATGCGCATGCGCTACTCGGTCAAGCAACGGCCGCCCGAGAACTGCCGCGACCCGTACGAAGGCTGCAAGGAGCAGTTGATGATGAACGCCTCGGCGGGCGGTGGCGGTCCTCCCCGGGTGAACGCCGATGCGGGCGCCACCGGCACCAAGAACCCGGGCAGCCCTGAGGTCGAGGTGCTGGCGGCCGGCACCACCGGCCCCTACGACTACGTGGTCATCAAGGGCAGCGACGCCGCCAAGCTCAGCACGTGGCTCAACGACCGCGGCTATGAGACGCCCAAGAAAGCCACGCCGATCATCCAGTCGCACGCCGACAAAGGCGACGTGTTCGTGGCCATCAAGCTGTCGAACGGTCAGGGCGTAGAGGCCATCCGGCCAGTCGTGCTCGAAATGGACGACGCGGAGGCGTGCGTGCCGCTGCGCCTGACGTCGATCGCCGCGTCGGAGGACATGGCGGTGGTGGTCACCATCGGCGGTCCCGGCCGGGCTGTCGTCAAGAACCACTTTGACATTGTCCCCAACCCGATGCGCATGAACCTCATCGGCGACTTCCAGTACCTGGCGTGCGCCAACAAGGCCAACTACGACTGCCGCATCCCCAAGAACATGGGCCAGGTCATCGCAGCAGGCATTGACGAAGCAGCGGGTCACGCGTTTGTCACCGAAGCGGTGCAGTCCGGCGCCTCGCTCAAGGAACTGTCGCCCTTGCAGAAGTTCGACCTGCAAGAGCTCGCGGCGCTCAAGAACTACGACGAGCTCGCCAAGTTCTTGCCGCAGAGCCAGTTGCCGATCACCGACGAGATCGCCGAGACCTTCGAGCCGGTCCTGCAACTCAAGAAGAACTTTCCCAAGATCGCGCCCGTGCAGATGCTCGCCAACCTCAAGTCGTGCGGCACGTATTGGACCATGGCGTTTGGGCCGCCGACCTGCGACCTGCCGGCCCAGGGCCTCAAGCTCAGCCACGAGGACTTGCAGGCCATGACCTTCGACGGGCCCGCGCTCGGCAAAGCCATGAAAAACGGCATCATCGACCCGCTTTTCACGGTCGGCAAGCTGCTCGGCGACTCGGGCAAGGTCACCCGCCTGTCGATGCGGATCTCACCGGAGGAGATGGACCGCGACCCGGTGTTTGCCTACAACCCGAGCTTGCCCGATGTGCCGGCCGACCGCGGCCTCGAGATGAACCAGGTGTGTCCGAACGGATGGTACCCCTGGTATGACGGACCCGGCGGCGATCAGAGCCACTGGCGCATCAGCATCGACGGCCTGGGCTCGTGGGTGTTCGGGGGCAACAACAACGCCGTCGACGCCCGTTTCAAGGGTGCGCCAGCCGCGCTGTGGACCTACCTGCAAGAGGAGTCCGGCAACCCCATCGGCATCGCCCAGGGCCAGGTCGCGGTCGTGGACCAGGCCATCATCGGCGCCAAGCCCGGAAAACCCAGCCTGCCCAAGGATCTGGTGATCAACCCGCCGCAGCCGTGGATGCCGCCCAAGTCCGAGCCGATCTACAGCAAGGTCGGTCCGTGGAAGAAGCCGGGCTCGTGGTGTACGCCCAAAGACGGCTGGGCCGACGGCCAGTTGCCGCCCAAGCAAACGGCGACGGGCAGCGACGCGGGCCCGGACAGCAGCACGGGCGGCGCCGACGCAGGATCGAGCGGCCACGTGCCCGGCGTGGATGCGATCAGCGGTTGGGACGACGCCCAAGCGCAGCCTGCGGCCCCGTCGAGCGGCACAGGCCCGGCCAAGAAAGACAGCATGTGCACCGCGGCGACCGCGCCCCAAAGTGGCTGGCCGGCGTTGCTGGCGGCGCTGGCGGCCGGGTTGGCGCTGATCGCCCGGCGGCGTGGCAAAGCATAGCGGTTTCAGCACTATCTGCGGCGCCCGCGCCCGCCGAGCGATCGGTTGGCGCGGGCGACCGCTTTTTTGGGGGCCGCCATTGGTGGCACACGCTGCCGGCGGTGTCACATTGCCGCGCGGTGCAGCGCGGGACTATGCTTGCGCGCACGCCGCCGCATCACCCCGGCCTCGGATCGCCCCATGCCGACCGCACGCCTTGATGTCGCTGCCCTCGTGATCTCTGTGCTCGCCCTGGCATCGGCCTGCGGCGACGACGTGCCGCTCGACAACCCGGCGAAGGCCGACGTCACAGCGAATGCCGACACCGCGGCGGGCTCGGTCGACGTTGCCGGCCCGCAAGATGCCGCCGACGAAGCCGGGCCGGCAGTAGACGCGGTGGAAGTGACCGCGCTCGACACCGCGGGCGTGGACGCGTCCGCCGCCAGCGTGCCGTGCGAAACCAACGAGCAGTGCCCGAGCGGCGCGTGCCTGCCGACGCCCGAGGGCAAGCTGTGCGCCAGTCCGTGCATCGACAAGTGCCCCGCCGACTACGATTGCAAGCCGACCGGCGGCGCCGACGTGCAGTTCGTGTGCGTGCACCAGGCGCCCTACCGCTGCGCCGTCTGCAAGTCCGATGCCGAGTGCGACGGCGGCAAGAACAGCAAGAAGGGCGTGTGCGTCGACCTCGGTCAGGGCGCACATTGCATGCAAGACTGCTCGGACGGCGGCGCGTGCATCGGCGCCGGGTTCCAGTGCCAGAAGGCGCCGGGTGGCCAACAGGCCTGCGTACCACCGGGTGGCAGCTGCCCGTGCCCCGAGGGCAAGGTGGGCGCGTGCGCCGTGACCAACGCCTTTGGCACCTGCAAGGGCACGCACACCTGTTCGGGCGGCAAGGCCGGTGCATGCAACGCGCCCGCGGCCGTCAGCGAGACCTGCGACCTACAGGACAACGACTGCGACGGTCAGACCGACGACGGCGTCGTCGAGGCCGAGTGCGATCTCGTCAACGTGTACGGCACCTGCAAAGGCAAGGCGCTGTGCGTGGCCGGCAAGACGCTCTGCCAGGGCACCAGCGCGGCGGCCGAGGTGTGCAACGGCATCGACGACAATTGTTCTGGCACCACCGACGAGGGTTCCGTCGACAGCGACGGCGACCAGCTCGCCGACTGCGTGGACAAGGACGACGACCAGGACGGCGTGCCCGACCCCGACGACAACTGCCCGCTGGAATTGAACGCGGCGCAGACGGACACCGACGCCGACAAGGCGGGCGACGCCTGCGACGACGACGACGACAACGACAAGGTCAAGGACGGCGACGACAACTGTCCGCTCTACGTCAACGCCACCCAGACCGACACCGACGGCGACGGCAAGGGCGACGTCTGCGATTGCGACCTCGACGGCGACGGGGCCGGCAACAGCGCCAGTGGCTGTGCGCCCGACGCGACCATCGACAATTGCCTCGCCGTCGCCAATCCCAACCAACTCGACACCGACCTCGACGGCAAGGGCGACGCCTGCGACGACGACGACGACGACGACACGGTCAAGGACGCCGACGACAACTGCCCACTCGTCGCCAACAAGGACCAAGTCAACACCGACAAGGGCGCGTTCGGCGATGCCTGCGACGACGACGACGACAACGACGGTGCACTGGACGTCGCCGACAACTGTCCGCTGTTTGCCAACCCGACGCAGACCGATGTCGACGGCGACAAGTTGGGCGACGACTGCGACGACGACCTCGACGGCGACAACGTCGCCAATACCATCGACAACTGCCCCGGCACGCCCAACCCCGACCAGGCCGACGCCAACACCAACAAGGTCGGCGACGCCTGCGAAAACGACTGGGACAGCGACACCGTGGGCAACGACAGCGACAATTGCCCCTGGACGGCCAACACCAGCCAGGCCGACACCGACGCCGACAAGAAAGGCGACGCCTGCGACTGCGATGCCGACAACGACGGTGTGGCCAACCTCGCAGCCGATTGCACAGCGCCTGCCAAGGCCGACAACTGCACCCTGGTCGCCAACAAGGGCCAAGAGGACCTGGACAACGACGGCAAGGGCGACGCCTGCGACCCCGACAAGGACGGCGACGGCGACCCGGACACGCTGGACTGCAAGCCGCTCGACAAGGCCATCTCGCACAGCGCCAAGGAGGCATGCAACGGCAACGACGACGACTGCGACGGCCAAACCGACGAACAGGACGCCGCCGGCTGCAAGCCCTACTACTACGACGGCGATGGCGACGGCGCGGGCGTGACCCTGGTCAAATGCCTCTGCAAGGCTGCCGCGCCCTACAGCGCGACGGTGGCGGGCGACTGCAACGACCAGAACGGCGACATCTTCCCTGCGGCCAAGGAGGTGTGCGCGAACGGCCAGGACGACAACTGCAACGGCAGCGAGAACGACGAGAACGCCATCGACTGCAAGATCTACTACCTCGACAAAGACGCCGACGGCGCAGGCGCAGCGACCAGCAAGTGCCTGTGCACCCAGGCTGGCGACTACACCGCCAAGGTCAAGGGCGACTGCAACGACGGCGACGCGGCCATCAGCCCGGCGCAGACCGAGCAGTGCAAGGACGGCAAGGACAACGACTGCAACGGCCAGACCGACGAGGCCGGCTGCAAGGGCTGCACCACCTACTACAAGGACGGCGACGGCGACGGCTACGGTGTCAGCAGCGACACCAAGTGCCTGTCGGGCGCGGGCAGCGGCTACACCGCGCTCAAGTCAGGCGATTGCAACGACGCCGACAAGGCGGTGTCGCCGGTCGCGATCGAGGCATGCAACGGCAAGGACGACAACTGCGACGGCGGCACCGACGAGATCGGCGCGACCGGCTGCAAGACCTACTACCAGGACGAAGACAAGGACGGCTTTGGCGCTGGCGCCGGTCAGTGTTTGTGCAAGGCCGCCGGGCTGATGACGTCGGTGACGCCAACCGATTGCAATGACAAGGACCTCGCGGTCAACCCGACCAAGGCCGAGGTCTGCGGCAACGGCAAGGACGACAACTGCAAGGGCGGAGAATCGGAAGAAAACGCCGTGAGCTGCAAGGCCTTCTACCTCGATGCCGACGGCGACGGCGTGGGCGTGGCGACCAGCAAATGTCTGTGCGCGGCGCTCGGCCAATACAGCGCTACGGGGCAGGGCGACTGCAACGACGCCGACAAGACCATCGCCCCCAACCAAGCCGAGAAATGCCAGGACAAGAAGGACAACGACTGCGACAAGCTGGTCGACGAAGAGAACTGTCAGGGCTGCGTGACCTACTACAAGGACGTGGACCTGGACGGCTACGGGCTCACCGCCGACAAGAAGTGCCTCAGCGAAGCGACGGCACCGTACAGCGCGAGCCAGCCCGGCGATTGCGCCGATGGCAACAAGGCCGTCAACCCCAAGGCGCCAGAGGTCTGCACGACGGTTGGCGTGGACGACGACTGCGATGGCAGCACCGACGAGCCGGGCGCTGGGCAGTGCAAGAACTTCTACACCGACGGCGACAAGGACACCTTCGGCGTCGGCACCGCGCAATGCTTGTGCGCGGCCACCGGGACCACCACCGCAACCAAGGACGGCGACTGCGACGACAAGGACGGCAACGTCAACCCAAGCAAGCCCGAGGTGTGCGGCAACGGCAAGGACGACAACTGCGCGGCCGGCGAGAGCGACACGGGCGGCCAGGGCTGCGTCAACTACTACAGCGACGGCGATGGCGACGGGTACGGCACGGGCACCGCCAAGTGCATTTGCGCGCCTTCGGGGGCATTCACGGCCAAGCTGGGGGGCGACTGCGCGGACGGCGACGCGGCGATCAACCCGGGCCAGGTCGAGAAGTGCCTGGACACCAAGGACAACAACTGCGCTGGCGGGACCGACGAGGCCGGCTGCCAGGGCTGCCAGAACTACTTCAAGGACGCCGACCAGGACAACTTCGGCCTCGACGCCGACAAGCAGTGCCTCGGCAAGGCCGCCTACCCCTACACCGCGTTCGTCGGCGGCGACTGCAACGACGACCCCGCCAAGGGGGGCGCCAATGCCAAGCCCGGGGCCCAGGAGCTGTGCAACGGCATCGACGACAACTGCGACGGCCAGACCGACCCGACCGGCACCAGCGGTTGCCAGAACTACTACCCAGACACGGACAAGGACGGCTACGGCGCCCAAGTCAGCGCGCTGTGCCTGTGCAAGGCGTCGGCGACCTATGCCGTGACGGTCACCGGAGACTGCGACGACAGCGCCACCACCATCAACCCCAAGGCCACCGAAGTCTGCGACGGCAAAGACAACAACTGCAACAGCCAGGTCGACGAAGGCGTCCAGAAGACCTTCTACAAGGACGAGGACGGCGACGGCTACGGTGGTCCGACGTCGCAGATCGCCTGTACGGCGCCCAACGGCTTTGCAGCAAGTGCCGGTGATTGCAACGATTTCAACAAGAAGATCTATCCCAAGGCGCCGGAAGTCTGCAACGACATCGACGACGACTGCGACAGCCAGATCGACCAGGGCGTCGCCACCCAGGCCATCTACAAGGACGAGGACGGCGACGGCTTCGCGGCCGCGGGCGCCAGCACCCAGAACAAGTGCAACGTGCCGGTCGGCTGGACCACCGCCAAGGACATCAACGGCGACAAGAAGAACGATTGGGACTGCGTGGACAGCGACTCGGCCGTCTATCCGGGTGCACCCGACCTGTGCGGCGACGGCAAGGACAACGATTGCAACGGGTCGGCCGACAAGCTGTGCTACACGGCGTGCCAGGGTTCGTGGCCGTTCAAGCTCCAGTTCACCACGGGCAACAGCGCGGCGCGGTGGGTCGACACCGATGGCGACGGCAACTACGAGGTCGTCGTGCAGGACAGCTTCGGCTTCGCCATCCTCAGCACGACCGGCGCGCCGCTCTACAACTACTCCAAAGAGTCGTACAACTACTCGCGCACGACCGCGACAACCGCCGATGTCGACACCTACGACATCTACGGCACCGGCACCCAGAAGCTGGAAATCGTCACCGGCAACGGCAGCCGGCCGCGCATCTACAAGGTGCTCGACAACGGCACCGTGCAGGTATTCGAGAACGCCACCGAACAGGTGTTCGACGCCACCAAGCACCTGGTGGCCGACATCAACTTCGATGGCCAGCCCGAGCTGATCTACCAGAACTGGTGCGACAAGACGGCGGGCACCAAGCTTTTCCTCATGGACAAGGCCACGGGTGCCGTCAATCTCGTCAGCAAGATCCCCGACCCCGACGGCGTGTGCCAGTACTACGGTCGGACGCTGACCGACCTCAATGGCGACGGAGTGGCCGAACTGCTGGTCAGCAACGGCTATCCGGGCGACGGCGCCGCGGTCAGCACCGCCACCTGGGGCGGCCACCTTTTCGCGTACAAGTGGACCGATGTGGCCAAGGGTACAGTGGCCGACTACTGCAGCCCGGCCGGGTCGTGCTTCAAGACCGACATCGCCAGTCTTTTCGGCGTGTACGGCACCAACAGCGTGTACCGTATGGGCAACACCCTTGTGGCGCAGATGGTGTACTCGGCGACCAAGGTCAACGGCCAGCCCAACGCCACCCAGTCGCAGTACTGGACGTTCGACCTCGCCGGCAAGGCGTTGCCAGGATCGCCGACCACAACCGTGGTGCCGAACTTTGCGCCGACCGACGTGGACGACGACGGCGTGGTCGAAAACGTCGGTTCGGTGCAGGACATCGGTTTGTACGACGTGGACGGCGACGGCTATCCCGACCAACTGAGCACCGGCGGCAGCGAACTGCGTCTAAACCTGTGGGATCCGGTCAAGAAAGCCTTCGTCGAGCATGTGCCGAGCCGCCTGTCGGTCAGCGGCACCAACATCAGCCTGCGCAGCGCGTGGGACGCCAACGGCGACGGCACCCTGGAGGTGACCTCGGCCGACGGCGCTGGCAAGGTGTACTGCCACACGCTCGGACCGGGAACGTGGAACAAGACGGCCGTACTGCCGCCGCACCTGCCGATGTACCTGCGCACCAACCAGTGGGACAACTACGAACCCAACCCCGGCACCGACAACAACGGCGACGGCGTGCCCGATCAGGTGACACGCGTGGCCTCGGCCATGACGCGGCGCGGGCACTTCTACAGCTACCTCTCGAGCGCGACCGACCAGGATTTCTACCAGGTCGACACCTCGTGGGGCGGCGGCATCTGCCTGCAAGCGCCCAAGGGCCGGGCCTACACGCTCAAGGTCTATGCGCTCGCCGACCGCATCAACAACACCACCAAGGTCGCCGGCGCCGACGGCAAGCCCGATGGCCTGATCTGGACCGGCACCACCCCGACCGGCAGCCAGGTGTGCTTCACCGGCAACAGCGTGGTGCCCGCGCGGCACGGCGAATATCGCTTCATCGTCGGCGTGTCGAGTTCGGTCGGTTCGTCGCCATACTGGCCCTACTGGTTGAACATCAACAAGTAGGCGCACCTCGGAACCGGGTGTCCAGGGCCCGGGCCGGCGCGGAGCCGGTCTGTCGCAGGCGCAACAACGACAGCGGCTTGCCCAGCCACCCCGCCGCCAAGCACAAGGAGCGCATGTCTGGCGACCGGTCCTGCCCGCTCACGGTCGTCATCGCCTGCCACAACGAGGCCGGTGCCATCGCCGACGTCGTGCGAAGGTGCCGTGCCGTGTGCGAGCCCGCCGCGCAATTGCTGGTCGTCGACGACGGCTCTGCCGACGACACCGCGCGCATCGCCGAACAGGCGGGGGCCGAGGTCGTGCGCCTGTCGCCCAATGGCGGCAAGGGCAGGGCACTGCGCGCAGGGTTCGCGGCCAGCCGCGGTGCTTGGGTGGCCACACTCGACGGCGACGGCCAGGACCTGCCCGAAGAACTGCCGTTGCTGCGCGCGGCCGCCGGGCCCGGCATCGGGCTGGTCATCGGTTCGCGCTTTCGCGGCCGGCTGGAGCCCGGCGCCATTCGGCCCATCAACCTGGCCGGCAATCTCGGGCTGACCTTGCTCTTCGACGCGCTCTACGGCCGCGCCATCAGCGACAGCCAGGCCGGTTTCCGGCTGTTGGACGGCGACCTGGCTCGGTCGCTCGCGCTGCGCAGCAGTGAGTATGAAATCGAAACCGAGGTGCTGGCGCGGGTGCTGCGGCTCGGCTGGCGCGCCGTCGAAGTCCCAGTGACAAGGCGACCGCGGGCATCAGGCGTGACCGATTTTCGGACCATCGCCAACGGCATGCGCATCCTCGGCACCATGGTGCGGTGCAGGATGGACCGCGTCGCTAGCTGCGGGCTGCCGGCGCAGCCTCTGGACCGCTGACCGACGGCAACCCCAGCGGCCGTTCGAGCTGCTGTCGCGTCCTGCCATACAGCCAAGTGCCGAAAAGCGCGCCTGCCAACACCGGAATGGCATACAGCTTGCCCTCGCCAAGGTTGACGAAGATGGGCCCCGGGCACATGCCGGTCATGGCCCAGCCCACGCCAAACAGCGCGCCGCCCACCAGATTGCCCGCGTGGCTCGGCTTGCTGGCCAAGACGTGGCCGCGCCGCTGGAGCACCCACAGCCCCGGCATGGTCAGGGCCACCGCCACGCCGATGATGCCGTAGAGCTGGAAGTCCTGGAGCAGAAACATGCCCTGCACCGTGCCGAAATCCGCCGCGCCGCTGCGCGACAGGGCCAAGCCGAACACGACTCCGAGGCCAAGATAGAGCGCCGTCATCCCCACACCACCCGGTACATCAGGTTGCTGAACACCGTGCCGACCGCCATGAAGGCCAGCGTGCTGCGGATGCTCGACGGTTGCAGCCGCGACATGCCGAAGATGCCGTGGCCACTGGTGCACCCGCCGGCCAGCCGTACGCCGAACCCGGTGCACGCACCACCCGCGAACAGCCAAGCGACCTTGGCGGCGTCGGAGAAATTGGCGAAGGAGTCCAGCGGTTCCACGCGCCACAGCGTTTGCCAGTCGCCGGCCAGCACCACGGACAGCGCGCCGCCCAGCACAAGTCCGGCGATGAACGGCAGCCGCCACGCCTTGCCCTCCGCTGCCGTGTGGGCGAATACCGGGTTGGCGCTGGCGAGACTGCACAGGTCTTCGAGGCCGCTCGACAGCCCAAGCGAGCGCCGTCCCACGGCTTGCAGCACCAGGGTCACGCCGGCGATGGTCGCGCCCGCGACGGCCCAGTGCAAGGGTTCGAGATGGTGGATCTGCAGCATGATGCAACGTGCGGCATGGCCCAAGGCTTGCCGGTGTCAGCGTGGTGCGCGCCCCGTGGGCGCAGGGGAACAACTGCCCGCAGGATCAGTGGGCGCCGTCGCCCTTGTCCTTGTGGTGGTTGGCCGGAATGCCGCTGGTGATGGCCGCGATGTGGTGCGTGACCACGTGCTGGCCCGGATAGGTCAGGCCATCGACGACCTCGACCGCACCGGCCGCAAACGCCGCCTCGACAGCCGCGGCTTCTTCGTCGTTGTTCTTGACCTGACCGTCGAGGTAGGTCACGTGCTGGTCGTCGACGTCGACGTGGACGCCGCTGACGCCGCGCGCCGCGATGGCCTTGGAGATGTAGGCGGCCTCGCGTTCTTGATGGGTGCTCATGCGATCCTCCCGTGGCGACGACCGCGACCGGCGCCGCCCGCTGGCGCTCGACCCCGGCGCGCATGCGCGCACCCTAGGCCTTGCGACCATGCTGCGCCCCGCGGCAGAGGGTGTCAACGGCCACAGGCGCGGCGATGGCACAAATGTGGCGATGCTCGACACGGGCCCGCCCCAGACCGCGGGCCCGGTCGTGCGCTCGTTCGGCGCTGCGACGGAACGCCCGAGCCAGCGGCGGCTGGCCCAGGGGCCCTGGCACAGCGTGGCGCTGCGGGGCAAGTGCTGGCCTGCTTCGATCAGGTCCTGACCCTGTACCTGTTCCTGGCACTGACGGGCGCCACAGGCGGAGACCACCGCTATCGCGGATTCGGCGGCGGCTGAGCCTGAGAGCCAGGCGAGGCACGGTCTTGCGTGGAAAAGGAGGCACGGCCGCAGCGGGGATCTACGGGCGAATGCCCTCTGGTACCACGGGCGTTGCGGGCGGGCAGAGCCCTCAGACAGGAACATCGGCCCCGTGCGAACTCCCTGCGGCAACCCTTTGAATCTCGATCCCTTTTGAGCCAACCTCCCAAACCGATCTCCCCCGCCGATCCGGCCTTTACATTCCGTCGGTTGCGCGATCTACTGGCCATCCCGGGGCGGTTGCCC
>VGRO01000004.1 GCA_016875335.1 Deltaproteobacteria bacterium | reverse complement strand
ACCGGCGCGGGAGCGGGCGCCGCGGGTTCAGGCGCCGCGGGTTCAGGCGCCGCGGGTTCAGGCGCCGAACGCGGCGGCGCGGCGGCCACGGCAGCGGCGTTGGGGTGGCCCGCGCTGCCCGCGATCGGGGCAGGTTCGCCGTCTGGGTGGACGGGTTGCACATTGGGCTTGGCGGGCGGCAGTGCGGTGTTTTCGGCTCCGGGCCGGGCGCCGTCCGGGTCGGTGGCGGCAACATGCGCGGCGACCCCCTCGGCCTGGGGTGGCGGCGGGGCCAACGCAGGTTCCCCGGAGGTCGCGACAGCCGGCTCCGCAGGTTCGTCGGACCCCACCACGCGCTCGTCTGCCGCAGCGATCACCAGCGGGGCAGAGGGGGCCGCGACGGCCTCGCGGGCCACCTGGGCGGCGCCGTCCAGTGCAGCGAGCATCGCTTCGGTTGAGGCCACGGCAGGAGCGGCGACCGCCACGATGTGCGGCGCGGGCTCAGGCGCGGCGGCGGCGGCCGACGCGGGGGGTGCTTCGGTGGCGACCGCGACCCCAGCGCGCGCCAGCCAGGTGGGGCGCCAGCCCTGCACGCCGGCCATCCAACCGCCCGCGAAGGCACCGGCAGACAGCACCATGGCGAGCAACGCCAACTGCACCGCGCGCCCCAACTCGATCTGCACGTAGCGACGTTCCTGGACCTTGTCGAACTCGCGCAGCCGCGTCGGCCGGGGCAGCGCATCGGCCAACGCGATAGGCAACGGCGCCGGTGGGGCGGTGGTCATGGGGTGTTCCTCGGGCGACCGGGGCGCGGTCATGCGGGGGCTCCGGCGCTGGGCGCCTCCGGCGCGTCGTCGTCGTCGAGCGCGGCCATGCGCTCGGGGGCGCTGATGCCGAGCAGCAGCAGGCCGTTGCGCACCACCTGCGCAGTCGCGGACACCAGCGCCAGGCGTGCCTGGGTCCGCACCGGATCGTCGCCGATGACGCGACCGGTCTGCTTGCCGTGGGTGTACCAGCCGTGAAACGCTGCGCACAGATCGCGCAGATAGTACGCGATCTGGTGCGGTTCGCGGCTGCGGGCGGCGCGGACGATCAACTCGGGATACTCGCTGCACTGCAAGGCCAGGTCGCGCTCGGCGTCGGTGCCCAGCGCGGCCAAGTGGGTGCCGGTCTGGGCCGCGTGCCGGTCGAACGGCTGGCCCAAGGCGGCGGCGCGCGACAGGATGCTGCACATGCGCGCGTGGCCATACTGAACGTAGTACACCGGATTGTCCAGCGACGCCCGCCGGGCCACCTCGAGGTCGAAGTCCAACTGGGCATCGGCCTTGCGGCACAGGAACGTGAAGCGCACGGCATCGGCGCCCGACTGCGGGTTGCCAGCCGTGGTCACCTCGTCCATGATGTCGGCCAGCGTCACGAACTCGCCGGATCGCTTGCCCATCGGCACGGGCGTGCCGTCCCGCAGGAGCGCGACCATCTGGACCAGCGGCACTTCGAGGCGGTCCCCCGACCAAGCCGCGGCGTTCGGATCGCCCTCCTGGCGCCGCAGGTCGCCGAGTGCGTGCAGCACCCCCTTGAGCCGGGGGACGTAGCCGTGGTGGTCGGCGCCCAGCACGTTGACCAGGTGGGTGAAGCCGCGTGCGAGTTTGTCGTCGTGGTAGGCGATGTCGGCCGCGAAGTAGGTGGGGCGACCGTCGCTGCGCACGATCACCCGATCCTTGCCGTCGCGGCAGGCTTTGGGGATGTCCTCGCGGGTGCCGCGAAAGAAAAGGGCCCGGCCGGCTTCGCGGTCGCCGTCTTCGTCCTGCACTGCCTCGCCTTGGTAGGCCCAGCCGGCGTGCCGCAGCCGCTCGGCGCAGTCGCGCACCCGGTCGGGGCCGCCGTCCAGGCCGTGCAGTGCCCGCTCGCTCTGCCAGTGGTCGAAACGGACGCCCAACCGGCCGAGATCGGCGGCGATGCGCACCACCATCGCCTGCCACGCGCGCAGCGACAGCCGGCGATTGTCGGCCCTGCCGGTCGGGTTTTCGGGCTCGGCCGCGGCCCAGGCCGCGTCGTCGTCCCAGTCGGCGCATGGCGCGGAAGAGGCGAACGCGGGGTCGCCCGCGAGGTCCTGGGCAATCTGTGCGATGTAGGCGCCGCGGTAGCCATCCTCTGGAAATTCTTGAGGAAAACCTTGCGGGAACGCCACCGGATCGCCTTGGGCCCATGCCGCCAGCGCCGCCGCCCGGCGCTGCGGGTCGCGCAACCAGTGCCAGACACTCTGGCCAAACTTGTAGATCTGGTTGCCGACATTGTTGATGTAGTACTCGGTGCTGACCTCGTGGCCCGCCGCGCGCAGGATCGCCGCAAGGGCATCGCCCAACACCGCCCCGCGGCCGTGTCCGACGTGCAGCGGTCCGGTCGGGTTGGCGCTGACGAACTCGAGCAGGATGCGTTGCGGCGCGGCGGCGCGCGACCGACCGAACGACGCCCCAGCGTGCGCGATCGCCTGCAGCCCATCGTGCCACGCGGCCGGGGCGAGCGACAGGTTCAGGAATCCGGGGCCGGCGACCTCGACCTTGGCGATCGCGCCCTCCACGTCGACCTCAGCCAGCAGGGTCGCGAGGTGCTGGCCGACGGCACGCGGGCTGGACCGTGCCGATTTTGCAAGTGAAAATGCCAGATTGGTCGAGAGGTCACCGTGACCCGCCTCGCGCGGGCGGTCCAGAGCGATGTCGGCGGCGGCTACCGGCGCGGGCAGCAAGCCGGTTTCGACGGCGCGCTCGGTCGCGCGGGCCAGCAGCGTCCGGACGCGGTCAAAGGGCGAGGCCGGTGGGGTGGGCGACCGTTCAGACCAGGGCAATGACATCGTGCGGGGCCACGCGGGCGCACACCGCGCCGGGCGGCGGCGACGTTAGCCGGGTCGCACATTCTGTCAACTTTGCAGGCCGAAACGCCCCGTGGGGCCGTGACTGCGCCGTCAATGCTGGGTCTGCTTGAGCAACTTGGCGACGAGCGCGGTCCAGCCCGTCTGATGGCTGGCGCCCAGGCCCTTGCCGGTGTCGCCGTGGAAATACTCGTGGAACAAGACGAGATCCTTGAACGCAGGGTCGAAATCGAAGCGGTCGTCGCCGCCGTTGCAGGCGCGCCGGCCGGCCTCGTCGCGAACGAAAAGGTGTTCGAGGCGCCGGCCGAGTTCGGCGGCCACTTGGCCGAGGTTGACGCGATGGCCCGATCCGCTCGGCATCTCGACCAGGACGCGATCGCCAAAGTAGTAGTGGAAGCGCTGCAACGCCTCGATGACCAGAAAGTTGACCGGGAACCAGATCGGCCCGCGCCAATTGCTGTTTCCGCCGAACATGCCGGTGGACGACTCGGCCGGGTCGTAGCGCACTTCGTGGCGCGATCCGTCGAGCACCAGCACATAGGGCCGGTCGCTGTGGGCGCGCGACAAGCTGCGCACCCCGTAATCGCTGAGGAATTCCGCTTCGTCGAGCATGACCTGGGCGATACGCCGCAGGCGCGTCTCGTCGAGCACGCTGAGCAGGCGCAGCCCCTTGTCGTTGACCTGCGCGATCTGGCTGACGGTCTGGTGCAGGTCGCGGCGATTGTCGAGGAACCACTGCAGGCGCGTCCGAAAACGCGGCAACTTCTCCAGCACGCCGTCACTGATCGTCTCGACGGCGAAGAGCGGGATGAGGCCGACCATGCTGCGCACGCGCATCGGCATCTTCTGGTGGCCGGGCAGCGCCAACACGTCGTAGAAGAACCCGTCCTGGTCGTCCCACAGGTGGGTCGTGCGCATCGCGTCGGCGATGTACATGAAATGTTCAAAGAACTTGCTGGCCACGTCCTCGTAGGCCTTGTTGGTGCGCGCCAGTTCCAGGGCAATGGCCAGCAGGTTCAACGAGTACATCGCCATCCAACTGGTGGCGTCGCTCTGCTCGATGCGTCCGCCGTTGGGCAGCGGCGCCGAACGGTCGAAGACGCCGATGTTGTCCAGCCCCAAGAAACCGCCTTCGAAGACGTTGTTGCCCTCGGCATCCTTGCGGTTGACCCACCAGGTGAAGTTGATGAGCAGCTTGTGAAAAATCTTCTCCAAAAAGTCGGTGTCGCCCTTGCCGGTGGCGCGCTGCTCGATCTTGTACACGCGCCACGCCGCCCAGGCGTGGACCGGCGGATTGACGTCGCCGAAGTTCCACTCGTAGGCCGGGATCTGGCCATTGGGGTGCATGTACCATTCGCGCAGCATCAGGCGCAGTTGGCGCTTGGCGTAGTCGGCGTCGACCAGCGCGAACGCCACGCAATGGAACGCCAGGTCCCATGCCGCGTACCACGGGTACTCCCATTTGTCAGGCATCGACAGCACATCGTCGTGGTGCAGGTGCAGCCAGTGGGCATTGCGGCCCTGCTTGCGGCGTTCTGGCGGCTTGGGCTGGGCGGGATCGCCGTCGAACCAGCGCCGCAGGTCGAAACCGTAATACTGCTTGGTGAACAGCAACCCGGCCAACGCTTGGCGGAACACCCGCGTCTCGTCCTCGGTCATGCCAGTCGATCCGACGGCGGCGTAGTAGGCGTCGAGGTCGGCCGTGCGCTCGGCGAAGACCGCCTCGAACTCGGCAAAAGGCGCCTCGGTTGGCTGATCGCACAGCCGGCAGCGCACCACTTGGGTCTGCCCTGGCGCCAGGTGCAGCACATGCCAGGAGGCGGCCTTGGTGCCGCTGTGTGGGTGACAGGCGTCCAAGTCGTCGTGCAACACCGCGTCGGCAAAGGCATCCTTGTAGTGGGCGCGCGGCTGCAGCGCGGGCCACCAGCCGAGGCGTTCACCGTTGCTCTCGTTTTCGGTCAGCAACCACGACCCTGGTGCTTGCACGTAGTACCAGCGCTTGCCCAGCGTCGGGTGGTCCAGGTCCAGGCGACCGACCGCGGCGTCCGTGGGCCCTTTGGCCAGGACCGGCTTGGCCGCACCGTGGTCCCACGACCAGGTGTTGCGGAACCAGACCGTCGGCAGCAAGTGCAGCGTGCGCGGTTCGTTCGACCGGTTGGTCGCGGTCACCCGCAGCAACACGTCGTCGACGTCGGCTTTGGCGTGCTCGATGACCACGTCGAAGTAGCCATGGTCCAGAACGCCCGTGTCCTGCAGCTCGAACTCGGGGTCCAGTTTGCCGCGGCGGCGGTTCTCGGCCCGCAGCGCCTCGTACGGAAAACGTTCGCACGGGTACTTGTACACCATCTTGCCGTAGCAGTGGCTGGGCAGGGCATCGGTGTACCAGTACAGTTCCTTGGGGTCCTCGCCGTGGTTGCCTTCGGGTCCGGCGAGGCCGAAAAGGCGTTCCTTGAGGATCGGGTCCTTGCCATTCCACAGCGCCAGGGCCCAGCACAGCCGCTGGCGGTTGTCGCACAGACCACCGATGCCGTCCTCGCCCCAGCGGTACGCACGCAAATGGGCATGATCGAAAGGCAAATACGACCACGCATTGCCGTCGGCCGAGTAGTCTTCGCGCACCGTCCCCCACTGACGCTCGGACACGTAGGGTCCCCAGCGCCGCCAGTGCACTTTGCGCTTGCTCGCCAGTTCCAGGCGTTCCCGTTCGCGCGCTACCCGCGCTGCCGCGTCGACCTGCGCAGTCGCTTGCGGCACGCTGGCTTGGGCGATGGCCATGCGCGCGATCATCTCGGGCGGCAAATCGACCATGCCCGGAGTCAACATTAGCGTGGATGAGTACTTGTCGCGGCGGCGTTGACCGGCTGGTGAGATGGTTGGCGGTGCCGCGGATGGGTCGGTCTTGTCGTCGTCGTTGGCCATGGTCGCCCCCTGCGCAGGCGGCTACCGTAGCGCAAAAGAGATCCTGGGCAAACCGCGGCGGCGCGCGTCAGTTCAATGACAACATCCTGGAGGGTGCAGCCGAAACCCCGTCCTGCTGCGGCCGAAGATCCTTGGCATCTCGCTGCTTGCGTCCTCCCCGTCCGCAAAGGTGTGCTGCTGGCTCGGTCGCTCCGGGCGCGCTCGCGATCCGCCTGCAGGCGCTTCGATCGCGCGACGAACGTGATTCGGCTACACCCTCTTGCACAGGTCGTCAATGAACGCCCGGTCGGTGGTGGCGCATGACGACTCGAACGCGCGTCCGAACGACTTGCCGGCCCGCAGTCCGCGCTGCAACGCGGCCAGACCGCGGCGACCGAAGCGTGCGATCCAGGCGTCGAACGCCACCGCCGCGGCCGTGTAGGCCACCGGCCCCAGGTTGACGATAGCGGCATCGTCGGCGTACGCGGCATGCGCCAAGGTGGCGCCGTCGATCGCGCGCCGGGCTGCGGCTGGGGGCGCTCCTTCGGCGACGACCACCGCAAAACCCTCTCGAAACCAAGTGGGCGGCGTCACAGGCGCCACACCGGCAGCCGGGGCCGTACTCTGGTTCCACATCGCATGGGCCAGTTCGTGCAGCAAGAGGTCCGCCAACTCGCGGTCGGTCGGTGGGTCGGGCCATGCGGCAGGGTCGAGCACCCAGACGTCGTCGCCGCGGCACAGGCCGCGCAAATCGAGCGCTGTCGGCAACAACGCTGCCCCGCGCAGCATGGCAGGATCGGCGGCGATCTTGAGGTGCACCGGTCGCACGAAGCGTCCCCACCGGCCAAACTGTCCAAGCGATACGAGGACTTCGCGGTCGAGGACCCGCGTCAAGGCCGGCGGCAGGGGGGATGCGAAAGCCAGCGCCATCCCGGGCAACTGCAACACGACCACCTCCCCGGGCGGACGAAACAGCAGAAAACGACCACAGCCGCGCCGCCGCGGGCGCCCCTGCCGCCTGCGCGACTGAATCTGGGGCCCGCTACGCGACTGAATCCAAGGCCCGCTGCGTGACTGAGCCTGAGGACTGCTGCGCGACTGAATCTGGGGCGGCTGTGCGACTGAATTTGGGGCGGAGCGGACGGGACTTGAACCCGCGGCCTCTGGCTTGACAGGCCAGCGTTCTAACCGACTGAACTACCACTCCGTTTTTGAAGACCACGGTTGCGGCAGTGGGCGAAGCAGGGATCGAACCTGCGGCCAACGCCGTGTAAAGGCGCCGCTCTACCGCTGAGCTATTCGCCCAAGCAAGATGGCAACCCTTTGACAACCCGATGCCCCCCTGCGCGAGGGTGGCGGGCTGGCGCAAAGGCCAGCGGGGCCGAAAGTGTACGCCACCGAACCAGCAGTGTCAACCTCCCAATGTCCCCGGAGCCCTGGAACCAAGGCAGCGGCGCGGCAGTCGTGGGCTGCTCCGCACGAGCAACGGGTGTCTTCCACATGGCGTTCTTGAAATAAACCGTGTATGTTTCAAGTGTTCAAGGTAGATCTTCACATTCTTGAATGGCGCCCTGTGAAAAAGCCTGTGCATCCGTCGCCGACCATCCCCAGGCCTGGGGATGACGCATACAGGTCCGCTCCGCCCTGGGGACGAATACGCCGTTCTTCACGACCCAGTCCACAGGCAGATCGCCTGCAACCCCCTCTATCAACGGGTATTTTCGACGTCGTCCCCGCAGTCCACAGGCCCACCGTCACCGTCCTTTTTTGTGAGTTCGAAAAAAGACACCATCGACCAGTCGGTCCAGCGACGGATGCGCTCGGTCGGGCGCGCGCGCTATGCTGCCGGGTCCCGCGAGGGGGTGATGACGCCCAGCGAACGTGTTCGAACAACCTGGCTTCCTGCGCTCGGCCTGGTCGCCTTGTGGGTCGCCCTCTGTGCCTTCGTCCATCACCGCGGTGTCGGCGTTTTTGCACCGCTCGACCGCACCTGGCAACTCGTCGACGTTGCATGGCTCCGCGCCGACCCGCTGGGAACGCTGTGGCGCCTGCACGCCCAGCCGCCGCTGTACAACGCGACTGTGGCTGCCCTGTTGGCCGGCGGCATCGACCCGCAGGGTTGGGTCGTTCACCTCGGCCTGGACGCCATGGGCGCGGTCGGAGGACTGCTGACCTGGAGATTGGCGTTGCGCTTGGGCGCTGGACCGCGCACGGCCTGGCTGGCCGGGGCGCTGCTGATGGCCAGTCCTGGCTATTGGCTCCTTGCGCACTGGCTTTTCTACGACCTGCCGGTGACCTTGCTGGTGACCGCGCTGATTTGGCTCGTGCCGACCGCAGTGCAGACGTCGCTGCGCCGTTGGATGGCCGTCGCAGGCGTCGTCGTCGCCTTGGGCTGGCTGCGCAGCCTGTTCCATCCGCTGTGGGCGGTGGGCCTGTTCGCGCTCGCGGCTTGGTGCCACCCGACCGATCGCCGCCGCATCTGGGCGGCAGCCAGCGTCGCGATCGGCCTGATGGTCCTGCCATACGCCAAGAACCTGGCGCAGTTTGGCAGCCCCAACGCCAGCTCATGGGCGGGGATGAGTCTTTTGCGCACCGCGCACGCCCACAGTTCGCCGCAGGTCCGCAGCGCACTGGCCGACCAGGGGCGTATTTCGCGGTTTGGCGCCATCGGCCCTTTCCGTGAGTTGACAGCCTATGTGGCGCCGCCGCTGCCGTGCCGGGATCCGCACCCCGCCCTGTGCGCGGTGCACAAGCGCTCGGGCGCGCCCAACTTCAACCACGTCGCCTACATCGATGTATCGCGGCAGATGGCTGCGGATGCCATCGCGATCTACGCGGCCGAACCGGCGGCCTGGGCGCGGGCGCTTTTGGGTTCGTGGCTTGCGTGGCTGCGGCCTGTGGGGGTCTATCCCTTCTTGCGACCGGCGCGACAGCCGATCGACGACCTGCACGTGGCTTGGACCCGCTTTGCCCTGGTCGAACTCGACGGGGCGCCAGTGGTGCTGGCCTTTGGTGTGCTTGTGGCGCTGGCGATCCTGGCCGCCCGCTTGTCACGTGCCCTGCGCGCCGGACCGCACCGACCAGAGTTGGCGGTGCTCGCCGTCGCGGCATGGACCACGCTGTGGGTCGCTGCAGTCGGCAACACTTTGGAACATGGAGAGAACTATCGATTCCGCGCCTACCTCGACCCGCTGTTGCTCGCCTTGTGCGCGAGCGCGATGTCCCAGGTGGCGGCCGGCAGACTGCAGAACAAGCCTTGAAAATAAGAACGTTTGCGCCGACCAGGTGGGTGTGTACAATCGCCCGGTCGCGGACGGTGCGGCCGAACGCGGCGTGCAGGCCGCGCTTGGTTCTCTGAACGCAGCATGGCCCCGCCTTCAGCCCTTGCCGTCGGCAGTTCGCCGGGCTGCTGCAACGACCCGATTCATCAAGGAACGCCATGTCCATCGACGCCTTGCCCGCCGCGGGGTGGCCGGCCGACCGTGTGCTCGCCACCATCGATCGCTACCGATCCGGCGACGCCAACTGGCGCGACGGTCGCACCTTCAGCTTGGTCTACCATGCGGGTGACGACGTCAAGGCGGTCCTCGAAGCGGCTTTCTTGCGGTGCTTCTCTGAAAACGCCTTGAATCCCATGGCCTTTCCGAGTCTCCGCCAGATGGAGACCGAGGTTTTGGGCATCGCCGCGGGTCTGCTCGGCGACCCCAATGCTGTCGGCACATTGACCTCGGGCGGCACCGAATCGGTGTTGATGGCGTGCAAGACCGCCCGCGACTGGGGGCGCGCAGAAAAGGGCATTCGCCATCCCCAGTTGCTCTTGCCGACGACCGCGCATCCTGCCTTCGTCAAGGCCGCGCACTACTTCGACATGGAGCCCATTTGGGTGCCGCTGCGGGCCGACTTTCGCGCCGACCCCGCGGCGGCGGCCGAACTCATCACCGACCGCACCGTGCTGGTGGTTGGCAGCTCCGTTGCGTATCCGCACGGCGTCATCGATCCCATCCCGGAACTGGCGTCGCTGGCCCGCGCCCACGGAACCCTGTGCCACGTCGATGCATGCCTGGGTGGCATGATCCTGCCGTTCGTCGGGGTGCTGGATGCCGAGCACGGTCGGACCCTGCCGCCGTGGAACCTCGCTGTGCCCGGCGTCACCTCGATCTCGTGCGATCTGCACAAGTACGGCTACGCTGCCAAGGGGGCGTCGCTGGTGCTGTACCGCGATCGCGAGTTGCGCAAGCATCAGTTCATGGGCCACGCGGATTGGCCGGGCGGTCTGTGGGGGTCACCGTCGGCAGCGGGCACCCGGCCCGGCGGCCCCATCGCGGCCGCATGGGCGGTCCTGCACCACCTGGGCCAGGACGGTTACCTCGGCCTGGCACGCGGGAGCCTCGCCGCTGCCCGGGCCATGATGGACGGTATCGCGGCGATTGCTGGCCTGCGGGTGCTCGGCGCACCGGACGCCACTGTGTTCGCCTTCACCATGGACGACGGCGATGTCTATCGATTGGGCGACGCCATGCAGGCGCGAGGCTGGCATCTCGACCGCCAGCAACTGCCGCCAGCGCTGCACGCCATGATCACCGCCGCCCATGCGCCGCACGTCCAGGCCTTCCTCGCCGATCTGCGCCGGAGCGCCGACGAGGTGCGCGGCATGCCCGCAGCCGACGACGGCCAGGCGGCCATGTACGGCATGATGGGCAGCCTGCCCGATCGCGGCATGGCCGCCGAACTCATCGTCGGGTTCCTCGATGCGCTGGACGATCCCGGCGCGCGCTGATCCATGCCCGCGCCTTTCGAATTGCCGGCGCCGCTGTTTGCGGTGGTGGCCCTGGCGTTCGCGGCCGAGGCGCTGACCGGGTTTGGCGGCACGGTCATCACGGTGACGTTGGGCGCACAGTTCTTGCCGCTCGACGCGCTGCTGCCGCTGTACGTTCCGGTCAACCTGTTGCTGTCACTTTGGATTTCCGTGCGCGACCGCGGCCACGTCTCGCAGGCGTTGCTGACACGAACGATGCTGCCGGCCATCGGCGCCGGCATGGTGGTCGGCCTCGTCGTGTACCGGGTCGCGCCGCCAGGGCCGTGGCTGGTGCTCGCCTATGCCGTTCTGGTGGCGGTCCTGGCGGCCCTCGAACTGGTGCGGGGCAGCTCCGCCAAGGCGCCGTCGCCTGTTGCGCATTGGGCGGGCCTGGTGGGCGGCGGTGTGGTGCACGGCCTGTACGGGTCGGGTGGACCGCTCATCGTGTGGGCGACCAGCCGGCAACTGCAAGACAAATCGGCCCTTCGCGCCACGCTGTCGGCCCTGTGGCTGGTGCTCGGCACGGTGCTGGTGGCGCAGTACGCCTCGCTCGGCCAGTTGGACGGGCGGACCTTGCGCGGCAGCGCCGCGTTGCTGCCTTGTCTGGTTCTCGGCAAGTGGATCGGACACAGCGCCCACCAGCGCATCGCGCCCGAGCCATTTCGGCGCCTGTTGCACTGGCTGCTGCTCGGCGCGGCGCTGTCGCTGTTGGTGCGCAAGGCCATGGCCGTCTCGGGCCATTGACACGGAGGCAGGGACCGGCGTGCAATCCGCGCCCAGCAGCCGCTGCGGCGGCCCGGGACCTCCATGGAACTACAGCGCATCGTCATCGTGGGCGCCTCGTCGGGGATCGGCGCCGCCTTGGCCGTCGAGATGGCCCGGCCAGGGCGCAGCTTGGGCCTGGTCGCCCGCCGCGCAACCGAATTGCACGACATCGCTACCGCGGTCACCGCACGCGGCGCAAAAGCCGTCGTGCGCACCTGCGACGCGGTCGATGAAGCTGCGGTGGCGGAATGCTGGCACACGTTGCTCGGCGAACTCGGCGGCTGCGACGCGCTGGTCTACAGTTCAGGCGTGATGACCGAGGTAGGACCGCGCGAATTCGCCATCGCCAAGGACCGGCACATCATCGAAGTCAACGTCATCGGCGCCATGGCGTGGCTCAACCTCGGCGCCGCACACATGGCAGACCAGGGCCGGGGCGTGCTGTGTGGCATCGGATCGGTCGCCGGCGACCGCGGCCGCCGCCAGGCCCCGGCGTATGGCGCGAGCAAGGCGGCGCTGCATACCTATCTTGAATCGCTAAGAAATCGCCTTTCCGTGCTCGGCGTGCAGGTGGTCACCGTCAAGCCGGGGCCGGTGCGAACGCCGATGCTCGGTGCACGCAAGTTGCCGCTCACGGTGTCGGCGGAGGTTGCAGCCCGGCGCATTTCGCGGGCGATCGCGCGCGGCGAACACACCGTGTACGTGCACTGGGGCTATCGGTGGATCATGGCCATCGTGCGGTGCATCCCGTCGATCGTGTTCCGCCGGCTGGCGATCTGACCGTGCACGCCATCGTTTCCGCGCGCCAGACCGTGCTGGGTTGGGGCATGGCGGTCGGCGGGCCGGCCGATGTGGTGCGGCTGTACGACCCGCAGTCCGCGGCGGCCGTTCTCGACTGGGCGCGGCACCACGGCCGCACCGTGGCCTTGCGCGGCGGGGGTTGTTCGTACGGCGACGCGGCGTACGGCGATGTGGTGATCGACCTGTCGGGGATGGACCACATCTTGCGCTTCGACCCCGCGACCGGCGTGGTGCGGGCGCAGGCTGGCGCGACGTTGCAACAGATCTGGCAGGCGGCGGTGCCGCACGGTTGGTGGCCGCCGGTGGTCTCGGGGACCATGGCGCCGACGCTGGGCGGCGCCGCAGCGATGAACATCCACGGCAAAAACGCGTTTCGCGTGGGGCCCATCGGCGACCATCTGCTTGCGATCAAAGTCGTCTTTCCGTCCGGCGAGCACCGGGAACTGACGCCGGCCGACCCGCTTTTCTTTGCGGTGGTGTCGGGGGCCGGCACGCTCGGGGTCATCACCGAGGTCGAATTGCAACTCAAGCGCGTCGAGGCCGCGCGTCTGGACGTGTGGGCGACCACCGCGCCCGACCTCGATGGACTGTTTGGGTTTTTCGAACGGCACGCCGCCAGCGCCGACTACCTGGTCGCGTGGCTGGACGCCTTCGCGACCGGCAAGGGCCTGGGCCGCAGCCTGATTCATGCCGCCTACCATCTGCACGCCGGCGACGAGGCAGACACCGGCCAGGCTCTCCAAGTCCACAGCCAGCAACTTCCGACCCGCTTGTTCGGCGTCGTACCCAAGGCGTGGATGTGGCGGTTTCTCAAGCCGTTCTCGAACCCAAGGGGGATGCGTCTTGTCAACCTCGGACGCTGGTGGTCGGGCGTGTTGCTGGCGCGCGACAAGCGCTATCGCCAAACCCATGGCGCCTTCCATTTCCTGCTCGACTACGTGCCGGATTGGAAGAAGGTGTACAGCCCGGGCGGCCTCATCCAGCACCAGGCTTTCGTGCCGGCCGATCGCGCCCGCGCGGTATTTCAGGCGCTGCTGGAAATGCAGCAACGCCGCGGTTTGGTCAACTGGCTGTCGGTGGTCAAGCGCCACCGCGCCGACCGCTTTCTGCTCAGCCACGGCCTGGACGGCTACTCGCTGGCCCAGGATTTCGCGGTGACGACCGCCAACCGGGCCGCGCTGTGGCAACTGTGCCACGACATGGATGATCTGGTGGCTGCGGCGGGCGGCCGGGTCTATTTCGCCAAGGACGCGACCGTGCGACCCGAGTCCGTGCTGGCGATGTTCGGGCCCGACCGGCTGCTGCAATGGGCCACTTGGCAGCAGCACTGCGACCCCGCGGGCGTGCTGCAATCGGCGCAGTGGCGGCGGGCCGTGGCGCCAGCGGTGGCTATGGCCCGCAGCCGGCCATGACCTCGGGCACGTCGGTCGGGCTGGGCTGGCCCGCAGCGCCGCGCAGCGACCCCGCCCATCGCCCGTGCGGCGCCAGCCACGCAAAACTGCGATAGAACGCACAGACCTTGGCGACATTGTCCATCCAGTTCGGACCTTTGCGCACAAGGACCACGGCCTGGCCGTCGCGCCACGCCAGGGCAAAGCGGGTCGGGTCGGGCGGCGGCACCTGCACGTAGTCGGCCGTGCGCTGCAAGAACACCTCAATGCCGTAGCGCTCGAACAACGCGTCCACACCTGGCCGCCGGATCTGCATCGCCAGGCCGTCGCGCACCACCTGCTCGCCGGCCAGCAGCCATCGGCCGTCCAGGAACACCTGGTACTGCGGTGCAAGTTGCCAGCTGAGGTAGCCGCCCCAGGGGTCGGGGTTGAAAAGGCGGCCGCGCAGCCCAGTCTGGTGCAGGAACGCCGCCGCCTTGACCGGGAACACCCGGCCGTCGATCGCCGGGAGCGACCATGCCCGCTGGACCGCGTCTGGCACCCACGCCGCCCACGCCATGGCGACTGCGACCCAAGCGAGCGGCCGCCAGCCCAGCCACTGGCCCCAGCGCCGGCCGGCCAGCAACGCCGGCACGAACAGGAACACGGTCATGCGCCGGGTCCACGCTGCGTGTGCCAGGGCGAATGCGGCAGCAACCACCCCCGGAAACGACAGTCGCGGTGTCCGCAGCGCCATCGCCACGGCGACGGCCGCCGCGGCCCATACGGCGACGACCTGCGGGTGATCGCGCAACACGTCGGCGCGCAACAGCCCCTGCCATTCGTCGCTCAACGGGCCGTTGATCGCCTGAGAGCGCAACACGTAGGGGACGATGCCCGGCCCCAGCGGCTGACACAGGGCGCCCGCCGCGACCGCGATCCAGCGCAGGGTCGGCTGCCGCCACCAGGCGCCCCGCAGGTCGGCGCGGGCATGCCAGGCGGCGTCCACCCAGGCCAGCGCGGCATACAACGGCGCCGCGACCGCGCTGCTGTGCAGGTTGGCCCACAGTGCCGTGGCCACGCCCCAGCCGACCGCGCAGCGCAGCGACCACGGCCGCGGGTCGGCCAGCCCGAGTCCCAGGACCGCCAGCGCCGCCCACCAGCCGAACACGTGCGGGCGCATCGCCAGGTGCGGGGCGACGGCGGCAGTCCAGCCGACGAGCAGTGCGGCCGTCGCGGCCGGTCCCGCGCCCGCCCGGCGCAGCGATCGCGCCAGCAGCAACAGGCAGCCGACCGCCAGCGCCAGCAACACCATGCGCAGCGCACCAAGGCCTGCAGCATCGGCCACGGCGCCCAGCACCCCCTGCGCCAGCCACTCGTGCGGGGCATCGCCGCCGCGGTCGGTCCACACCAGCGGGTCCGGCGTGGGCAGGATCGCGCCCTGCCGCAGCATCCACCGGCCCACCGCCGCATGCATCGGCACGTCGGAATCGGAGATCGGTTGCAAGGCCAGCGCGCACAACGGCACGCCCGCCAGCCACGGCAGTGCGGCGTCGAGGCGCTGGGGTCGGGCGGTCAGGTCGGGGGGCGGGTCGGCCATGCCCGCAGTCTGCCACGGCGGACCGCGGGCTCCAATCGCCGGTTGGCGCGCCTTGTGGTAGCGTCCGGGCCGCAGGAGGTGGCATCCGATGGCGACGCGGGCAAGCAAGGCGACGGCGGTGGTCCTGGCAGCGTGGATGGGCGTGCTCGGCTGCAACGACGACGCGGCACCGCAATTGGGCGACCTCGCTGCCCTTTCGGCGGCGACGGTGAGCGTCCGCTACCAGTTCCGCACCGACCAGTACGGGTTCTACGCCTCGGCAAACGGCGGCAGTTGGCAGCCGCTGTGGCCTTATGGCTTGAACTTCGCGACCGCCCTGCCAGGCCGCAGCCCGGGCGAATACGACGCCGACCGCGCGCAGATCCGCCGCTGGCTGGAGACCGCGGGCGAAATGGGCGTCAATACGCTGCGGGTCAAGACCATCCAAAGCCCTGAGTTCTATCAGGAACTGCGGCGATGGAACCTGCACCACCCCAAGCGGCCGTTGTTCCTGTTGCAGGGTGCGTGGCTCAAGGACCCGGCCGACGACGCCCAGGCCGCCCTGGCCAAGGACTATCTGCACCCCAATCTGGTCGCCGCGATCAAGGACGAGATCGACAAGGCGGTCGATGTCGTCCACGGCCGGCGAACCATTTTACCGGGATCGAAGGACAACCCCGGCAACTGGGGCCGGGCGTTTGGCACCTACACCGCCGACGTCTCGCCGTGGACGCTCGGGTGGCTCATCGGCCGCGAGTTGGATCCGCTGATTCTGCACGAGACGGCGCTCAGCCACCCGCCAAAAGGTCATCCTGGGGGCCAGTTCGTGGCCCTGCCTGCGGGCCGCGCCATCGAGGGCTTCATCGTCGAACTGATGGACCTCGTCGTCGCCACCGAAAAGGCGCGCTACGGGCAGCAGCGGCCGGTCGGCTGGCTCAATTGGCCGACCACCGATCCGATCAAGCACTACACCGAGCAGCCGTTCCCGGCCAGCGCCGAAGAGTACGAGACACTGGACCTGAACGCGGTCGAGTACCGCGGCAGTTTTTCGGCGGGCGTGTTCATGGCCTACCAGAGTTTTCCGTATTACCCCGATTTCGTGATGCACCAGCCCGAGTACGCGGCGACCAGCGACGCCGACGGTCCCAACCCGTGGCTCGGCTACCTGAAAGCCTTGCGCGCGGCCCACGGCAAGTTCGCCGTTCTGGTCGCGGAGACCGGCCACCCGTCCAGTCCCGGGTGCGCGCACTTCTCACCCAGCGGCCTGAACCATGGCGGCTACAACGAATTGGAGCAAGGTTGGGCCAGCTTGCGCGCGTTGCGCACGGTGGCGCAGGCCGGCCTGCACGGCGCGATGATTGGCGACGTGGTGGACCAGTGGTACCGCGAATCGTGGCTGACGGGCCCGGTGGTGTTGCCGGCACATCGCCAACGCCTTTGGTACAACCCCCAGAACCCGAATCAGCATTTTGGTGTCGTGGCGCTCTTGCCAGAAGCGGCGACGCGCGCCCACCGGATCGATGGACAACAGGACGACTGGTCGGGCAAGGCGCCGCAGTTGGTCAAGACGTTTCCGCTGTTGTCGCCGCGTGGCGACGGCTTCGACGCCATGCGCACGCTCAAGGACGTCACGGTCGACCACGATGCCGGCTACCTGCACCTGCGTCTGCGTGTCGAGAGCCTCGACCCCGACGGCGATGGCCAGGTGCAGTGGGATCGCGTGGACTACGTGATCGGTCTGGACACCGTCGATCCGCTGCGCGGCGACAGTCGCTTCGACCCCGTCGGCGTGCTGCAAACCGAGCGGCGCATCGAGTTTCAGGTGCGCATCCACAGCGACAGCGACGTGCAACTGTGGGTGGACCAACCCTACGACCTTTTCGGCATCGGCCAGGGCACCCAGCAGATTTGGCAGGCGTACCGCACCGTCGCCAACGACAAGGGCCAGTGGCTGTTGGCCCAGACCCGCACCAACGGCGACTACGCGTGGCACGAAAAGTTGCCCGACGGCAAGGCGGCGTTTCACCTGCTCGCCACCTCGCTCGGCCAGCAAACCGGTCGGCTTCGCACCGGGTCCCAAGCGCAGAACTCGGCCAGCCACTTCTGGTACGACCGCAAGACTGGCGTCATGGAACTGCGGATTCCTTGGGCGCTTTTGCAGTTCTCGGACCCGAGCGCGCTGCGCGCCATCGACCACGCCAACCAGAGCACGGCCACCGTCGACACCTCGACCGTGCAGGGCATCGGCATCGTCGCCGCCAGCCTGGGCGGCACCGGCGAGGCCGAGATCGACCCGAGCGACACGCTGCCCCTGGCCCAGCCCGCGGTGGCGGCCGATGGCAAGGGCAAGGCATGGCGCATCCCAGCGCAGGGTGTCCTGCACTACACCTGGGACAAATGGGACCAGCCGCCGGCCTGGCACGACCGCCGCAAGCTGTCGTTTTTCGTCTTGCGCGCCCAGGCCGCCAAGGTGCTGCCCGCGGCCGCAGCGTACCAGGCGCCGTGATCGGGTCGACCGGTCCGCGCGGTCAGTCGCCCCAACGCGCGCGCGCCTCGTCCTTCCATTGGTCGGGCCAGTAGTAGAAGCCCTCGCACGCGACCGCCATCGGGCAGCTCTCGCACGCTTTCTCGTGGCGGCGGCGGCTCTGCAGGTAGTCGAACAGGTTGACGTCGTCCATCGACACAAAAATCATATGGCGCTGCAGCTTGCCGATGTCGCTCAGCCCGAATTCCTCGTAGCCGGGCAGGTAGCAGAGCGGAAGATTGATGACCTGAAACCGGATCTTGTCGCCGAACTGGTCGATGAGCCGCATGACCAACTGCGCGGCGACCGCCGGGTCCGGCTGGCACTCGGCGCTCGCCCGGCCAAACGGCGTCAAGAACTGCACATTGCACAGCCGGACGCCGAGGTCGACCAGAAGCTGGCCGTACTCCAAGAGCACCGGTGTATTGACCTTGGTCAAGGTGACGTTGACGCCGAACTCGACGCCTGTCGCGTCGCACAGCGGCCGGGCATTGCGGATGCCCGAGATCGTCTGGGCGAACGCGCCCTTGGCCTGCACGTTTTCTTCGTGCACGGCTTCGTTGGGGCCGTGCAGCGACACCAAGAGCGAGGTGATGCCGGATCGCACCACCTTTTCCGCATTGCGCGGCAGCGCCATCATCCGGCCATTGGTGGTCAGGTTGACCTGCTGATAGCCCAGGCCCCGCGCGGCGCGGATGAGCTCGAAAAGCCGCGGGTTGGTGGTGGGCTCGCCGCCGTCGAAGTCGCACAGGTCGAACCCCTGGGCGCGTCGTTCGGCCAAAAAGGCGATCTGCTTGTCGGTGTCGCCGTGCCAGTCGCTGCGGTTGCCGGTCGCGCAAAACACGCAGTGGTTGTTGCACACATACGTCGTGTTGACGATGACCTTGCGCGGCCGGTGCATGGCCAGGCGGGTCTCGAACACGCGCTTGTAGGCCCATAGGTCTGCCGGGCCCCAATCGGGTCCGCGCAGCACTGGCCGGCCTTGGAAAAGCGGCCCGATGTCGCGATCCTCGCGCGTCGTCCACAGTTGCCGGTCGGTCGCCGTCTTGTGCAGGACCGTGCCGAGGATCGGCGTGGCGAATTGCACCAGCGGCTCCGCCCCGAACCCCTCGTAGAGGTCCCACGCGGTCTGCAGCGTGCGCTTGATCTCGGCCTTGGTCTCGCTCGGCTGGCCGATCATCCAGTGCACCACCAGGCGCAGGCCGTGGCTGCGACACCAGCCAGCCACCCGCTCGGTCGCCGACAGGTCGAAGCGCTTGCCGATGACCTCGTTGGCCACGCGGGCGTTGGCCGATTCCGCCGAGATCGACAGCAGCGGGCACAACCGGGCCAGCCGCGCCACCTGGGCCTCGGTCAGCCGGTCGGCGCGCATGCCGTTGGGGAAATCGAGGCGCAAGCCGTGGCGTTCGGCGACGTCGAGCAGCGCGTCGAAGTGGCCCGGATGGACGTTGACCAGTTCGTCGAGCACCACCCAGCGCCGCACACCGTAGCGTTCCGCCAGCAAGCGCGCGTGCTCGTCGAGCTGTGCTGGGCTGTGGCGCCGGTAGGCCTTGCCCGCCAACCCCGCGCGCTGCCAAGGGTTGCTCGTGCAGAAGTTGCACTGGTACACGCAGCCGCGGCTGGTCTTGACCGCCATGAGCGGCGGGGTCAGGTCGAAAATCTCCTGCTTGTGGCGGGCGTTGGCGACGCGGCCCGCGAACCGCTCAAAGGCGTCGACGTCCACGAGGTCGTAGGCTGGCAGCGGCAGGCCGTCCAAGGCCTCGTCGCCCGGCGGGCCGACCACCACGCGGGACGCGGGCACCTGGCCAGCCGCCAACTGCGCCACCAGCGCCGGCAACGCCACATCCGCCTCGTACTTGCAGCCCCACGAAAAGCCGAGGTCGTCGAGTTCGGCCTCTCCCCACTCGATGTAGTGCATGCCGCCGACGTCGCAATCGGCGAGCACCAGGTGCGAGCCCGGCCACTTCTGATGCAGGTGCAGGGCGAGCTTGCGCAGTTCCGCCGCTGCGGGCCGCGAGCGCAGCCATGGGCTGTGGCCCACCACCACCACATCGGGAGCCGGCTGCGGCAGCTTTGCGACGAACCCTGAAAACGGAATGCCCAGGCGAATCAAATCCTTGGTTTCGGCGATCAGGCCCGACGACGGCTGGCACAACGCGTCCAGCACCTGCACCGCGTGGCCCGCCGCGCGCAGCGCCGCCGCCGCTTGCCACAGGCCCAGGCTCGCAAAGTACGGGTAGTCGATGAACGCGCCGTGCAGCACAATCGGCGGTTGCAGCAAGAGGACCGTGGCCACGCGTTCCTTGGCGGTTCCCGGCGGGGGCGGCGCGGGTCCTCGGGCAGTATTGGCGGCTGCGACCGCGCGCGCAAACGGACCGTCACAAACCAAAGGCGCGGTGCGGGGTTGTCAGTTGACCTCGCCGGGATCCACCGGCGTGCCGTCGCGGTCGGGCTTGTAGGCCAGCAGTGCCAGCGCTACCAGCTTGGCGCGCTCGACCACCGAATGGCGCTGGATGCGCTCGTCGAAGGTGTGCGGTTTCTCGCCGACCGGCCCCAGGCCGTCGATGGTCGGGATGCCGAGCGCCGCCGTGAAGTTGGCATCCGACCCGCCGCCGGTGTCTTCGGCGCCGAGCGCGAGGCCATGCTCGTCGGCGACGCGCTGGAAGTGGGCAATCAACCTGTCGCACAGCGGGTTGCGTTGCCACGGCGGCCGGCCGATGCCGCCCAGCAGCTCCACGCGAGCCCCCGGCACCGGCTCGCCGCCGCACAGTTCGCGGATCCGGCGCTCGACCCGCTCGCCCTCTTCGATCGACTGGACGCGCACGTCCACTTCAGCCTTGGCTTCGTCGGGAACGACGTTGCGCTTGGTGCCGCCCTTGACGACGCCGACGTTGACGGTGGTACCGCGCGCCGGGTCGGTCAGTTCCGCCAGCTCCACGATGATCCTGGACAGGCCGACAATGGCGTTGACGCCGACGCTGTGGTCCATGCCGGCGTGCGCGCTCCTGCCGTGCACGGTTACGAAGAACCGACCGACGCCCGATCGCGATCGCACCACAGCGCCGGTCTTGCGGCCGATCTCGAAGTCCAGGCACAGGTCGCGGTCGGCGGCGCACTGCTCGATGAGGTCGCGCGACGTCGGCGACTGGATCTCCTCGTCGGCGTTGTGGCAGCACACCCAGTCGAAATCGCCGAGGTGGCCGACATGGTACAGCGCGTCCAACGCCGCCTGCGTCACCACCAGTCCGCCTTTCATGTCGCCGACACCGGGGCCGGCCAGCCACGGGCCCTGTTCGGTGAAGGTCTGAAACGGACTGGTCGAATCGTACACGGTGTCGAAGTGGCCGAGGATCAACACCTTGGTCGCCCCCGGCTTGGTCGACGGGCGGCGCGCCACCAGGTGGGTCATGTCGCCCGGGCGCTGCACGCGCTCGCAGGAAAACCCCAGGGTCTTGTAGCCGATTTCCAGGTGGTCGAGCACGCGGTCGCGGCCCGCCGGATTGTCCAGGCCGCTGTTGATGTCGACCAGCGCCCGCAGGCGCGCCAGGTAGGTGGCCTCGCGGCGTTCGAGGAAGAACACGATCTCGTTCATACGGGTTCCGTTGCGAGGTTCATGCAACCGCGACCGCGTGCAAAAGGCACTGGTGGGTGTGGCCGTCGCAGTCCAGGTACAGCGTGCCGTCGCTCAAGGTGGCGGTCCAGTCCATGTTGCGGCGGCCGTGGCTCTCCAACCAATCCAGGAATTCGCTGTCGACGAAATACAGTTCGACGCGATCGAGGTGCCGCGGCCGTTCGGCGCGCAAGGCCTTGCGCAGGTCCCGGGCCTCGCTTTCGGTGCCGCACAGCGCAATGAACCGGGCGGTCCGCGATCGGCCCAGCGCCTTGCACAGGCGCTTGAGCGGCGGCGGCCCGCACTCGATCCACAGCGTCAGTGCACCGGTCAGATCCTGGGCCCACAGGTCGGCCTGGGTCTGGTCGAGGAAACCCTGGCCGTCCTGCAGCGCCTCGTCGTAGAACCACACCCACGCCAGGAACCGCAACAGCACGTGCTGATCGGGCTCGTCGGGAAACTGCGCCATCGCCACCGTGCGCTGTGCGAACACGTTGCGGTCGAGGTCCGAAAGGACGAGGCGGATTTGGCAGCGAAACGGCGTGGACACGGCCCAGACTGGCCCCGCGGCGGCGGGCGGCGGCAGTGTACACTAGGAGCCTGTCGGCGAAATGCCAGAATCGGCAGTTTCTGGCCGACAGGCTCCTAGGCAGGCCGCGGCTGCGGCCTGCCAGCGACCGAAACTGCCTGAATTTACTTCAGGCAGTTCTTGGTCGCTGCCCCGATCGCAACCACCACGGAGCCTGTCGGACGATAGTCCGACAGGCTCCTAGGGGCGCGAGCCCGGGCGACGCCCAGGAAAAAAATCGACACCCGTCGCCCGCGCGGCACAATCGCCCCATGGACGGTTCGACCCCACCCTTTGGCCACCGCGCACCCGAGCCCGCTGCGCGCAAAGCCACCGATCGCGACGTTGTCGCCGCATTCCTGGACGCCCTGGTGGTCGAGCGGCACCTGTCGGCGCATTCGGTGCGCGCCTACCGCATCGACCTGCAACACTTCGCCGAGTTCCTGCGCCAGCGCCAGGTCGCTCCCGAGGCGGCCAGCCGCGACGACCTGCATGACTACGCCGAGGCGCTGCACGACGCCCTGGCGCCGGCGTCGGTGGCGCGGCGGCTGAGCGCTCTGCGCACGTTCTATCGGTTCTTGACGCAGTTGGGCTGGACCGCCAGCAACCCGCTCGACGGGCTGCGCGGCCCGCGCCAGCGCAAGTCCCTGCCCCGGATGCTCAGCATCGACGAGGTGATTGCGCTCTTGTCGCGGCCGCTCGATGGCGACGACGGCGATCCGCTGTTGCAACTGCGCGACGTCGCCATCTTGGAGCTGATGTACGGCGCGGGCCTGCGGGTGTCGGAGCTGGTGGGCTTGGACGTCGTGCACGCCCGCGACGACGAGCGGCTGCTGCGGGTGCGCGGCAAGGGCAAGAAGACCCGCATCGTGCCCTACGGCACCAAGGCGCAAACGGCGCTGCAGGCATGGCTGCCGGCGCGGCGCGAGCTGTTGCAGCGCGGCGTGTTGTCGGGGTCGCTGACCCTGGCGCAGCGGCCCGATGCGGAGCGGGCGCTTTTCCTGAACTGGCGCGGGTCGCGGCTGTCGACGCGCTCGGTCGCGCGCATGCTCGACAAGCGCTGCCTGATGGCGGGCCTGCACAAGACCATCAACCCGCACGCCCTGCGCCACTCGTTTGCCACCCACCTGATCGACGCCGGCAGCGATGTGCGCGAGGTGCAGGAACTGCTGGGCCACGCCCGGTTGTCGACCACCCAGCGCTACACCCACGCCAGCACCGCGCACCTGATGCGCGTGTACGACCGCGCCCACCCGCACGCCCACCGGCCGCCGCAAGCCAAAATATGAAACTGTCCGGTACCGCCCTGTTGGCTGTAGCGACCCTGTTCTGCGGCCCGCCGGCCTGGGCCAGCGACACCCGCGTCGGGGCCGGCACCGAAATCGGCACGGGCTTTCTCGGCACCGACGGTTTCGTCGATGTCAGCCCGCAGCTGTGGTTGCAGTCCGGCGCGTGGCAGTTGGGCCTGGGCGCCCCCGTGCGCTACCGGGTGCTCGACGGCGAGCCGGCCGACGGCTGCAAGACCCCCGGTCTGCGCTGCCAGGACTGGGACGAGGTCAGCGACTTTGGCCGCATCCTGCGCTTTTTCGACTATGGCGGCTGGTCGGGCGACGTCAGCGTCCACCTGGGCGACCTGACCGGCGTCTCGCTCGGCCACGGCGAGTTGGTCTACCGCTACTACAACAACTGGCAATACGACACCTGGCACGCGGGCGCGCTGGTCGACGTGCAGAAGCCCGATTTCGGGTTTTCGCTCTTGACCAACGACGTCCTGCGCTGGGATCTGTTGGCGTTGCGCGCCTGGGGCCGGCCGGTCGGCGAGGGCTTTTGGCGCAAGCTGCGCTTCGGGTTGCAGGCCGCCTGGGACCGCGAGCTGACGGGCAGCGACGGCCTGGAGGCGCCCACCGCACGCGACGACGGCCCATGGCGCCCCGACGCCCCGGCGTTGGCGATGGACCTGTCGCTGCTCGCCTGGGGCGACGATCGACGGGCACTGACCACCTACCTGTCGCTTTCCGGCCACGCGGCCGACGCCTTGGCCGTGCACCTGGGCCTGAGCTGGCACCGCCGTGGCGAATTTGCGGCCGTGATCAACCTGGAAGGCCGCGTGGTGGCCCCGTTTGGTAGCCCCTACTTGCCCGGCTGGTTCGGCACCCTGTACGAACTGCAGACCCGCAGCTTGCGCGGACCCATCGCTGGCAACGCCCAAGCCACCGACAAGGCCACCGCCGGGGTGCGCGCGTCGGTCGAGTGGGCGCGGGCCCACAAGTTTCGCTTTGCCGGCGTGGTCGATTGGCTGCACGACCGCCGGCTGGACGCCACAGCCTGGTTCGGCACCGACCCGAACCAGAAACTGCAAATCAACGCCATGGTCGCCAAGGTGTTTTTCGACAACGGCCCCGGCGATCCTGTGGACTGGACCGGCAATCTGGCGGCACGGCTGTGGGTGCAGGGGCCGTGGTACGCGCAGTTCGCCGTCGGCCGCAAGTGGCGGGTGCGGCCCGCGGTGCCGGCCGGGACGTCGCCCCTGTACAGCGAGTTCGAGGTGCGGCTGGCGGTCGGCGCAGACCTGCGCTGGTAGCCGGCCAACGTCAATAGTCCGGGTCGGCCAGGTAGGCGTCCTGCCACGCCCGCGGCAGCAACTGATTGCGGTACGCCTTGGCGCGGTCGGGCTTCTCGTAGATCGCCAGATAGCGCAAGAAGTGACCGATGACCATCCGCACGTAGTTGCGCGACTCGTGCGGGCCGAGGTCGTCGATCATTTCGTCGAAGCCGCGACTGAGCTTGTGCTGCTGCCGCATGTGGTACTGCAGCAACATCGGGCCGCCGTTGTACGACGCGATCGCAAACGGCAACTGGCGGTGAAACTTCTTGTACAGCGCCGCCAGGTACTGGGTGCCCCACCGCACGTTGTGGGCGGGCCACATCAGCATCCACAACTGGTAGTCCTCGCGGGCCTCGCTGGCCAGGCGCTGCGCGGTGCGGTCGAGCAGCTCCAGCAGGCCATAGGCCGGCGCTCCAGAGATGAGCTCCGGTCGGTACGCTGACTCCTGCAACATGTGGGCGTAGACCATCCATTCGGGCGCGCCCCAGCGTTCGGCGGCGGCGACGACGTGGGTGGCAAAGGCCCGCGGATAGATGCCTCGCCACGCCGCCAGGGTGTCGCGGGTCGGCATCCGCTGCAGCACGTCGCGGTGGTTGCGCAGGGCGTCGCTGCGGGCGTCGGCGAACAGCTCAAGCGCATCCGAGAGGTCCAGCCGCAGCTTGCGCAGGCGCTCGGCTCCCAGCTCCATGCGCAAGCCCGCCTGCAGCGTGTCCCAGGCCGTCCGTGCCACGTCTGGCTCGCCCAGCGCGCAGGCGATGCGCAGCGACCGCAGGTTGTCGTTCATCCGCATGCCTGCGAAGGGGTCGGTCACGGCTACCGGGACCTTCGAAAAATCCTCCCGCGGCGGCAGCTTGTCGCCGAGGCCCCAGTCCTCCAAGAGGTTCTCGGCCAGGCCGCTGTAGTAGGTCAGCGGGTACTTGTCGACCAGTTGCAGCAGCGTTTCGGTCGCGGCCTTGCGATCGCCAAGCCGGTCTTGTGCCTTGGCCACCCAATAGCGCGCCTTGGCGCCCACCAGCGGATTTGTGTTGGGCATCAGCGGTTTGAGCAGGTCAATTGCCTCGGCAGGTCGGCCGCCCAGCAGGGTCCAGAAGCCGACGAACCACCGGTACTTGCCGACGTCGATGTCCTTGTCGTCCTGGTCCAGGGCCGCGCCCAAATCGCGGGCTGCTTGTAGGCTGCGGCCGGCCATGTGCAAGGTGCGCGCGCGGTCGTAGTGCAGGTCGATGCGGCGGTCGTTCTTGGCCCCGGCAAAGCGCGCAAGCCATTGATCGTAGCGGGCGATTGCCTCGTCGGTCTTGCCGATCTTGCCGAGCACCAGCGCGTACGACGGCAGCGCGTTCTGGTAGAGCGGCGCGTCGGGGGTGGCCGCCTCGGCCAGGTACATCGCTGCCCCAGGGTAGTCGTCCCTGAGCCGTTCGCTGCCGATCTTGCCCAAAAAATAGCCGACTTCGTTGCGTCGGTAGCCTTTGACCCACAATTGCACGCCCACAGACCGGCAGCGCTCGTAGGCCCGCCGCGAAAACAGCGTCACCATGCGGTCAAACTGTTCGGCGTCGCTGAGCGAGGCCAGCGCCACGCGCTCGGCCGCCTCGTCCACGAACTGCGATTCGGGGTGCGTCAGAATCAGTTTTTTCCACAGTTGGTCGCTGCGTGCGCGGTCGACGGCCTGCAGCACCCGCGCCGCGCGCGCCAAAAGCTCGTCGCGCGGCAGGTGCTCGGCGCTCTTGTCGTAAAGGGCCAGCGCTGTCTGCGCCGCCGCCTCGGCAGGGCCGACCTTTTCGTGCAGGCGCGAATACAGCAGGTCGGCGGCTGCCCAGCGAAAACTGCCGAAATCGGCGCGGAACGACCGCAGCTTGTCCAGGGCCACCTTGGACTTGCCCTGCGCCTGTGCCACCTCAATGCCCGCCCAGCGGTGCGCGGCGGGAAGGCTGTCGGCGACGATCCGGGACCGGGCCAGCGCCTTGGCCGCCGCCGTACCCTGGCCGTGGCGCGCCAGTACCCGCGCCAACACGTGGGATGCGGCGGCCGCCAGGTCCTTGTCTTTGGCGCGCTGCAGGTGCTGCAACTCCTCGGCGAGTCGCCCGGTTTTGCCCACGCGCCACAACTGGACCACCCGGTGCAGCTCGCTCCAGGTCGCCGCGACTGGCAGGCCGGCGGGGTCGGGGTGAGGGTCGTCGGCTGCAGACGGCTCCAGGTCGGGCACCGGCTTGGCCGTGGTTCGCTTGCCGGGAGGCGCCGGCCGCACCTTGCGCAGCTTGCCCGGCTTGTCGCGGCCGCGCTCGCCTCGTCGGTGGACGGCGCCCTTGGCCGTGCGGTTCGGTTTGGGCTTGGCGGCCGAGCGGGCGCGCGCGGCCGGCGCAGCCTTGCTCCCGCGCCTCGGTGAAGCGGCCTCGTCCTTGGCGCGGTTGACCCGGCCCGGGCGGGCCTCGGCCGTGCGCTGCGGCGCGAGCGAACCGACCACCGCAGCCACAAGGATGAGCGACAGCCACGACCTCACCCGGGCCAGCCACCGCCGCAGCCGGTTCGGGGAACACGTCGCGCTGGGCCGGGCGGCGGACACGGGCAGGATCGATCCCCTGGGCGCGGTGCGCCGCAATGGGGCGACCGTAGCACGGCGGCTGGCGATTCGACCATGCCGCGCAGGCCGGAGCCGCGGGCCGTGATCACGTGGCACGGATCGTGATCACAACCCCACAGCGGCCCTGTTCGCGTCGCTCGCACCGGAGACGATACTCTAAAATACGTGTAATATCGATGGAATCGCAGGTTGCGCCGCTTATCGTCTACTGCGCTCGTCCAGACCCGGTCTCGGCTTTTTTGAGCGAATCTGCGCCCCGCGCCGCGTGCCCCCTTGCAATCTTGCGCGAATCGGCCGATACAGCGCGCCAAGGGCGCAATGCGCGCCGCGACCGCGATCCAGCGCTGCGGCCGGCTGACGGGAGTCGGTCCGTCCAGGCGCGATCGGCGGGTCGCCGTACTGTCGCCAAGACAGGGTCGCCCCCCGACGGGCGCCCTTTCCCCCGGCGTCGGTGCGCCCAGGCAAGGTGATCTGGACCGAAGGCCGCCCGCGCGGCCGTCGCACAACTGACTGCGCGCAATGCAGTCCCAAAGCAACTGGAGGCAACATGGCCGACGACAAGCCCGCCAAGGACAAGAAGAACTTCGTGCTGATGGAGAACGGCAAGGACACCAACATCGTGTTCTCCAACGCGCAACCGCGCGGCGCCGCGCTCAAGGCTGCCGCCCGCGGCTACACCGAAATCCGCCTGCGCGAGCGCGGCACCAAGCGCGTGCACGTGTTCAAGGGCGGCCGCAAGGAAGTCACCGCTCCGGCGAACCGCCCCAAGTGGCTGCCAGAGAAGGTGTGGAAGGCCACCGTCGAGAAGCAGGGCGTCGAGCACATCAAGTAGCCCCACGACCTCGCGACGGCCACGGCTGGCTCTGCCTCCCCGCAGGGCCGGACTCGCGGCGCAGCCGATCAACGCGCAACCGATCCGACCGTCGTCGCCTCCGAAAGAAAGGCGGCGGCGGCCTGGACCGGGGGCGCGTTTGACTTTTTGGACGGCGGCAGCCGGCAGCAGCCGGAGGCTGGCCGCAAGAAACTAGAACGTGCGCCGCAGTTCCACGATCACCTGATCGTCCGCCCCGAACCAGCCGCCGATGGAATTGGGCGGTCCGTCTGCGATCACGGCGGCCAACGCCGCAGTCCAACGATCACCCGCTTGCCAGCTCAGCCGCGGCGCGACGGCCCAGTCGCGCAATGTCAGGCCATAGGTGCCGCCCAGTTGTCCGGTCCAGGCGTCGGCCTCACCCCACCGCACGATGACCCCGCCGCCCACCTGCCATTGCACCGCCGCCGCCAACATCAGCTCCGTGTCCGCCGGCACGCGGTAGGCCCACTGGCCTGCGACCTCGACCAGGGCGACGACGCGGTCCCCCCAGCTGCGCTCCAGCCCGGCGCCGGCCTGGGCCAGTGGCGACAACAGCGGCCGAAACCCAGTGTCCATGAAGACCCGCTGGTGGCTCCACGCCAGCTCGCCGCGCGCCACCCAGCCCTCGGCCACCTCACCCTGGGCCTCCAGACCGACGATGCCACGGCGGCGCCAGGTCGCCTTGGCCAGATCGCGCACCGACTTGCCCTTGGCGCGGTCGGCCGCGGCGGCCACCTGCGGATCGGCGAACATCGCCGCCAGCCGGGCTGTGTCGAAGCCGGCGTCGGCGGTGCGCGCCAGCAGCAGCAGCAGGTCCGCGTCCAATTGCAGCTCAGGCAGGCGATCCCAAGTCCAGGCCGCGACCAGGGCCACGTCGAACCGACCGATCGGCACCCGCCAGCGCGCGGCCGGCGAGCCGTCGAGCGGGGTGTCGCTCGGCGGTTGCAGTGCGATCATCAGGGCTTGCGAGAGCTGGCGGTCCAGCCGCAGGTCGAGGCGCCGCAGCACGGCCCCTATCGACCCGGAAAGCTCTGGACCCTGACCAGGCCGCACGAACGCAGCGTCGGTGGCAAACGGCGAATAGCGGTGCTGGTCGAAGAAGGGCAGGAACACCAGGTCGAGCTGGCCGGGTCCGACCGGACGCTCCAGGCGCGCCATCAGCGTGGGCAAGAGCGGGGACTCGTCCGGGTTGGCGAGGCTGCCGACCAGCCCGTTGCTGAAATCCATCGGCTGCAAGAAGCGCAGCGCGCTCTGCAGCTCCAGCGCACCCCACTGGGCGGTGTCGCGCCCGACGGTCAGCCGGCCCCACGGGGCGGACCACTGCACATGGGCGTGGCGCAGTTGGCTGTCGAGGTCGTAGCGCATGCCCAGATCGGGCAGACTTGCGCGAAAAGCCGGTCTGTGCACGCCGCCCTCATGGCCGACTTGGGCGCGGTGCAGCAGCCTGGCGCTGACCCGGGTCTGCAGCCCGCCGGGCAGCGGATGCTGGACGTCCAACTCCAGGCGGTTGCGCAGTGTCAGCACATCCTCAGCCGGATCCTCGGCGCCCAAGTCGACGCCGATCGCTCCCACCCACGCGCCCCAAAAAAGCGTCGGGCCCGCCGGTGGCGCCTCGGTCGGCGCATCGCCTCCAAAGTCCGCTGGGTCGTCCGCGGTCGGGGTCGTTGCCTCCGATGCGTCGATCGGATCGGCCGCCGTCTGGTCCGGACAGGCCCACGCCGCCAGCGCAAGCGCCGCGCAGGCCCCACGCGTTGCCGAACGCCTCCGGCTGAACTGCGCGCCGCACCCCTTTTGCACCACCGCGACCTCTGCCACAATTGCGCGCCCCGCGGCCCACAACCCCATCGCCGCGCGCCTGGAACCATGCTGCACTATACGCTCGATGGCTTTGGCGGTCACCGATCGCGCTTCGACGACATCCGGTTGATCCACGAGTTGGTCGAGGAGCTGCCGGCGCGCCTCGGGCTGCAGCCGGCGATGCCGCCGATGCTGTTGCCGTACTACAACGGTGTCGAACCCGACGACTGCGGCATCAGCGCGTTCGTATTGCTGCCGGGCGGCCACCTGACTTTGCACACCTTCAGCTTTCGCGAGTGCTACTTCGTCGATCTGGTCGCGCCGCGGGCCTTCGACGTCCACGAGGCCAACGCCTACATCCAGAACGCGCTGCCGGTCCGCTCCGTCGAGGTTCACACCGCCCGGCGACCGCGGCCGTTCGACGAGGTGCCGGTCCACCCGAGCGAGGACTTTGGTCCGCACCTGTTGCTCAACATCGACGGCTACTGCGGCCCGAGCGACATGGACGGCCTTTTCCACCTCTTCGACAACCTGCCGCCGCGCATCGACATGACGCCGATCATGCGGCCCTACGTGCTGCGGTCGACCGATGCCGCCGGGCCCGACGGCGCCAGTTGGCTGTCGGCGATGACCATGATCGCCGAATCGCACATCGCCGTGCACATCGACCTGGCCAGCCAGCGCGCGTATTTCGACATTTTTTCCTGCAAGTTCTTCGACACAGACGCGGTGCTCGCCGCACTCCAGGCGGCCTTCCCGGGTCGCGCCCACACGGTGCAGTTGATTTCGCGCGGCTGCGGCTACCGGGTCAAGCGCACCGAGCGCGCCCCCGAACACGCCCGCACCAAGGCGTGGCTGCACGCACGGCCGGCGTAGGCGCGCGGTCGCGAGGTGGACATGCATCTTTTCTTGGCCGCCGCGGCGATCTTGTCGATGGCCCTGTCCTTGCCCGCGCTGGGCGCCGACGATCCCGCCGCACGCAAAGTGTTGCAGGCGACCAACGACCGCAACGCCAGCGGCTTTCAGGCCGGCCAGAGCAAGACGTCGGTCACGCTGACCCTGGCCAGCGGCAAGTCCAAGACGTGGCTGACGTTGAGTCGGGTATTGCGAGGCAAGGACGGACGCCTCAAGTCGCGGGTCACCTTCCTGGAGCCTGCGGACGCCGTCGGCACCGAACTGCTCATCCTCGAAGAGGGCGGCGGCGCGGCCAGCCAGTACCTGTGGCTGCCCAAGACCGGCCGGCTGCGGCGCATCAGCGGCTCGCAGCGCAACGAAGCCTTCATGGGCACCGATTTCTCTTTCGGTGACCTGCAGGGCCGCGGGCTGCAGACCGGCGAGGCCAAGCTGGCCGGCAGCGAGGCCATCGGCGGGGCGCCGTGCACCCGCATCGACGTGGCGATCGTCGACGGGCAAGATGCCTACGGCAAAGTGCAGTTGTGGATCGACGAACGGCTGTGGCTGGCGCGGCAGATCAACTTCTTCGACAAGGCCGGCGCCCACGTCAAGACGCTCGTCGTCGATCAGGTACAGGCCGGCGAGCCAGGCCGAACGGTGATGAAGAAGTTTCGGATGATCAACCACCTGCGCAACTCGGTGACCACGGTCGAGACCCGCGACGTCGACCAAAAGACCCCGCTGCCCGAATCGATGTTTGTGCCCGAGGCGCTCGGCAAATGAGCGACGGCGTCCACCTGCGCATCCACCTGTGCTCCGGCTGTCCGCGCCCTGCGCCGACGGCGTCGCTGGCCCGCATGACCTCCGCCGCCAAGAAAGCGGCCAAGGCCCAGGGCGCGACGGCAGAGGTCGGACGGTCCAGTTGTCTGTCGGCGTGCACCTCGGGTCCGAGCGCACTGCTGGAGAATGAAAACGGCGTGGTGCGCCTGCGGGCCATCGCCGATCCCGGCCAACTGGCACGGGCTGTCGCCGCGGCGCCGGTGCTGTTGAGCGCCCACCCCGTGCCCGAGGATCTGCACGATCTCGTCCTGTCGCGCCTGCTGTGGGCCGACCTGGACGGCGAGGACTGATCCCGCAACCTTCGCCCCAAGGCCGCCCATGTCATTTCGCCTGGCCCTGCTGGTCACCGGTCTCGCCGGATACGTCGCACTTTCCTACGAAATGGTGTGGTTTCGCGTCTATGGCTTCTTGACCGGCGGCGCGCCGTCCAGTTTTGCCGTCATGCTCGGTGCGTATCTGGCCGGCATCGCGTTGGGCAGCCTGGGCGCCCGCAAAGTCTGCGACGAGGTCGGCGTCGGCGGCGACCCCAAGCGGCTGCGCTGGCCGGCGGGGCTGGTGCTCGCCTCGACTGCGGTCAGCTTTCTCCTCGCGCCGGCGGTGGCGCAATTGGTGACGTTCGCCACGTACGCGTTTTCGCTCGCGGCCGTCGCACTTGCGGCTGGATTGATGGGCGCCATCTTGCCGCTGGTCGCCCATTACGGCATCGCCGCCGATGCGCAGGTCGGCGAAAGACTGAGCTACCTCTACCTCGCCAACATCGCCGGCAGCGTCACTGGGTCGCTGCTCACCGGCTTTGTGCTGATGCAATGGCTACCGCTGCCACACATTTCCGCGCTGCTGATGGTCCTGGGCGTCGTGTTGACGTCGATCCTGTGGTGGGCGAGTTCGACCGAGCCCGTGCAAAAGGCCGTGGGCGTGATGGTGTTGCCGCTCTTTGCCGTGGTCGGGGCGCTCGCCGGCCCCGGCTTGCACGCGGGCCTCTACGAACGGCTGATGTGGAAGAAGAAGTACCAGGGCCAGCAGTTCGCCCACGTCGTCGAGAACCGTTCAGGCGTCATCACCGTGTCCCAAGACGGCGCGATCTATGGCGGCGGCATGTACGACGGGGTGTTCAATACCGACGTGGTGCACGATCGCAATCTGATCGTGCGAGCCTATGCGTTGGCGGGCTTGCCGCGCAATACAGGGAAAGTGTTGATGATCGGTTTGTCGTCCGGGTCGTGGGCGCAGGTCGTGGCGCACCTGCCCGGCGTGACCGATCTGACGGTGGTCGAGATCAACCCCGGCTACCCCGAGCTGGTCGCCAAGTTCCCCGAGGTGCAGTCGCTGCTCAAGAACCCCAAAGTCCATCTGGTGTTCGACGACGGCCGCCGCTGGCTGCGCGCGCACCCGAAAGAAAGGTTCGACACGGTCTTGCAGAACACCACCTGGCACTGGCGCGGCAACATCACCGACCTGCTGAGCATGGAATACCTGCAGTTGGTCAAGGACCACCTCAACCCCGGCGGGCTTTTCGTCTACAACACTACCTGGAGCGAGACGGCGCAAAAGACCGGCTGCGGCGCTTTCAAGCACGGCCTGCGCATCATCAATTTCATGTATTTGAGCGACGAACCGGTCGCCCTCGACCGCGACCGCTGGCGCGCCGAACTGGAAAAGATCGTGGTCGACGGCCGCAAGATCTTCGATCTCGCCAATCCCCAGCACCGCGGCCGCTTGGACGAGATCTTGCGCCTCGCCGACCAGAGCACCTACGGCCCCGACGGCGGCCAGGCCGAAACCTGCGCCAAACTGGTCGAGCGCACGTTGCACACGCCTTTTGTCACCGACGACAACATGCTAACCGAGTGGACCCGCAAGTGGTATCAGGTGCCGACCGGCGGCGACTGAACGGGCCGAGCGTGGGCCTGTCGGCCCCAGCGCGCCCACGGGTCCGATTTTGGGCGTCGTTTTGTGGTTGACGGGTCGCGGACCCGCCGTTACAGTCGGGAGGTTGTGCCTGCGGTTGGCGCCGCGGCATCACCGTACGCGCCGCAAGCGCCCAGTAAACGCAGACCTGGATGGGAACGCAGACCTGGATGGGACCACAGACCCCGACGGCCACCGGCCAAACGCCACGACGAGCGCAGGCCAACTTCTGACTCCTTCGCTTCCAACGAAACAACGCAACCCGCACTCCGCAGGAGCCGCACCATGAACACCCGCCTTGCCGACCGCACGACCCGCGCTCTGTGGCTGGCCTCAGCCCTGGCGCTCGCCGCCGCCTGTAACTCCGGGTTGCCGGGCGGCGGCTCCGGCCCCGGCGGCGACAAACCCGGCAGCAACGACAAAATCGGCGAATTCGCGTGCTTGTCGGGCACCGGCGTGTCGGCCGCGGGCGTGGCCATCGACTGCAACGCAGCCGTCCAGTTGACGGTGCCCTCGCTCGGCAAGACCGTGACCCCCGCTGGTTCGATCGCGTTGTCGGTGGGCTCGATCAAGCTGGGCAAGAGCACCGAAGCGCTGCAGGTGCTCATTCGCAACACCAAGAGCGTGTCCGACGCCGCCTCGCTCAAGATCTCCAAGGTCGAGTTTGGCTACAACCCCGGCAGCCCAGACGAAACCCCTGACAAACAAAGCCTGGAGTGCTTCCACGACGCCGCGCTGACCACCCGTTGCGACAAGACCACCTGGAAGGAGGTCGTCCCGGTCGGCCTGACGCCCAAGACGGGGCAGGCGGACAAGGAAAGCCTGTACGTGCGCTTTACGCGCTTTGACGCCAAGGACCGGACGGCCAAGGTCACGCTGCACCTTGGCGGCATGAAGGAGGTGTCCGATCGCACCTTCTCCTTCACCGTCAAGACCGAGCAGGGCAAGCCCAAGCTCGAGCTGCAGCCCGCCGACGGTCTGATCTTCCCCTATACCCAACCGGGCAAGACCGAACCCAAGACCTTTCAGGCCGTCAACGCTGGCGACGCCGTGCTGACGCTGACCTCGATCAAGATGGCCGAGGTCGATCCCGCGTACACGATCAAGCTCGTCGACCCGGCCGACCACGACACCGAGGCCCATCAGGGCGGCAAGCCCTGGCTCTTCGCCAAACCGCTCGAAATCGACGTGGGCAAGTCGGCGCAGTTCGAGGTCATCTTCGCGCCCAAGGACGACAAGAAGAAGTCGGGCACGGTCAAGTTCGAGAGCACCGATCCCGACACCGCCAGCCGCAAGCTCGACATCTACGGCAACACCGCGGTGCCGGCGCTGTGCATGACCCCGACCGGCAAGTACAACTTTGGTGGCGCCGTGCCGGGCAGCACCCCCGGGACCGCCGAGGTCAAGATCAAGAACTGCGGTTCGGTCGATCTGGTGGTCACCAGCATCGACTTCATCGCCGGGGAGACCAAGAGCAACGAATTCGCCATCGACCAGACGCCGCTTTTCTCCAAGACCAAGAACGGCACCGGCCCCATCAGCGCCGACAACCCGATGACCTTGCCCATCAACGGCGAGGCCACGTTCAAGGTCGCCTACGCGCCGAGCGACCTGACCGAAGACGGTCAGCCGCCCGACATCGCGGTGCTCACGGTCAAGTCCAATGCGTTCGTTTCGCCCAAGTTGCAGCTCGAGGGCGTGGGCGTCAAGGTCACCTGCCCCATCGCCAAGGTCATCGTCGTCGAAGGCGAGCAGGTGGTGCCGCAGACCACCATCCACCTCAAGGGCGACAAGTCACAGGCCCCGGGCGGCGGCACCATCAAGAAGTACAAGTGGACGGTCAAGCAGCCCGCGGGGTCGAACCAGCCGTTGTTGCCGAATGCGTCCTTCGCCAACCCGTCGATTTTGGCCAACGCGTCCGGCGAATACGAGTTCTGCTTGGAGGTCTGGGACGCCAACGACAGCAAGTCGTGCGTGCCGGCGTGCCAGAAGGTGCTGGTCATCCCCAACAACGCCCTGCACATCGAACTGCTGTGGGATACGCCATCGGACCCCGACCAGACCGACAGCGGCCCCGCGGCCGGCGCCGACCTCGACCTGCACTTTGCGCACCCGCTGGCCTCGACGCTCGACCTGGACTGCGACGGCCAGGCCGATCCGTGGTTCAGCAACCCGTGGGACACGTTCTGGTTCAACGCAGCGCCCGAGTGGGGCGGCGCCGGCAACACCAAGGACAACCCGACCCTGGACCTGGACGACACCGACGGCGCCGGTCCAGAGAACCTGAACCTGGTCGATCCCGAGGGCACGGTCGACGACCCGGTCGCCTACCACGTCGGCGTCCACTACTGGAACGACCACGGCTACGGCACCTCTTACGCCACCGTGTCCATCTATATCCAGGGCGGTTTGGCCTTGCAGTTCACCAAGGTCAAGATGGACCCGCTCGACATGTGGTTCGTCGGTCGCGTCAACTGGCCGAACACCGCATCGGGCGGCAGCAAGAAGGTGTTCGACACCTGCTACCAATCGGGCTACTCGTGTCCGGCCAAGAAGAACCTGATGTGGCAGCCAAAGGGCGACTGGTGCATCACCAAGTGCTACGTCAACAAGGTCTTCAACGGGTCGGTCGGTGGCGCAGCCACCCAGTGCAAGACCCAGTAGCCGCCGCAGCGCGCGGACCGCGCTCGTCCGCCGCCAGAGAAGGACCATGATGCAGATGCGTTGCAACGGGCGGTCGGCCGCGAGCGCGGCGATCGCGGGGGCCTTGGTGTGCCTGGCCGCCTTGGCGTCCTGTTTGTCGGAGGGGTCGTCGGGAACCGGCGCGGGCACGGGTCCGGACGGCGGCGCGGTCGTGGCCAAGAAATGCAGCTTCGACAAGGACAACACCACGGGCCTGGACCGCAAGGCCAAGCTGCAACTGCGCCAGGGCCTGACCGCCGTCAACCCGACGGTCCCGGTGGTGGTCAATGCCGCGGCGACCACGATCGGCGGTCCGCCCGTGGACACGGCCTTCCAGATCTCCAATGAGGCACAGACCAGCGCCGCGCTGGAACTGCTCATCGGCAAGATCGAGGTGGTGGCGCCGGCCGGCGAGACGGCGTTTTCGTGCCTCGCGGCCGACAAGGACGGCAAGATCGTCAAGAAGAACGGCGTCGCGGTGCTGTGCAAGGACCACACATGGGGGTCGATCGTGCCCAAGGACTTCGAGGCGGCCTGTACGACCCGCGAGGCGATCGACGCCGCCCGCTTCGTCATCCGCTTCGAGAAGACCGACAACCTGCCCAAGTCCGTGAACGTGCAGATCAAGTCCGATGGTGACCCGGATCAGACTTTCGTGCAATTCGCCGTGCAGACCAAGCAGGGCAAGCCCGCAATCAACGTAGCGCCGCAGTTCGTCGATTTCGCCGTGGTCGCCCCGGGGGCTCCCCCTTCGGTGCAAGCGCTGGCGGTTCAGAATACCGGCGAGGCGATGCTGGAGGTCACCGGCATCCAGTGGCCCCTGCAGGACAAGACCTTTGCCGTCAAGCTTGGTGGCAAGACCGCGACGGGCGACAAGGACGTCACCTTCGCCCCGCCGATCCTGATTGAACCGGGCAAGAGCCTGGACGGCGAAGTGGTCTTCGCGCCCATCGACGACAAGGGACGCAAGGCGACCTTGACGCTGACCAGCAACGCGGCCGGCGCGGCGACCGTGCAGTTGGCCGGCAATCTCAACGTGCCGTGCCTTTTGGTCAAGCCAGAAAAAGCCTTGGATCACGGCCTAGTGTACGTCGGCACCGAGTCGGTCAAGACCGTGACGCTGACCAACTGCGGCGAAGGCGAGGTGCAGATCAACTCGGCCAAGATCGCGGGCGACACCGCTGGCGTTTACGCTTTCAAGAACGCGAAGTTGCCGACCCCGGACCAGCCGACGGTCCTGGCCAAGAACGGCAAGGCCACGCTCGACATCGCGTGTACGCCACCGAGCGAGAACAAGGACAGCGCCGGGGTCAACCAGCCGTTCACGGCAAAGCTGGACCTGGTCGACTCGACGGCGAAACCCAACAAGACCATTACGCTATCGTGCACCGGTAACGCGGCCAAGTGCCCGACGCCGGTCATCGTTCCCGAGCCGGGCGAGCAGATCGAACCGCAGATGCCGCTCAAGCTCAAAGGGTCTGCCAGCTACGCCGCGCCGCCCGGAAAGGTGGTCAAGTACAAGTGGACGCTGCTCGACGCCCCGGCCGGCGCGGTCGGCGTCAAATTCCACCCCAACGACACCTCCGCCGACGTGCAGTTGGGCGTGCCGGGGACCAAGCCCGACGGCAGCCCGATCGTGTGGCTGACGGTAGCCGGCGAGTACAAGGTCAAGCTGCAGGTGTGGGACGACAGTGGCACCGAATCGTGCGCGCCCGCGGTCCTGTCGGTGCTGGTGGTGCCGAGCGTGGCCTTCCACGTAGAGCTGCTGTGGAACACCCCCGAGGACACCGTGCAGGACGACGGGCCCAATGCCGAGGGCGCCGACCTCGACTTGCACGTGGTGCACAGCAAGGCCTACCAAGCCCAACAGTGCAGCGCGACGGTCACCAAGAACTGCCAGCCCGACCTGGACAAGGACGGCCAGACCGACCCGTGGTTCAATGGCGTGTACGACGTGTACTGGATCAACCCGGCCCCGAAGTGGGGCAACGCAGCCTTGCAGACGGATGACCCGAGCCTGGATCTCGACGACACCAACGGCTGGGGACCCGAGAACATGAACCTGCAACTGCCCGAGAACGGCGTGGACTACGGCGTCGGCGTGCACTTCTGGGACGCGCACGGCTTCAACAGCAGCTCGCCCAGCACCGCGACGGTGCGCATCTACTGCATGGGCGCGCTCAAGGCCAAGTTCGACCAGCCGATGAACGAGTGTGAAATGTGGTGGGTGACCCAAGTCAAATGGCCCAGCTGCGACCTGGCCAACTTCGGGGGCGCCAACCTCAAGGCGCCGTCGGCGGGCAAAATCGTGCCGAAATACTGGAGTTTGACCTCGATCACGCTGAAAGCCTGCGCCAAGTAGGCGTTTTGGACCCCGGCCGGCCTGCGTGGCACACTGGCGGCGTGCGGCCCGGTTTTGCGCCGCGGGCAGTGGTGGCGTCGATGCGCAGTCGGATGTGGAGCTGGACAACCTGCGGCCTTGCCGGCGCGGTGCTCGCTGGCCCTGTGCTCGGCTGCGGCACCGACGCGCCGACGTCCGGCGCATGCGCCAACGAAAACATCGACCACAACGCGGTGCTGCGCGTTTCGGACGCGGCCGGCAACGCTGCGGGCATCGCCTATGACATCGACGTGGTGGCCCTGCAGCCAGGTGGCGCGCGCGAGTTCAGCTTTCGCATCCGCAACGACGCGCAGGCGGTGTCGGGCCGGCCGCTGGTCGTCAAGGCCGTCGCCCTGCAAGAAACGGACGGCGACGGCAAGCCCGTGTCCGCGCCGGCCTTCGCCTGTGTCGCCCACGACGGCAAGCCCTGTGCGCCGGCCGGCTTCCCGGCGGTCATCCCAGCCGGATTCGACCCCAAGTGTGCGCCGGCTGGCGCGCTGACCCAAGTCAACTTCAGCGTGCGCTACACCCGGCCGGCGGGGTCGGATCTGCGCAAGTACAAGGTAGCGATCACGTTTTCAGGGGATGTCAAGCAGGGCGACACGCCGTGGACGGCCACGTTTGCCACGCGGTTGGGCTCACCCAAGCTGGACTGTACGCCGTCCACCACCGATTTCGGCAAGGTCGGTCTGGCCCAAGGGGCGACGGCAACCGTGCTCTGCGCCAACGACGGCAAGGGGGCTGCGGTCCTTTCCGCGGCCACCATGCTCGGATCGCTGCCCTTGCAAGCCCAACTCGGCCCCTACACCATTGCCAAAGGCGCCGACCTGCCGGCAGGCAAGACCGTCGAAATCGCGGCCGGCACCGCCCTGGAGATTCCGGTCGTTTTCAAGAATCTGGCCAGCGAGGAGAAGGCGCAGGCCATCCTGCGGCTCACCACCAACGAGCCGGGCAAGGAAAAGGTCGACCTGAGCTTTGTCGTCAACACCACCGGGCCGTGCGTGAAATTCGTGCCGCCAGGGCCCATCGACTTCGGCGTCGTGCCCGTCGGCGTGCCGCAGCCGCGCGAAGTGCAGATTCAGGCGTGCGGCACCGAAGATCTGGCCATCACCGACGTCGCTGTGGCCGAGGGTGTCGATCAGGGCTTTGCCGTCAGCTTTGCGTCCACGTGTTTCAACGGCAAGCCGCCGAGCGCCGCCCACCCTGTCGTCGTGCCCAAGGGCGCCACCTGCAGCCTGGGCGTGAGCTACACGGCACCGCAGTTGGGTGCGAGCAGCAAGGGCAAGATCGCAGTGACCAGCAACGCCGGAATCGCGGCCTTTGCGCTGCAAGGCAAGGCGGCGGCGACGGTGCAGTGCCCCAAGGCGTGCATGGCAGTCAAGCTGGCGACCGGCGGTTCACTCAGCGGCGACGTGCTGCCGCAAAGCAAGCTCAAGTTCGACGCCGGCTGCTCGGTCCCGGGGTCGAGCGGGCAGCCGATCGCCAAGTACAAGTGGACCCTGCAGCAGCCGGCCGGGTCGTACGCGACCTTCCAGCCGTCCGCCAACGTCAAGACTCCGCAACTGCAACCGAACATCGCCGGCAAATACGTGGTGACCCTTGAAATCGCGGATGCGTTCGACACGCCCGGCTGCGGGCCGACCAGCTACGAGCTGAACGTCATCAGCGACGACAAGCTCTACGTCGAACTGACCTGGGATACCCCGGCCGATCCCGACAAGACCGACGAGACCGACCCGGCCACCGGCAGCAAGCCGGCGGGATCGGACCTGGATGTCCACCTTGCCCACGCCGACGCGCCCGACGAACCCGGTCAACCCGACCTGGACAAGAACGGGGAGCCCGACCCGTGGTACGCGCCGTGCCTGGACTGCTCGGTGTGGAACGTGGTCGGCAAGTGGGGAAAAAGCGACGATTTCGACGACGACGCCGCCTTGGACCGCGACGACAAGGACGGGTGGGGGCCGGAGATCATCGCCGTGCACGTGCCCCAGCCCAACCTGCCGTACTTCGTCGGGGTCTACTATTTCTCGAACAACGGCTTTGGCAAATCGACGCCGACGATCAAGGTGTACCTCGACGGCAAGCTGCACACCGCCAAGACCGGTCCGACCATGGACATGCAGGACATGTGGTGCGCGGGCGTCGCGACGTGGTCGCCAGCCTCGTTCAAGCCCTGCAAGGGCTCAGATTCCAAAGGAGATTTGTGGACGAAGAAGTACCCGCTGCAGCCCAACAAGAACCTCAAGTGCCCATAGCAGGCGGGCCGATCGCGAGCGTGCGCGGCGCCGTTGGCCGCAACCTGCCGAAAAAACATGGCGACCCCTTGCACCTTGGGTGCAACCGCCCTACACTCCGCATCCCCTTGCTGCGCGGGGTCGCGCTGGCGAGGAACTTGCAGCCAGTTCAAGGGGTTGGGTCCAACGCCCGTGCCCCGACCGGCTGGAACACGGTCTCGGGACCGCCGCCGACTGCGGCGCCCCCAGTCCGCCGGACTGGCGCGTTGGGCCGCACCGCCGGACGGTCTGCCTTTGTTCCCACGGTTCCGCAGCCCACCCATCCACCCGGTTGACGCAATTGCCGCGCAACCCGTTCCCTCAGAGGCCCTGCCATGACCAAGTCTGACCTCATCGAAGCCGTCGCGTCCAAAGCCAACCTGACCAAGGACAAGGCGTCCACCGTCGTGAACTCCATCTTCGACCTGATGGTCGACGCGATGAAGAAGGACGAGCGCATCGAGATTCGCAATTTTGGCAACTTCACCGTGCGCAACTACCCGGCGTACACCGGCCGCAACCCCAAGACCGGCACCGCGGTCAAGGTCGGCCCCAAGAAGATGCCGTTCTTCAAGGTGGGCCTCGAACTGAAGAACAAGGTCGACGGCAAGTAGGCCGCCGCCCGCCCGCACTGCCTGCGGCCGCAGGTCGAGGTCCCGCGCCCACGCTCGGGCCGCCGGCCTGCGGTCGCCGTGTTTTTGACCCCTGCGAACACCCGCCCTTGCCGACCGCCAGGATCCCATGACCGACGCGAGCCTGCCCACGCCCCACCATCTGCCCTGCACGATCGGCGACTTGCCCGTCGCGCGAATCGCCGAGATCGCCGCGTTCGCCGGCCAACGCGTGCAGATCCGCGGGTGGCTGCACAACCGGCGCAGCAAGGGCAAGCTGCATTTTCTGCAACTGCGCGACGGCAGCGGCATCATACAGGCAGTTCTATTCAAAGGGGATTTCGACGAGGCGACCTTTGCGCGCGCCGATCACCTGCAACAAGAGTCCTCGATCGTGGTCGCCGGCACGGTGCGCGCAGACGAGCGGGCGCCGAGCGGTTTCGAACTGCAAGCCGATGGTCTGTTGGTGGTAGCGGAAGCGCACGCCGACTACCCGATTTCGCCCAAGGAGCACGGTGTAGCGTTCCTCATGGATCATCGCCATTTGTGGCTGAGGTCGCGGCGGCAGGCGGCCATCTTGCGGGTGCGCGCCCGCATCGTCAAATCGATCCGCGACTTCTTCGACAGCCACGACTACGTGCTGGTCGACACCCCGATCTTTACGCCCAACGCCTGTGAGGGCACCAGCACGCTTTTCGAGACGGACTACCACGACCAGAAAGCGTACCTCAGCCAATCCGGCCAGTTGTACAGCGAGGCGACCGCGATGGCGCTTGGCCGCGTATACACCTTCGGGCCGACCTTCCGGGCCGAAAAGAGCAAGACGCGCCGTCACCTGACCGAGTTCTGGATGGTCGAGCCCGAGGCGGCGTTCCTGGACCTGGACGGTGTCATCGACCTGGCCGAGGACCTGGTGTGCACGATCGCGCAGGACGTGCTGCGCGACCGCGGCCCGGAACTCGACCTCATCGACAGCATCCGCAGCGAAGCCGAAGAACACCGTCAACTCAAACTGCGGCGCGAAGCTCTGGCGGCCATTCGCAAGCCTTTTATCCGACTGGACTATGCTGATGCGGTTGATCAACTGCACGAGCTTGGCAGCGACATCCCGTTTGGCGACGACCTCGGCGGCGACGACGAGACGATCCTGACCCAGCAGTACGACCGGCCCATCTTCGTGCGGCGCTACCCGGCCCAGGTCAAGGCCTTCTACATGAAGCGCGACCCGGCCGACCCGGTGCGCAGCCTGAGCGTGGACATGCTCGCGCCTGAGGGCTACGGCGAGGTCATCGGCGGCGGCCAACGCGAAGACGACCACGACACGTTGCGCGCCGCCATCGAGCATCACAAGCTGCCGATGGCGGCCTTCGACTGGTACCTCGACCTGCGCAAGTACGGCACTGTGCCGCACGGCGGCTTCGGCCTGGGACTGGAGCGCACCGTGGCCTGGGTGTGCGGTCTTCCACATGTCCGTGAAACAATAGCATTTCCCCGCCTCATGGACCGCTTGCGGCCGTAGGTCCCGCGTCCGGGCGGCGCGCACATGCGACCGCCGCCGCCCCTTGTTTGACACCTTGCCGATGCCAAGGTACTTTCGCCGCCACGCATCGCCCGGTGCGCCGCCGGCATCCCCAGCCGGTCGTGAATCGGTCGGTTGCGCCGAGGTCGGCGACGATACACTGCCGCGCCTGGTCGCGCGCGGCGCTGCTGGCGCGTGCAGACGGCGCCCTTCCGCTTCGACCGCTTGCCGATGGGTACCGCGCATGGCCGATTCGAAACCTGCCGCACCACCGCCCGCCGCGACCAAGGCCAAGCGCGGTGCCGCCCGCCGCGCACCCAGCACGCCCGCAGCGGTCGCCGCCGCTGCCCCCGGACCGTCGGCGATCCCGCCGCCGCCAGCGCACAAGCCGTCGCGGTTCAAATTCGAGACCCACGGCCTGACCGACGTCGGCTTGGTGCGCGACGGCAACGAGGATGCGCTCCTGCTAATGGAGGCGGACCAGTTGTACGTGGTCGCCGACGGCATGGGCGGCCACTCGGCCGGCGAGGTGGCGAGCGCGTTCACGATCGAGGCGCTGCGCTCGTTCTACGGCAACCCCGACCTGACCCAGCGCGTGCGATCGGCTTATCTGCGCGCGCGGCGGGCCAAAGCCGAGATGACGGTGGCCGAAGCGAGCCCGCACGCGCTGCGGCTGCGCAAGGCCGTCGAAAGCGCCAACATCAGCGTCTATCGGCTGGCTCAGCAGCACGACCAATTGCGCGACATGGGCACCACGCTCGTCGGCGCCGTGTTCCAGGGCAACCGCATCCACATCGCCAACGTGGGCGATAGCCGGCTGTATCGGATGCGCGGCGGCAAGCTGCGGCAGTTGACCGAGGATCACTCGTTGCTCAACGAGTACATCCGCATGAACCTGCTGCAACCCGAGGAGATCGAGAACTTCCCGTACAAAAACGTGATCGTTCGCGCGCTCGGATTGCAGGATCAGGTGATCGTGGACCTTTTCGTCGACACCGTGCGGCGCGGCGACCACTACTTGCTGTGCAGCGACGGCTTGACCGATCTGGTGCGCGACGAAGAGATCGAACTGGTGCTGCGCAACGCGCCGACTGCCCAGTCGGCGTGCTACAGATTGACCGACCTGGCCAAGGCACGCGGCGGCCACGACAACATCACGACCATCATCGTGCGCATCCACGGGCCTGACTGGGCGCCCCCTGCGCCGATGATTCCGCCGCCGCCGCCGCCCGGCGTGGGCGGCCCGCCCAACATTCCACCGCCGCCGCCCGGAGCCGCGCCCGTGGTCATCCCGCCGCCGCCGCCGGGTCGGGCGCCTCAGTAAGGGCCAGGAAATGATTTGCTCAATCATTTCTCGGGCCCGTTTGCTTGCTCGGTGGGTCGCCAGCTCGCGGACCAAAGGTCCGACTCGCGGCTCTGTCCTGATGCGAGAGTGATCGACCTATTGTTTTCCAGTCCCTAACGGCGCACAACAGGATCGGCGTGAAACAGGATCGGCGTGCAACAGGACTGGCGCGCCACAGTAGACGGTAGCCAATCGTGGCCGCGCCCACCGTGCGCGGGGTCAGTTGCTCGCTTGCGGGGCGGTCGTTCCCGCCCCACCTGCAGTCCGTTGGTGCACGCCTTGTTGTGCGTGAACGGCGATTCGCCCCCTCCCCTCGCCTCGGCGGCGCGCGTGCCGCCCACTTCGCCGTCGCCGCGCCAGCGATCCCCGGTTGCCACGCATGCAAGAAAAACGCTACACAGTCGCGGTCCTCGGTGCGACAGGCGCGGTCGGCCGCGAGATGCTGCGCGTGCTCGACGAGCTGCGCTTTCCCGCAACTGAAGTCCTGGCGTTGGCGTCGCCGCGATCGGTCGGCGAGACCGTCGACTTTGGCGCGCGGTCGTTGGACGTTCAGGTCGCGGAGCCCAAGGCGTTCGACGGCGTGGACATCGTGCTGGCGTCCGCCGGATCGGCGGTGAGCAAGGCCCTGCTCCCCGAGGCCGCCCGCCGCGGCGCCCTGTGCATCGACAACAGCAGTGCTTTTCGCATGCACGCCGACGTGCCGCTGGTGGTCCCGGAGGTCAACCCCACCGCGCTCATCGGCCACAAGGGCATCGTCGCCAACCCCAACTGCAGCACGATCCAGATGGTGGTGGCGCTCAAGCCCTTGCACGATCTGGCAGGACTGCGTCGCGTGGTGGTATCGACCTACCAGAGCGTGTCGGGCGCCGGTCAGAAGGGCATCGAGGAGCTTGCGCAACAGACGGCGGCCCTGCTCAACGGCAAACCGTTTGACATCGCGGTGCACAACGCCCGCATTGCCTTCAACGTGATTCCGCACATCGGCAGCCCGGCCGAAGGTGGCTACACCGAAGAGGAGCTCAAGCTCGTGCACGAAACGCGCAAGATCATGGGGTTGCCGGATCTGGCGGTGTGCCCGACGGCCGTGCGCGTGCCCGTGACCTGCGGCCACAGCGAGTCGGTGGTCGCCGAGTTCGACCGGCCGATCACGGTCGCGCAGGCCCGCGAAGCGCTCGCTTCGGCCCACGGCGTGGTGGTGGTCGACGACCTCGCCAACAAGCGCTATCCGATGCCGATGGACTGTGCCGAGACCGACCCGGTGTACGTCGGCCGCATCCGCCGGGATCCGTCCGTCCCCCATGGCCTGGCGCTGTGGGTCGTCGCCGACAACCTGCGCAAGGGCGCCGCCACCAACGCCGTGCAGATTGCCAAGTTGGCGGTTGCCGGCGGCCTGGTGCACGGGGCGTAGCCCTTGCCAAAATGGCACGCAACCGCTGTGGCGCGGTCCTCGCGTGACCGAAATGGCCAACCCCGCTCGTCGGCCGACGGGAACAAATGCCCGTCTGCACGGCTTTTGGCACGGCGCGACCTTGGCACGGCGCGTGCAAGGCGGTTCGGTGCGGGACCGCCGATTGCGGTCGCTGCCCGCAGGAGAGGCATGACCCGTAGGACCCCGTGGACCCAAGGCATCGGCGCGGCTGTGGTGGCGTGTGCGGCGGCGGTGTGGTCGACCGCGGCCTGGGCGGTGCCGGTCGTCGCCATCCAAAGCATTGAGACCGCCTCGGGTTCCGATTGGGCGCCGCCCAGCCATTTCGGCGTGGGCGCCTCGACGCCGGGCCAGGCCAACGACGTGCACTACATCAACCGCGCCGATTGCAAAGCGATCATGGCGGCGGCCAACCCCGTGGTCAAAATCAACTGGACCTGGGCGCCGTCCTTTCCCGGCAACTACAGCGGCGTCGTCAAGGTCGCACCGCGCGGCAAGGCGTGCGGCGAGACCACGCTGCAAAAGGACGACACCAACACCTCGTGCATCGTGCACAGCGAGCAGACCTACAAGCTCGGCGCGACCTACAGCGTCGAGGTCCAGCTGCACCAGCTGCTCGGCAAGGACACGACCTGTGACGAGAACAGCGAACAGGACGCCTTCGTGTATTTCCTGGTCAATGACCAGGCGTCGACCGGCGTCAACCAGCAGGTCGTGGCGTTCAAAAGCAAGATCCTCGTCGACCTGGCGGGCCCGCCCGCGCCCACGCTGTCGTCCGTTGCTCCCGGTGGCGGCAACCTGACCGCTACCTGGAAGCACGGCGACAGCAGCAAGGTTGCGGGCAGTCATGTGTATTGGGCGACGTTGCCGATCGATCCCACCGGCGTGGCCGCCGGGACGATCAAGCCGCAGAAGTCCGCCCTGGTGACCACAAAATACTACCAGATCAAGGACTTGACTAACGGTACGCCCTACTACGTGGTGGTCACGGCCGTGGACGATCACGGCAACGAGTCGGGCTATTCAGAGTTGGGCAAGGGCACCCCCATCGACGTCATCGACGCGTGGCAGCACTACCAGACCTCTGGCGGCACCGAGGAGGGCGGCTTTGCCCCATGCAGCGCGGGCGCGCGTCCGGCGGCCGGCGGCTGGTGGCTGGCCGGGCTGGCGGCCCTTCTGGCCATCGGCGGCTGGCGCTGGCGCAGGGGCCTGGCGGTGGCCGCGCTGGTACTGACCGCAGTGGGCACGGGATCCGCGACGGCTTACGCCGACTCGCCGCTCGACAACAGCGCCGAATTTCGCGCGACCCGCTACCTGCCCGGCATCGACGCGCCTTTTGGCGGCAAGGCCAAGCCGTACGCCGACATCTTCGGCAACGCCGATTGGGAGATCGGCGGCGCCGCGGACGTGCGTCTGTGGGACCGCTTTGGCTCGCTGTCCGTCGGCTTGGGTTACGGCTGGTTCACCAAGGAGGGCAAAGGCCTCGAGAAATCGACCGGCAAGGCCAGCACCGACGCCACCACCTTGAAAATCGTGCCGCTCAGCCTGGACCTGACCTACCGCCTCGATCCGCTCGCCCACAAGGCCGGCATCCCGTTCGTGCCCTACGCCAAGATTGGCGCCATGTACGCCTTTTGGTGGATGCTCAACGGCAGCGGCGACTACGCGACCTACACCACCACCGCCGGCACCAAGCTGGAGGCGCTCGGCGGCACCGGCGGCTGGCACGCGGTGGCCGGCCTGCGCTTTCTGATGGACGTGTTGGAGCCGAGCGCCGCCCGCAGTTTCGACATCGAGATGGGCGTCAACCACAGCTACCTGTACATCGAATACGATCGGCGCGTGCTCAACGACTTCGGCAACGCCAAGAGCATCGATCTCAGCGACGGCGTGTTCACGTTCGGCCTCGCGTTCGACTTGTAGGCCGTGCGCGACGAATCGGCTGCCGTCGATTTCGGCATGCGCCCGCTGCTGCTGTGGGTGCAGTTCGACGGCGGCGGGTTCTGTGGCTTCCAGCGCCAGGGCGAGGGCCTGCGCACGGTCGGCGGTGAGCTCGAGGCCGCCTGGCAGCGCAAGTTCGACGAAAGGGTGGTGATGCGGTCCAGCTCGCGCACCGACGCCGGGGTCCACGCGCGGCGCATGCCGGTCCTGGTGCGCACGCGCCTGGCCATGCCGCCCAAAGGGGCGCAACTGGGCCTGAACGCCTACCTGGGCGATGATCTCAAGGTCACTTCGGCCGAGGACCTGCCCGAAGGGTTCGACGTGCGCGCCGACGCCATCGGCAAACGCTACATTTATCGCGTGCAGCCTGGGCCCGTGCGGTTGCCGCTGTGGCGCCGCAACAGTTGGCACTGTAAAGGCCGACTGGATCTGGTCGCCATGCGTGCGGCAGCAGAGCGGTTCGTCGGCGCGCACGATTTTGCCGCCTTCCGATCGGTGCAGTGCACGGCGGCCACCACACTGCGGACGCTGCACCGGGTCGAGGTCGCCCTGGCCGGCGAAATGGTCGAACTGACCATCGAGGGCAACGCCTTCTTGCACAACATGGTGCGCATCCTCGCTGGGACGCTGGTCGGCGCCGGTCGCCACCGGTTTCGTCCTGCCGACGTGGACGCCATGTTGTCGGCGGGCGACCGCTCCCTGGCCGGTCAGACGGCGCCGGCCCACGGCCTGACGCTCGACGACGTGTTCTACGGACCCTACGGTGCCCGGGAGGGGCTGCGCTACAAGCAGCACATGGCAGCGGGCCTATAGGCACTCGAACTTGCCGGCCGCCGCGTTCCAGCCGCACTTGTCCATGCCAGCGGCCTTGCAATCGACGAATTTGAGCTTGCCGGTGTTGCAGTAGATCCAGGTGCTGCCGCTGCACTGGCCCTCGGGCGGAAAGTTGCCGGGCGTGCACGAGGCGCCCTCGGCCGGCGCGCACGAGGTCACATTGCACTTCCAGCCCTCGGGGCAGGTGCCGCAGGGTTGCCCGCAGGCGTTGTTGCCGCACACCATCTTGTCGCCGGCGTCGGTGGTGCAGCTCGGGTCGCAGGTCTTGGGCACGCAGCCGTTCTTGTTCGCGGCGGCGTCCCAGCCGCAGGTCAGGTTCTGCAGGTTGGGCGGGGCCGCGCAGTCTTTGACCAATTTCTTGGCAGCGGCGCCCGTGCCCGAACAGGTCAGCAGCAGGTCCCCGTCGCACTGGCCCTTTTGCACATCGAGGCCCTTGCATGCGTTGGCCATACACTGGCCAGCGTCGCAGTAGTCGCTGCCGGCGCAGACGCCACACGACTTGCCGCAGCCGTTGTCGCCGCACGCCTTGCCAGTGCACGACCCCTGACAGGCGTCGGCGTAGCACTTGAAGTCGTCGCCGCACGAAAACCCCTTGTCGCAGGTGCCGCACAGGCCGTTGCAGCCGTCGGAACCGCAGACCTTGTCCTTGCAGTTCTTTTCGCAAAAGCCCTGGCATTTGCTGCCGTCGGCCGCGCAGAACTCGCCCGACTTGCAAAACCCGCACACGGACCCGCAGCCGTTGGGACCGCAGACCTTGCCCTTGCACAGCGGGGTGCAACCGGCCGCGTCGGGCAGCGCTGCGCCATCGATCGCGACGTCCAACACGGGCGGGCCGTGGTCGGCCGGTGCGTCGGCGCTGCCCGGGTCCGCGGCAGGGGCGTCCAAGACGAGGCGCCCGGCGGTGTCTGGGCTGGCGGCGCGGCCGGTGTCGGTGTCGGTCGGCGCGGTCGCGGCGTCGGCGCGGTCGGGCGCGTCCTCGCCGCACGCGCTCGCCGCGAGCAAAGCGGCAAGGGCGCCCAGAACTGCGTTATGCACTGGCGATTTCGCGCACGACGTGCTGTTCGTCGGTGCCAAGGCCGCTGAGCGCGCGCCGCCACGCCGCGTCGCCGTCGGTGCAGAAAAGCAACGCCAGGTCGGGTTCGGTGGTCAGCCACGCGCCCTTGGCCAACTCCTCTTCCAGTTGCCCGGGACCCCAGCCGGCGCGGCCCAAGTAGAGGCCGAAGGACTTGGGGCCCTTGCCGGCCGCCACGTCGCGCAGCACGTTGAGCGAGGCCGACAGCCGCAGACCGGGCAGCACTTCGATGTCGTGGTCATAGCGCTTGCCGCCCTCGTCCAAGTACAGCACCAGCCCGGCCTGGGGCGACACCGGGCCGCCCACCCACACCGGGTGCGGCCCGCTCGGCGCCTTGTCCAACCCGGTCGACTTGAGCAGCGTGTCCAGGTCGAGCGGGGCCACCCGGTTGAGCACCACGCCGCCCGCACCCTCGGCGCCGTGCTCGACCAGCAAGATGACCGTACGCGCAAAAAAGCCGTCCTCCATGCCGGGCATCGCGATGAGCATCGACGGCGCCAAGGCCGAAGGCGCCGGTTGTGCCTGCCCTGCGTCGGCTTGCGCCCTGGTCGCGGCCATGCTCGAACCTCCCAGGGACAAACGCCCTGACCGCAAAATAGCCACATCGTGCCAAAACGCCAAGCGTGGCGGCCGACCGCGATCCCTGCGTCGCCCCTGCCCGCACCAGCCGATCTCTGCTAGCCTGCCGCGCGGAGGTTGGCGATGCTTGCTGCGCGCTGGGTTCGATCGTCGGCGATGGCCCTGGGCCTCTCGGTCGCGCTCGCCGCATGTCGTGACGCGCCGACCTCAGCGGCCGACAGTACCGCACCCGCTGCCGATGTCGCCGCCTTGGACGCGACCCTGGGCGACCTGGCGTCGGCGCCCGACCAGGCGCGTGCCGGCGACGCGCAACTCGAAACCGGCGCCGACGCCGTGCCGACCGAGAGCGGCTCCACCAGCGACGTGCCGCCCGCGAGCGACGTCACCGCAGCCCGCGCAGGCCCGCCATGCGCCAAGAACGGCGATTGCCCCGACCCCAATCTGCCCTGCCTCGAGGCGCGCTGCCTGGTGGCCACCAAGACTTGCGCGGTCGTGCCGTCGCTCGACAACGCCCCGTGCGACGACGGCGATTCGTGCACCGTCGCCGACCACTGCGCCGACGGGTTGTGCCAGCCGGGCACCAACGGCTGTGGCTGCACCAGCGACGCGGCCTGCGCGGCCCTGGACGACGCAAACCTGTGCAACGGAATCTTTTTTGCGACAAGAAACAGAACCCGGCCGTGTGCGCCGCCAAGCCCGGATCGCAAGTCGTGTGCCCGCCCGCCGAAAGCCCGTGCCTTGCCCAGCAGTGCAACCCGCTGAGCGGCGCCTGCGAAGCCACGCCCACCAACCAGGCCGGGCCGTGCGAAGACGGCAAGATTTGCACCGACGGCGACCACTGCCTGTCCGGCGCGTGTGTGCCGGGCCCAGACCTGTGCCTGTGCAAGCAGAACGCCGACTGTGCCGACGACGGCAACCTGTGCAACGGCGTGCCCTATTGCGACAAGTCGGCGCTGCCCTGGTCGTGCAAGACCAACCCGGGCACGGTCGTCGCCTGCTCGCCGGCCTCCGACACGCCATGCAGCAAGAACACCTGCGCGCCCACGACCGGCGCCTGCGCCTACGCAGCTGTCAACGACGGCGGCCCGTGCGAAGACGGCCAGGTCTGTACGGTCGCCGACACCTGCAAGGCGGGAGCGTGCGCGTCGGGTCCGAGCGCATGTGGTTGCCAGAGCGACAGCGACTGCAAGGCCGTCGAAGACAACGACCTGTGCAATGGCACGCTGTTCTGCAACAAGACCCTGGCGCCGCACCTGTGCCAGATCAATCCGGCCACGGTGGTCAGTTGCCCGAGCGCCGCCGACACCGCGTGCAGCAAGAACCAGTGCAACCCCAAGACCGGCAAGTGCGCGGTGGTCCTGGCCAAGGACGGAACCGCCTGCGACGACGCCAACCCGTGCACCCCCGACGACGCCTGCCTGGCCGGCGCGTGCAAGGCCGCGACCAACCTGTGCGCCTGCACCGCCACCGACGACTGCAAGGGCAAGGACGACGGAGACCTGTGCAACGGGACCCTGTACTGCGACAAGGCCAAACTGCCCTACGTGTGCGCCGTCAACCCGGCGACGGTGGTCACGTGTCCGGGTGGCGGCGACTCCGCTTGTACGCTCAACGTCTGTCAGAAAGCCAGCGGCCAGTGCGCGATGACCGCGCTCGCGGACGGAACGGCGTGCGACGCCGACGGCTCGCCTTGCACGACCGGCGACGCCTGCAAAGCCGGCGGCTGCAAGGCCGGACCCAACGTGTGCGTCTGCCAGGCGGACGCGGACTGCGCCCAACAGGAGGATGGCAACCCGTGCAACGGCAGCCTGTACTGCGACAAACCCACGGGATCGTGCAAGGTCAACCCCAACACCGTGGTGGCGTGCAGTCCGGCGGCCGACACCTTCTGCCTCGCCAATCTGTGCAGCCCGCAAACCGGCAAGTGCGCGATGACCCAGCGCAACCAGGGCCAAGCCTGCGATGCCGACGGCAACCCGTGTACCGAGACCGACGCTTGCGATGCGGGCCAGTGCGTGGCCGGCGCCAACACCTGCAGTTGCACGGCCGACAGCCAGTGCGCCCCGTTCGAAGACGGCAACGCATGCAATGGCGCACTGTACTGCAACAAGCAGAAGGTGCCCTTTCAGTGCGCGGTCAACCCGGCGACCGTGGTCACCTGCGGCAGCGGCGCCCCGCCGCCATGCCACACCTATGCCTGTGACCCGAAGGCTGGCAAGTGCGCCAACCTGCCGCAACCCAACCAGAGCCCGTGTGAAGACGGCTCGCTGTGCACCTTTGGCGACACGTGCCTGGGCGGCAAGTGCATTCCCGGCAGCGACCTGTGCGGTTGCTACGCCGACCTGGACTGCGCAAAGAACGAAGACGGCAACCTGTGCAATGGCACGCTGTACTGCGACAAAGCCCAGTTGCCGTTCCAGTGCAAGATCAAACCATCGACCGTGGTCGTCTGCCCACTGGACCAGGACACAGCGTGCACCAAGGCGCAGTGCAACCCCAAGACCGGCCAGTGCACGCAGTCTGCCATCCCGCCCGGCGGCCCCTGCAACGACGGCAATGCCTGCACCGGCGGCGACGCGTGCTTGGACGGAGGTTGCGCTGGCAAGAAGGTCAACTGCGACGACCAGGACCCCTGCACGTTCGACAGCTGCGACGTGGTCGATGGCTGCCTGCACGAGGCCAACCCAGCCGCGGCATGCGACGACGACAACGCATGCACCACCGACGGCTGCGGCCCAGGCGGCTGCGCCCACGCACCCGTAGCTAGCGGGCCGTGCGACGATCACAACCCGTGTACGGGCAGCGATGGGTGCGCCGCCGGTCTGTGCCAGGGCGTCACCGCGACCGGCTGCGACGACGCCAACCCGTGCACTGACGACGCGTGCGCCGGTGACGGCAAGACCTGCGTGCACGCGGCCAACCAGGCTCCGTGCAGCCTGGGGCGCCTGTGCCATCAAGGCCAGTGCGGCGGGTGCGGCGCGTGGCGCAGGATCGAGCGCGGCGGCTGCGCCGAAGTGTCGCTGCTGGCGTCGGCGCCGGGCACCTGGCCCGCTGCCTGCAAATATGCCAGCAAGGCCCAGCGCGAAGAGCAGGAAGAAGTCGCCGCCTTGCCGGGCGCCGGCCTCGTCGCCGTGGGCGCGGCCTCGGTTGATGGCACCCAGGCCACCCGCGGCTGGGCGGTGTGGCACGACGCGCAGGGCGCCTGGCTTTTCGAGCGCACCTATGTCGCCGACAGCCCTTCGCCTGCCTCGGGCGCCGATCGCCTCTTGGCGGTATCGCCGCGGCCCGATGGCGGCGCGTGGTTCGCTGGCGTCGGCCAAGGCAAGGCGCCGGCCCAGCGGCCGTGGCTGGTGCGCGTCGACGCCAATGGCGATGTGCAGGCCCAACTGGTGTTGCCGCCTCCCGCAGGCAGCGGGGCCACCGACCTCGGCCGCTTCGACGGGGTGGCAACCCTGACCGACGGCGGCGCGCTGGCGGTCGGCCGCATCGACAACGCCAAGGGCGGCGCCACCGACGCGCTCGTTGCCCGCATCGATCTGGCCGGAAAGCTCGCGTGGAGCAAGCTCATCGGCCAGCAGACAGGGTCGCAGACCGCCGTGTCCGAGCACCTGTGGGCGGTGGCGCTGCAACCCGACGGCCAGGGTGCGTGGGCGGTCGGCCAGCGCGGCAACCCCAAGGCGCCGAGCCAACAGCAGGACGCCTGGGTCGTCCGCCTCGACCTCGCCGGCAACGCGGTGTGGTCCAAGTCGTTCGGCACCACCCAGCACGAGGCGTTCCACGCACTTGTCGCCAATGCCGACGGCACCTGGACCTTGGGGGGCGTGCGCAACGCCGCCAATCTGCTGGCTCCCGGCGACGGTTGGTTGGTGCGGGTGGCCGGCGATGGGTCCGAACTGGCCCAATGGCTGCTGCCCGACGACGGAGGCGAGGTGGTCCGGGCCTTGGCGCCGCGGCCCGGCGGCGGGTGGACGGCGATGGGCACCCGCACCCGCAATCTCGCGGGCGACAAGGCCGTGGTCGCCGCCAACTACGACAAGGCCAACGCCTGGGCGGCAGCCGTCGACGCCACCGGCAAGACCCTCTGGCAGCGCGAATACGACCAGTACGGCGCTGAAGAGGGCCGCGGCGGTTGCGCGTTGCCGGACGGCGACGTGGTCCTGGCCGGCGCCACGCGGCCCGACAAGGCGACGTCGACCCAGAGCCCCGACATGCCCGATGGGCTCCTGCTGCGCATCGACGCTGCCACCGGTCAGGACGGTTGCGATTGCCACCTGTTTGTGGACCTGCCGGCGCCGTCGACCGCCGCCGACCTGCCCGGCGCGGCCACGCTTGACGGCAACGCGGTGTTGGCGGCCGGGCATACCGTTGGCAGCAACGGTGCGGCCGACGGCTGGCTGCATGCGGTCAGCGCCGAGGGCCAAGTGCTGTGGGACAAGGTCTTCGAAAAACCCGGCATCGACCGCCTGCGCGGCCTCGCGCGTGGACCGGCTGCCGCCTGGCTGGCGGTCGGCGACAGCACGTCTTCCGGGGCCGGCAAATCCGACGGGTGGCTGCTGCTGGTCGGCGCCGCCGGCAAGGTGCTCGCTGACAAGACCGTGGGCGCCGGCGAAGACGACGTGCTCTTGCGCGCCGCGGCGCTGCCGTCGGGCGATTGGGTCGCGGTCGGCTACTCCTTTTCCGCGTCCAAAGGGCTGGCGGACGGCTGGATCGCGGGGATGGACGCCAACCTCGGCTTGAAGTGGGAACTGCGCCACGGCGACAGCAAACACGACCAGTTCAGCGGCGTGGCGGTGGTCGGCTGGGGCGCGGCGGCGCGGATCCTCGCGGCCGGCTACCGCACCGTGCCGGCGGTGGCTGGCGCAGCCCAGCAAGACGAGATGATCTGCGTGCTGCATCAAGACGGCAGCGTCGCGCTCGGCAAGGACGGCAAGCCGCTGCTCTACTACTTCGACCGGACCAATGGCAAGAACGGCGCCAACGCGGCCTTCGACGAACTGCAGGGCATCGCCCGCACGCCGGACGGTGGAGCGGTCGCCGTCGGCCGGGCCACCAGCGGCGTCCTCTCGCAGATCCTGGTCACGCGCTTCGACGCCCAGGGCGAGCGCCTGAGCGCGGTGGCCATCGACAAGGCCAATGGCGGCGGCCCATTGCCCAATGGTGCGATCCTGTTTGGTGCCGTGCCCCTGCACGACGGCGCGGTGGTGGGCTTTGGCACGGCCAACTACGGCGGGCCTGACACCTTTGGCTCGTCGTGGACCGTGCGGATATCGGCCAAGGACACCGTCGTGTGGAATCGCGTTGGATTTGGCAGTGATTTCGGAAATGTGCGTCTGCAAGGCGGAGTTCGCCTCGCCGGCCACCAGGTGGTCGTGACCGGCACGCGAGAGACTGCGGAAGGCGCGCGCCACGGCGCCGTCGCACGACTGGAAGTGGCCACCGGCGAAAGCCAGCTCGACCCGAGTCCAGTCGGCTACGATCCGCCTTGCCTGCGCCAGCAGTGCGACTTGTGGGCCGGTCCGCGGCCGGTGCGCCAGACCGGCGACTGCGACGACGGCGACGCCTGCCTCGACCTCGACCGCTGCCTGGACGGGGCCTGCATCGGCTCGGTCGTCCACGACTGCACCGACGGCAACCCGTGCACGACCGACACCTGTTCGCCTTCGGCCGGCTGCCTCGCAGCCGCTGCTGCGACCACCGCCGCCTGCTCGGGCGACCACAGCTGCGCGGCCGGCCACTGCGGTCCGTGTCCGTGGACGCAGCAACTTTTTGGCGACGCCAAGGTCGCCGAATTCGTGCTGGGCGGCGCGCCCGCAGCTCAGGCCGGCTGGTGGCTGGCCGGGTTCCACAATGTCAGCGCTGTGCCGTCCGACGCCGCCGGCAGCCTGGTCGCCCGCGTCGACTCGGCAGGGGCCCCGGTCGCCGTGCAGTACCACGATGTCGTGCCTGGCGGCCAGGAAGCGCTGCAGGGCGTCGCCGCCACCGCCGATGGCGGCGCGTGGTTGGTCGGTTGGAGTCAGCCCAAGGGCGGCAACGCCCTGCAGCGCAACAGCGTCTGGGCCCGCGCCGATGCGGCGGGCAAGCTGCTGGTGGTCGACAGCCCCGACGAGACCGGTCCCCAGGCCTGGTTCGGCGTGGCCACCGACGGCAAGGGCACCTTTGTCGCCGTCGGTCACGTGGCTTCGGGTGCGACCACGCGGCGGCCGGCCGCCGAGGCACGCGATCTCGGCGGCAAGTCCCTGTGGTCGTTCACGCACCCGATGCAGCCCGGCCAATTGACCGACATCGCCGCCCTGGCCGACGGCTGGGTGGTGGCTGGCGCCGAGGAGGTCAAGAACATCGTGCTCGTGATCCGGCTGTCGACAGCAGGGGTCCCAGTGTGGTCCGCGACCGTCGCCTCGCCGTCCAACGTCGAGGTGGTCAGGGTGTTGGCCCTGTCGAGCGGCGACTTGCTGGTGGTCGCGCGGCAAGCAATCGCCGGGCAAAACGACGTGCGCGTCGTGCGGTTCAGCGGCGACGGCAAGCTCGCGGTCGATCACACCTTGGCCATCGACGGCAGCCAACTGCCGCTCGGGGGCCACGCGGCCGGCCAAGGTGCTGTGGTGGTGGCACAGGCGGCCGGTGTCGCGAGCGCACTGGCGACCCTGGCGCTGGGGGTCGGCGGCGACGGCAAACTGGGGTGGACGAGCGCGCTGGTGGTGCCGTCCAGTGCGGTGCTGCGCACGGTGTTTCCGCGGCCGGCCGGTGGCTGGATCGGCTTTGGCGATCACAGCGCCGCGGGCGAGCGGTCGATCATCGCGCGGGCTTTTTCGGCCACGGGCCAGTTCTTCTGCGGTCCCAAGTAGCAGGCAGCGCCGCAGCACTCTCACAGGGACCCGCGCCTTGCACCCAACGCGTCCCGCTTGCTAGGCTAGCGACCATGAAGATCGCCCGCCTTTTCGCCGTTTGCTTTCCGATTTCCACTCTTTGCCACCTCGCGGGGTGTGCCGACTCGTGCACGGAGAGTTGGCCCGCCGCTAGCGGTTCGGCCAAGTACGTGTCCAGCGCCTGCGGCTCCGCTTCCGGCGACGGCACCCAGGCGGCGCCCTACGCCACGCCAGCCCAGGCCGCGGCCGCCGCCAAGGCGGGCGATACCGTCGTGCTGGCGGGGGGCAGCTACGGCGGCAGTTTCACTTTGCCGGCCGGGGTCCACGTGGTGGGGCCGGGCGCGACCCAGGTGTTCTTGGATGCCGGCGGCGCCAGCGGCATCACGGTCAAAGGCAGCGGCAAGTCCACCATCCGCGGCGTGGCGGTCAAGGGCGCGACTGGCTACGGCATTGCGGCAGCAGGGGCGTCGCTGGTGCTCTCCGATGTGGCGGTGAGCGGCACCCAGCCGACCAAGGACGGCGCCGGCGGTCACGGTGTGCAGGCCGAGGGTGGCGCCGAATTGGTGCTGGAGAGCGCGAGAATCCAAAACAACATTGGCACGGGCGTGCTGGCGGTCGGCGTGGCGGCGGTGTCGATCGTCGACCCGGCGTTCAAGCCCGGCGCCTCCGATGGCGGCGCGGCGATCGTCGATCCGGCGTTTGCACCGGCCAGCGTCATCGCCAACAACCAGGGCGGCGGCGTGGCCATCGTCGACCCGGCGTTTGCGCCCGGCAGCAACGATGCGCCCAAGCTGCCCGTGCAGATTGCCGCCACCGACATCCGCAAGAACAGCAATTTCGGCCTTGCGCTGTTCGGAGGCGGCGCCTCGATTTCGCGCAGCGCCATCCGTGACACCGCCAAGACCGCGACCGGCGACTTTGCCGACGGCGTGGTGGTGGCCGCCAGCACCAAGACCAAGGCCGGCGCCCTGGTGGTCGACGCCCAGAGCGCGGTGACTGGCAACGGACGGGCCGGCTTGATTGCCGCCACGCAGGCGCAAGTCAGCATCGAGGGCGAACTGTCGGGCAACGAGACCGGCGGCGCCTGGATCCAGGGCACGGGTGCCGTGCTGCAGTTGGGCGCCAAGGCGCGACTGCGCAACAACGGCCTGTTGGGCGCCGGCGCCGCCAAGGGCGGGCGCATCGAGGTCAGCGGCGCGCGCATCGAGGGCACGCAGGCCCGCAAATTCGCCGAACCGGCGGGCGGCATGCTCGAAGACGTGGGCGACGGCCTCGGGGCATTCCACGGTTCGAGCTTGAAGGTCCAGGGCGCGCGCTTCGCCAACAACGCCCGCGCCGGAGTGGTGGCGCACCAGCCCAAGGCCGCGAGCGGCGCACTGGGCATCGACATCGCCGTGGCCGGCAGCGAGTTTGAGGGCGGTCAGTTCGGCATCGTCGTCAACAAGGCCGGGCTGGCCAAGCTGCCGGACGCGGGCGGGCTCAAGGGCGACAACAAGTTCAGCGCCGTCAAGACCGCCATCGACAACGCCGGCAACCTCACGGTGCGCAGCACCGTCTGCACCAACCAGCAGCAAGACGCCGAGGCCTGCTCACCCAAGCAGTCGGCGCTGTCGGCCAAGTAGCCCGGCCGCACGCTACTTCGTTTCGGCTTTCTTGGCGCCTTCTTTGTCGGCGCAGTCCGCGCACGGCTTGCCCGTGGCGCAATCGCCGCCGCACGGCTTGGCGTCCGCGGCCTTGGCTGGCGCCGGATTGGCGGCGAACTTCGCCGGGTCGGCGTCGAACTTCTTTTTGCAGCCGGGACAGCAGAAGTAGTAGGTCTTGCCGTTGTATTCCGACGACGGCGAGGTGGCCGAGGGGGTAAAGCCCTCGCCCGAAACCGGGCACTTGACTTCGCCGGCCGGCGGCGTGACCGCGGGGGCTGGGGCAGGTGCGGGTGCGGCCGCCGCCGCGGCTGGGGTCGGCGCAGGGTCGGCCGCCGGCTTGGACTGGGCGCCGCCGCAGCCCAGGACGGCGCAGCCAAGGGTCGCGATGACGAAGGACAGAAGGGTTTTCATCAGATCCTCAGGAACCGGCGGTTGTGGGGGAGGGGCCGGAGCGCGCCAAGGTAGCCCGCCGCTGTGCATTGTCCAGCAAACCTCCCGGTGATCCGTGTCACTGGCATGTCGCCGGCGCGACCAGGTCCACGGCCGCCTGCACAGACACGGCGCCCCTGTGGCTGTTGCGTTGCAGCTTGCATACCACGTCCACGGGGTCGCCGTTGCCGCGACCCTGCCACAGCCGCCAGGCACCGAATGCCTTGACCGACGGCCGCGCCCACCAAGCGTTGCCGGCGCCGCGCACGTGCAGGCTGGCCTGGCCCCAACCGCCTGACTTGCCGACCTCGCGCAGGTCGCGGATCTCGACGTTGCGCAACAGGAACCGCGGCGCCTCGTTGCCGCGACCGAAGGGTTCCAACTTTTCCAGGCGGTCGAGCAGCGTGAGGTCGCACTCGGCCGGCGACAGTTCGGCGTCGACCTCCAAGGTGCGCGGCGCCGGGTTGGCGCCAAGCCGTTCGGCCGCGTGGTCGCTGAGGCGCTGGCGCAGCGCGTCGATGGCGTCGCCCGGCAGCGTGATGCCGGCGGCAAAGGCGTGGCCGCCAAAGCGCTGCAACAGATCCGCGCCGGCGTCGCGCAGCGCACCGACCAAGTCATAGCCCGGCACCGATCGGCCCGACCCCCGCGCCGTGCCGGTGTCGTCGACGGCCAAGGCAAACGCCGGCATGTGGAACGCCTCGACCAGCCGAGCGGCGACGATGCCGACCACGCCCGGGTGCCAGCCGTGCTGGCCGACCACCACCGCGCCGGCCATCGGGCTCTCCTGGGCGAGCACCAGCGCCTCGGCAACCATGGTCTCGGTCAGGGCCTTGCGCCGGTTGTTCTCGACGTCCAGCTGCAAGGCCAGCAGTTCGGCGGTATCGGCATCGCGCACGGTCAGCACGTCGAACGCTGTGCGCGGTTCGGCGACCCGGCCGGCGGCATTGATCTTGGGACCGACCACGAACCCGATGCGTTGGGCGTCGATGCCGCCGACCGGAAGGTGCCGGACCAGCGCCCGCAGCCCCGGACGGGTCGAGGCGCCGAGCGCCCGCAGCCCATGCCAGGCCAAGGTGCGGTTGACGTGCTTGAGTTCGACCACGTCGGCAATCGTGCCGAGCGCCGCCAGCTCCATCACGCCCCGCAAGTCGATGGCCTCCACTGGGCACAGTCCAGCCAGGACCGCTGCGCGGCGGAACGCCTGCGCCAGGACGAACGCCACGCCGACCGCGCACAAGTTCTTGTCTGGGTACTGGCACTGCGGCCGGCGCGGGTTGAGGTGGCAGGTCGCTGGCGGCAGCTCTGGTCCCAGCGCATGGTGGTCGCAGATGATGAACGCACGGTCGCGGTCGCGCATCGCCGCAACCTCGGCGACCGCGGTGCTGCCGCAATCGGCCGAGATGAAAAGCTGCGCGCCTGCGTCGGCGAGTTCATGCAGGCGCTCCATGCGCAAGCCGTAGCCGTCGCGCATGCGGTCGGGCAGGAACACCTGCGGTCGCGCGCCCGCCATCGACAACACGTCGTGCAAGAGCGCGGCCGCCGAGATGCCATCGACGTCGTAGTCGCCGTAGATGCAGATGGACCAGCCGTCATGTACGGCCTGGACCAGCAAGGCGGCGGCAGCCTCGCAATCGGCCATGCGGTGCGGGTCCGGCAGGTCGCGCAGTTGCGGAGTCAGGAACTGCTGGGCACTGCCCGGGTCGCCCAAGCCGCGCAGCGCCAACAGCCGAGCGATCAAGGGGTCGTGGCCCGCAGCGCACAGGTCATCGAATTGCGCGGGGTCAGGCTGTCGAACGATCCAGGAGGCGAACATGGCGCCAATTGCACCACGGCCGCGGTCGCCTGTCGATGGGGTCGCACCAGTCCCGCGGCAGCGGGCGCCCGGTCACCCCTGGGCGGGCGCGATCTGGATGGGCGCGCGGTCGCCGCCCTGCTTGGCCATTGCCGCCTTGCGGGCCTCAAAGCGCTCGTGCAGCCACAGGAATACCGGGCTCGCCACGAAGATCGAGCTGAACGTGCCGACGACCACGCCGATGCACATGGCGAACGCGAAATCGCGGATAAGCCCGCCACCAAACAGGAAGATCGAGATCGAAGTGATGAACGTCGTCAACGAGGTCAACACGGTCCGGCTCATGGTCGTATTGATGGCCGAGTTGATGACGACGTCGATGGGCGCGCCCTCGTGGCGCTCCTGCATTTCGCGGATTCGGTCGAACACCACGATGGTGTCGGTGATCGAATAGCCGGCGACCGTGAGCACGGCGGCGATGACCGGCATCGAGAACTTGACCTGCGCCACGCTGAAGGCGCCGATGACCAGCACCACGTCGTGCACCAATGCGATGAGCGCGCCCGGTGCGTAGCGCACGTCGAAGCGCAACACGATGTACAGGATGATGCCGACGATGGCGTATAGGATTGCGACCAGGCCCTGGCTCATCAGGTCGTCGGCGACCGACGGCGAGATGGCTGTGCTGGACTCGACGCCCGCGAACGACTTGGAGAACTTGACCTGCAGGCCCGTCTCGATCTTGCCCTTGAACTCCTCGACCACGACGGTAAAGCGGCTGTCGGCGCGGTCGGCGAGATCCTTGGCCTTCTGGTCGCGCAACTTCTGCTCTTCGGCCTTGACCTCGTCTTCCTTCTTGTTCTCGGACTGCAACATCTGCAGCGTGCGGAAAAGGTTGACGTCCAACTGGCTTTCGGCGTCCGATCCGGTGCCGACCTTGGGGAAGCCGGCCTCGCCGAACACCTGGCGCAGGGTGTCGTAGGTCGGCGTCACTTTGACGGGATCGACGAGCGTGACGAACACACGGTCCTCGCCCTCGGCCGCCCACTGCACGTCGGCCTTGGGAAACTTGTCTTTGATCTTGGCCGTGAGCGCGGTGCGCTTCTCGGCGGTGACCATCGACGTCAGTTCGGTCACCACGCTGAAGTGTTTCTTGGCCGAACCCGTGCCGCCGGTCGAAAAATCCTGCACTTCGACCTGGCCGACGTCCTTCTTGCCGGTCGCTTGCTGCAGCGTGCCCGCCACCGCGTCGTGCACGGCATGGCGGTCGACGTTGGACGATCCCTCGAACGCGACGATGAGCTTGCTGCCGCCCTTGAAGTCGATGCCCTTGTTGAAACCAAGCGTGGCCAGGGCGATGACGGACGCCAGGATGCCGACGCCGGTCAGCGCGTAGTACAACTGCCGGCGGCCGACGAAGTCGTAGTTGGCGTCGGGGTTGAAAAGCGAGAAATGTTTGTGTTCGGTGCTCATGAGGACCTTGCGTGCGGATGCGCGGAGCGGGGCGTTGGGGACCTACACCGACAGTTCTTCGAGTTTGCCGCGCTCGCCCATCCAGTCGTAGACCAGGCGCGTGGCGACAATCGACGTGAACATCGAGGTGCCGATGCCGATGAGCAGCGTCACCGCAAACCCGTAGATCGGGCCGGACGAGTAGACCATCAGCACCGCGCCCGCCATTCCGGCGGTGATGTGCGAGTCAAAGATGGTCCAGAAGGCGCGACCGTACCCCAGGTCGAGCGCGTTGCGCACGCTGCGCCCGGCGCGCAGCTCTTCGCGGATGCGCTCGAAAATCAAGATGTTGGCATCCACGGCCATCGCCGTCGTCAGCGTCAGCCCGGCCATGCCCGGCAGCGTGAGCGCGGCGTTGAACCAGACCAGGCACGCCAACTGCAGGATCAGGTTGAGCACCAGGGCCGCGTCGGCGATCCAGCCCCCTTGCCGGTAGTAGACGACCATGAAAACGACCACGAGCAGCACGCCGACCGCCATCGACAGCAGGCCGCCCTGCACCGCGTCGGCGCCGAGCGACGGGCCGACCTCGATGTCGTGGACCTTGATGACCGGGGCCTTGTAGGCGCCGTTGTTGAGCACGGTCACCAGGCTCTTGGCTTCTTCCATCATCAGTTGCGGAGAGCTGCCGCGGCCAAGCGTGATGCGCGCGCGGCCGTTGGGGATCTTCTCGTTGATGACCGGCGCCGAGTTGACGTCGTCGTCGAGCAGGATTGCCACCTGGTTCTTGACGTGCTTTTCGGTCATGTTGCCAAAAATCTTGGCGCCGCGGGCGTTGAACTCCAGGAACACCACCGGGTCGGACCGCCCCTGGCTCTCGTAGCCGACGTTGGCGTGGGTCAGGTCGTCGCCGGTGAGCTCGGTCTTGCTCTCCAGGTTGTAGGTGCGCCAGTAGCTCGATTTGACCTTGGCGGTCATCGGGTCGCGCTCCTGGACCTGCTCGTAGCCGATGAGCACGTCGTCGGGCACGGTCACTGTCTTGACGAACCGGATGAGTTCGGACTTCTGGTCGGCGCGCAGGTAGGCACCGTTGCCAGCCGGCACGTGCTGCAGCGTCGGCGCCTTGTTGTCGGCGACGGCCTTGAAGGCTGTGACGGCGTCGGCCTTGTCGTCGAACAGGCGCGCATCGTTCTTGACCGGCCGGAACGTCAACTGCGCCGCCTGGCCGATGCGTTCGCGCACCATGCGCATCTGGCGGTCGGCCAGACCCGGCAGCTGCAAGTCGATGTCGGCCTCGCCCGATTGGCGCACGTCGGGTTCGACCAGGCCAAAGGCGTCCACGCGCTTGCGGATGACCGTGAGCGTCTGCTCGACGATGTCCTTCTTCAGTTCCTGGACCGCCTTGTCGGGCATGACCAGGATCTTGGCATTGTCGCCCTGGCCGTGCAGGCCGAACCGCGAATCGACGGTGTTGACCAAGTCGCCGGTCAACAACTCCATGTCTGCAGGGGTCTTGGATTCGATCTTGAGGGTGTTGAACGCCGTTCGGGTGGTGGTCCAGCGCTCGCTGATGGCCTTGCGCTCGCCTTCGCCCAGCGTATTCCAGTCCTTGCCTTGCTTCTTGGCATAGGCGTCACCGAGCCGGTCGGCCAGCGAGTCGCGCAGGCGATTGGTGTTGTCGCCGATTGCCTTCTTGTAGTCCACGGCGTAGCGCAGCTCCAGGCCGCCCTTGAGGTCCAGGCCGTAGCTCAGCCGCTTCTCGAACACGTCGGTGTAGAACGACGGCAGCGCGTCGCCCAGGAAGGTCGGCAGCAGTTGCAGCACGGCAAGCGCCAGAAGGCCGAACACCCACCAGGCCTTCCAATTGCGTTTCGATTCCATGGGACTCCGGGGTTGCAGGACAGTTCGGCCGTCGCGAGCCGTCCAATTCAGCGCTGTTGGGCGGCCAGGGCGTCAGCGGCGTTGGCGGCCGATCCGGCGACATGGCTCTTGTGGACGCGGATGCGCACGCGGTCGGCAATCTCGACGGTCACGATCTGATCCTGGATCGACACCACCTTGCCGTAGATGCCGCCCGAGGTGACGACCGAGGCGTCGGGTTGCAGGGCGTCCAAGAACGTCTTGTGCAGGTTGGCCTTCTTCTGCTGGGGCCGCAGCACCAGAAAATAGAAGATCGCGAAGACGCCGAGCATCATCACCCACGAAATCCACGCGCCGCCGTTTGCGGCTTGCGCCGGGGCTGCCGCGACGGGCTCGCCGGCCGCGACGGGCGCGCCGCCGCCGGCCAAGGGATCGGCCTGGGCCACGATCGGCAGCAGGGCGACCTGTGCGTGCAGGGCAAGGTTCAACGCAGACGCGAGGACAGGCAGCATCGACATCCAGGGTGCGCAGGGAGGGGATTCGCCGGCAGAAGTGATCACGACTGCGCGCGGCAACTTCTCGGAACTACTCGATAAATCCACGACGCGCGGACCGCAACCCGGCGCAAGGACGCGGAAATGTAGCAGCCAAGGGCAATTTGGTCAACGCGCGCGGGGTACATTTCTCCGGGCGGCCGCCGTTGCCAAAAGCCGCAAACCCTGGAAGCCTTGGGGTCCGCGCGCCGCCGCGCGCCATAGAGCGTGCCGATGCCGTTCGACCTGCCCCGATCGCTGGCCAAACTGCGCCAGCGCCACGGCGACCCGCTGGGGCTGCGGTTCGCAATGCTCGACCTGCTGTTTGCGGTCGGCAGTGGCGTGCGCGAGCAGGCCGTCGCCTTGCCGTGGGGCGACGCCTTGTGCCTGCGCTCGGCCGGGCCGCCGGCGCCGGGCGACGGGCCGCGCCTGGTGCTGATGGTGCTGGACCTCGAGCTGCCGGGGGCCGATGGCGCCGACCCGACCGGGCGCTGGCCCGCGGAGCACGCCCATTTGGGCGGACCCGCCGCGGCGGCGGCTTGGGCGACGGCCTTGCACGCGCTGGTGGGATCGGGCCGGCAGCAACCCTGGGAGCTGGTGTGGGTGCGATCGCCGGCGATGGGCGCCGCCGAATTCCTGTCGGCGCTCTGCGTCGATCTCGGCGCGACCCACCTCGCGCTGCTGCAATCGGTGGCCACAGGCACGGCCGCCGATCTCGACCTGGTGCGGGTGGAGCTGCAGCGACCGCGCAACATCTGGCGCTTTCCGACCTGCGACCACACCGTGGCCCTTTCGGGCAAGGTGCCGTTTGGTGGCGCGCTGCCGGCCATCCGCGAAGTCATCGCCGGGCTCGGCCCCGGCGCGGCCTGGACGCTGCATGACCTCAAGGTGGCCGCCAGCGACGTTGGCGCGGTGTCGGCGGTGCTGCGCGCCTCGGCGCCCCCTCAGCCCACCGCAGCCCTGCAGTTGGCGCCGGTGACCGGCGATCTGCGGTTGTTGTTCCCGGTCAATGACGCCCTGTCGGCGTTGCACGGCCTGGGCGAGCGCCTGCCGGCAGCGTGGCAGTCCGCCCTGGCGGCGCCGATCGCCGCGCACACCGCGCCCGACGGGTTGACCGTCCACGCCATCGGCCCGCAGCTTGGCGCCGACATCGAGCTGGCCGAGCGCACGGCGCAATTGTCAGCGGCGTGGTCGGTGGAGCCGCTGTGCCGGCGCTGGTCCGGGGCCGCGCGCAGTTTGGCCCTGGCCAACGATGCGCGGCGCCCCGCGGTGCCGGCTGGCCTGCCCGCGCACGCCCAGGTGTGGTACGTCCCCGATTTCGAGGACGACAACGACGCGGTGGCGCTGCGGCGGGCGTTGCTGGCGGCCCTGTGATCGGCGATGGCCGGGGCATGCCCCCGCTGGCGACGCGATGATTCTGGAGCCAACGGACAGCACCATCGAGCCACCTCGAAGATTTGACGCGTCTCGCGCGTCGATTATCGTCCCAACGCCGCCCCACCCCGCACGGCGGACGATCCAGCCGCCATGAACCAACGCACCTTCCTGACCGCCGCTCGCTGGCGGCGCTCCTGCTTGCCGCTCGGCGCAACTTTGGCACTGGCCGCCTGCGATGGCACCCCGGAGCCCAAGCCCAAGCCCGCGACACCCCAAGCCGCGCCGGCAGAGGCCGCCCCTGCGCCGACGACGCCAGCGCCGCCCCCCGTGCCGACGTGGGCGGAATGGACCGCGCGCGTCGCCGCCGAGGTCAAGCTGGCGCACGCCGCCGAAGCTGCGGCGCTGCAAAAAGAGTTCAAGGCGGCCGGTGCCGACGCCAAGCCGCTCAAGGCCCTGGTCGGTGCGGGCACGATGCGGCTGGTCGATCGCGGCGGCGCGATCACCGCGGACGGCCTGGAACTGCTGGACGAACTGCAACAGCTCGACCGCCACGGCATCGACAAATCCGCTTACCGCATCAAGGCCATCGACGAAGCGACCGCGGCGGTGACGGCTGCGTTGCACGCCGAGCGCGCGGTGTGGTTGTCGCTGGAGCGCCAGCCGCAGGCGGCGTTGGTGGCCGCGGCGGCAAGCCAATGGCTGCGCGGCGGCGAGGGCAGTGCCGTGGAATTGGCGCGCAAGGGTGGCGATCAACTGGGCAAAGCCGGCTTGATGGCCTTGGACCGCGCCCTGCCGGCGCTGGTGCGCGCGGCAAACGCCAGTCGTCTGGCCCTGGTGCGCGCCGAGGTCGAACTGCTGCGCGCGACCCTGCGCTACGCCATTGACGCGACGCTGGGCATGCCGGCCCACCCGCAGAAGTACACCGCGCCGACCGAGATCAAACGCATGGCCGACAAGCACGCCGACGAACTGGTGCGCCTGATCGACGGCGGCAAGGGCCGGCTGGGTGATGCGCTGCGCGGCCGACAGCCGACCCACACCCAATACCCGCTGCTGCTCGGCGCGTTCGACACCTACCGGCGCTTGGTCGACGCCGGAGGCTGGACACCCCTGCCCAAGCTGGCGGCCAAGCAACTCAAGAAGGGCGAGTCCAGCCCGATGGTTGCGGCGCTGCGCGCCCGGCTGCGCGCCGAAGGCTACGACCCGGGACCCGACGGCGAGCGCTTCGACGACGCGCTGGAGGCCGCTGTCAAGCTGTTCCAGGCCCGCCACCAACTGGACGCCGACGGCGTGGTCACCAAGACGGTATGCAACGAACTCGACGTACCGGCCGAAAAGCGCCTGCGGCAGATCCAGTTGTCACTACAGCGGTTGCGCGAGTCCGAGGGCCGCGATCCGGGCGACGAGTTCCACATCTGGGTCAACATCGCCCAGCAGACCCTGTGGGTCTACGACAAGGGAGCGCCCATTGACCGCCACCGCGTCATCGTCGGCAACAACGACACCGACACCGACCAGTTGACGGCGCTCAAGGGCAAGATCAACCGCACCAAGATGTTCTCGCACAAGATGACGCGCGTGATCCTGGCCCCGAAGTGGTTCCCGACCTCGCGGGTCGTCGAGCTGGAGTTGCAGCCCAAGCTCGCCAAGGACCCAGGGTTTCTCGAAAAAGAGGGCTACGTGCGCGAGATGCAGGCCGATGGCACCGAGGTCTGGTACCAGAAGGCCGGCAAGAGCAACCTGCTCGGCGACGTCAAGTTCCAGGGACCGAACAAGTTCAACATCTACCTGCACGACACGCCGTTCCGTCACTTGTTTTCCAAGGCGCGCCGGCCCTTCAGCCACGGGTGCGTGCGCGTTGACAAGCCGGTGGACCTCGCCGAGCTGGTACTCGGCCGCGATCGCGGCATGAGCGCCAAGGAGATCCGCGACGCCATCAAGGAGCGCGAGGAAAAGGAGATCAAGCTCAAGACGCCGATTCCCGTGCACATCGACTACGTCATCGCCTCGGTCGATGAAGAGGGCCAGGTGGTGTTCGGCTACGACGTGTACGGCTACGACCAAGCCTACTTCGACGGGGCCCTGCCGGTCGAGGAGGCCAAGGAGTACAAGGCCGGATCGACCCGCGGCCTGTGAGCGTACGCGATGCCGCGCACCGCCATCGCCATCCACATCCTGGACGACGGCCGCGTGGTCTTTGGCGACCTGCCGCCCGATCTGGCGGAGGTGGCGGCGCTGCTCGACCCTAGTCGCCAAACCGGCCCCGCCTCAGTTACCATCCCAAATCGCGCCCCTGGTCCGGACGTCGAAGCGACGCCGGGCCCGACCGGGCCGCCTGATCCCACGGACCCCGCCTGATGCGCCTGTGCCCCAAATGCGGCAAGAAGACCCAGGAGGCGCGCTGCCCCGACGACGGCACCGCGACCCTGGTGCTGGCGCAGAACCCCGATGCCAAACTGGTCGAGGGCACCGAGGTCAACGGGCGCTACCGCATCGGCCACATAATCGGCCAGGGCGGGTTCGGCGCCGTGTACAAGGCCAAGAACATGGCCACCGACCAGGACATTGCCATCAAGCTTTTGGCGGTGTCGTTGGATTCGGACGATTCGGACATGATCCAGCGCTTCTTTGCCGAGGCGCAGGTCACCGCCAGCCTCAAGCACCCCAACACCATCCGCGTGTTCGACTTCGGCCAAGCCGAGAGCGGGGCGCTGTACATCGCCATGGAACTGCTGAGCGGCCGGCCGCTCAACGAGGAACTGCGCGACCGCGTCAGCCGTGCCCAGGTATTCCGCGAAGAAGAAGTCATCACCATCGGGTCGCAGGTGTTGCGCAGCCTGTCCGAGGCGCACCTGGCGAGCCTGGTCCACCGCGACCTCAAGCCGCACAACATCTTCCTGCACGCGGTCGAGGGCGACGACCCGGTGGTCAAGGTGCTCGATTTCGGTATCGCCAAGAAGCTCGGCAGCAACATGACCGGCACCGGCAAGGCATTTGGCACCCCGACCTACATGAGCCCCGAGCAGGCGCAGAACAAGGCCATCGACCGCAGGAGCGACCTGTACTCGCTGGGATGTGTGCTGTACCAGTTGGTCGCCGGCCGGCCACCGTTCGATGGCGAGAACCCGCTTTCGGTCCTGCTGAGCCACGTCGCCGAGGCGCCACCCGATTTGCGCCAGACCGCGCGCACGCCCATCAGCGAACCCTTCGTGCGCGTGGTCGAGCGCGCGATGTCCAAGCTGCCCGAAGAGCGCTTTGGCAACGCCATGGAGATGCGCCAGGCCCTGGAGGCCTGCCGCGGCGCCGATCGTTCAGAGAGCGCGCGAATGCTCGCTGTCGCCGCCGCCCACGGCGTGACCTCGCAAGAAACCGAGGCAGCCACGGACGGGTACGATGCCGTGGGGACGCCTGCGCGCACCATGGCCTATCAGGTCGCGTCCACGCCACGATCGGGCGAAAAACCCATCCCGCCCCCGCCCTTGGGCAAGGCCCCCGAGGCCACCGTGCCGCGGGCGCCGATCGTGGCGCCCACCGCTGTGTCGGGCCGGATCGCGCCGGCCAGCGTTTCGCAACCGGTCGCAGCGGTGATCCCGGTGCGGCGGGTGTCGGACGTCGCCGCAGCTCAATTCGCGTTCGAGTCCGAGGCGGCCCCGGACCCCGACCCCGACCCGCTGCAGGCGCCGCCGACCGCACCCGCCAAGAGCAAGGCGCCGATCGTCCTGGCGCTCGCAGGGCTCGCTGTGGTGGCCGTCGTCGCCGCGGTGCTGTTGTCGGGCCAGCCCGATCCGCAGGCCCCGGCAACCGCCAGCGCCCCGGTGCCCGCGGCGGCGCAACCCGAACCCACCAAGGTGGCCGCAGTCGCGCCGCCCGCCGTTGAACCTGCCAAGGCCGCCGAATCGGCCAAGGCGGCGCCAGTCGAGACCAAGGTCTCTGCGGACAATCCCGTGTATGTCGATGTCGTCACCGATCCGGCGGGCGCTGACGTGTTGATGGACGGCAAGGTTGTGGGCAAAACACCGTATTCATTCAAGTTTACCGACGACGCCGCCAAGACCGCGAGCCTGCACCTCGAGGGCTTTGCCGACAAGGATGTCGAGGTCCTGGCCCGCCACAAGCCGCAGTTCAAGACCTCCCTGCGCAGGCTGAGCGACGACGAGGTCAAGGCCGCGGAGGCCAAGAAGAAAGACGGCAAGCCCAAGCCTTCGGGTGGCGGCAAGAAGACGGGCGACAAGGGTCCGGGCGAAAGCAAGATCCTCGAAGAGCGCCTGGACTGACGCGCCGTGGCCCCGACCGACTCCGAGCGCAGCGCCGCGGCGATCTTGTCCAGCCTGACCATCGTGGTGCCGGCCTACAACGAATCCGCTCGCATTGACGCGACGTTGGCGCGGATCTTCGCGTGGCGCGCGCTGCGCGCACCCGACTGCGAAATCGTGGTCGTGGACGACGGGTCGCGCGACGACACCGTGCAACGGGCGAGCCGCGCGGGCCAAGGGCAGGCCCACTTCCGGGTCGAGGCGCTCGGACGCAACCGCGGCAAGGGGGCGGCGGTGCGCCGCGGCGTGCAGCAGGCCACGCGACAGTGGGTGCTGTTTTCCGACGCCGATCTGTCGACGCCCATCGAAGAGATCGACAAACTGCTGGCCGCCGTCGCGGCAGGGGCCGACATCGCGATCGCCTCGCGCGACACCGCCGGCAGCACCATCGACCGCCGCCAGCCCGCCTACCGCGAGGCAATGGGCCGCACCTTCAACGCCCTGGTGCGCGCCCTGGCCGTGCCCGGCATCGCCGACACCCAGTGCGGGTTCAAGCTGTTTGCGGCGGAAGCGGCCCGGCGCTGTTTCAGTCGCATGACGATCGAGAGGTTCGCCTTTGACGTCGAGGTGTTGTACATCGCCCGCCGGTTGGGCTATCGCATCGCCGAGGTCGGCGTGCGCTGGGTCAACGACGACCGATCGACCGTGAGTCCCGTGCGCGACGCCGCCCGCATGCTCACCGACGTCGCCCGCATCCGGTGGCGGCACCGCGGGGTCTCCTGACGGACCATCCTGACGGCGCCTGGCTCACAGCGATCGCCCTATGCGGCGGGCGTCACCGGCCGACCAAGCGGTGCATGCACACCTTCAAATCGGCCGTGCACGCCACCTTCTGACCGTGATCGGCAAAAGCCCGATCGACCAGATGTCGCGGCGGTTCGGGCAACAACGCCAACTGGGCGCGGTGCGGTGCACAGAACCCCGGGACCTTGACGCCCGGCACCGCCGCCGCCACCGCCGTCGCCAGCCGCGCCCCGCCCGGCCGGGCCGGCAGCACCGCCGTGTGGCGGTCGAAGTGCTGCAACAGCGCCAGATCCGCGGGCCGCAACTCAGCCGGCCGCAGCGTGTCGGTTTCGGTCAGCAGGCCGGGCAGGTGGCCGAGCACGTTGCGGCGGTCGGTGTCGAGCAAGGTCGCCTCGACCGCCAGGCAGCCGGTCCACGCCGCCAGCCACATCAGCAACGCACCCCAGCGCCTTTCGTCGTGCAACGCCAGCGCGCGCCGGCCGAGCCCGATGCCCGCCAGCACCGCGAAAAGCGGCGCCACCATGCGCACCGGGTCGTGGTCGCCGACCAGCGGCAAGCCCGCCGTGGCCAACGCCGCCAGCAGGGCCAGGAACACGCCCACCGGGGCCGCCAGCGCCACCGCCGATTCGTGGCCCAGGCCGCGGCGCACCGCGTGACCGCCGAGCAAAAGAGCGACCACCGGCACCTGACAGCACAGCGCGGTCAGTGTTCCCAGAACCGGAATCTGCACGGCCCAACCGAGCGCCAGTGCGTCGGTGGGTTCGCGCAGTTGCGCCAATTGCCCCGCGCCCCACGCCTTGGCGGGCTGGCCATGCAGCGCCACTGCCAGGCAGCCGGCCGCCAGCAGCGCAGCGCCGGTCCAGGCAAGCCAGCGGCTGCCGGCAGGCAGGTCGGGCCGCCCCGACTCGTGCGCAAGGCTATCGGGCGCGGTGGCCGTCGGCAGCACCAGGGCGCCAACCAGCCACAACGGCACCAGCAGCAAGCCGAGCGGCGTGGCCAACAGGCCAGCGGCGGCCGACACGCCGAGCACGACGCCACCGCGGACCGGCATCGCCGGCAGGTGCAGCGCGCCCCACGCAAGCCAGACCGCCGCCACAGCCACCACCGACTCGGCCGAGGCCGTGCACAGAGCCGCGCGCGCATCGGGCCAGCCCAGCACGACGGCCACCGACGCCACCGCGGTCCACAACCCGGCCGTGGCGCGGGCCAGCGCGAACACCCCGAACAGCCCCAGCCCGCCCACCGCGATCTGCACCCACTGCACCGCCCACTGAGGCTCGGCGCGCACCTGGGCGGGCAACCGCTGCACGAATTTGGCCACCAGCCACGGCAACGGCGCCGCCTCGGCCGCAGGGTCGCGCAAGGCGTCGAGCCACCCGGCCGCAGAGGCCGACACGGCTGCACCCGACCGCAAAAGCGCCGCCACCGCGACAAAGCAGCCGAGCGCCGCGCCCAGCGAAATCGCCGCCGCGAGCCACCGGGGGACGGCGATGTCCTGCGCCGGTGGGTCCAGCGCCTGCGCCGCCTCGACCCCGGTCACCGTGCCCCCCGCTTGGGCGCGCCAGCGTCGATGGCCTCGGTCGGAAGCCGTTCGCCGTAAAGCCGCAGGTCGATGCACGCCATCCGCAACGTATGGTCGCTGGCCCGCACCGTGATGGTCAGCGGCCCCACCGCCGGTCCGGGAGGCACCTTGGACTCCAAAGTGTGCAGTTCACGGGAGCTCTGTGACGACAGCCGCGCGAACTCGGTCTGGCCCGAGGTGACGGTCAGTTCCGCCGGCCGGCCCTCGCCCGCGCCGTCCACCAGCCCGATGGACGCCACGATTTTGGCGCCGAGCGGGACCTTTGGCCAGTGCAATTCGCTGGCCACGCCCGCGCCGACGGGGTGGATCCAGGTGCAGCGCCGCGACCGGCCCGCGGTGGTTCCGCCATAGGGGCCGATGAACGCCCACGGCTCGTCCGTGCACGCAAAGCGTCTGTCCGCCGTCCAGCGGCACGGTCGGTCGCCGGCCTGGGCGCGCGCCAAGTGCAAATCGCGTTCGAGGTCGAACGTCGCGCTCGCCACCCGGCTAGGCGGGTCCGCGGAGGCAAGGTACCCGGACAACGAACCCACCACGGCCACCAGCGCCATCCACCAGCCCATGCGCGGTGCGACGATGGCCAGCGAGTCGTCGGGCTCGGGGGCCAGCCGCGGCGGGTCGCTGAATCGGGGTCCGGCCACGGGTGCCTCGGCTGCGGTGCGTCGCGGCCGGTGGGAGCACCGGTGGGCGAGCGGCCGCGCGATTGTAGGGGCGCCTCCCCGCGGCGACAACTGGCGCCGGACCGCGGTTGGGCTACACTGGCGGCCATGGTTCGCGCGCCCGCCTGCACTTGGTTCGCTGCCGCCGTCCTGGCGGTTGCGGCTTGCCCTGCCCGCGGCCATGCCGACTGGCGGTCGATCAACCAGGTGGCGCTCGGCACGGCGCAGACGCTTGAACAAAACACGTTTTCCATCGGCGTGGTGGCGCCGCTGCTGGCCGGGCTGACCAACCGTCTGACGGTGCAGACCCACCCGATCCTCGATCTCTTGCTCGTGCCCAACTTGTCGCTGCGCTATCGTCTGGTCGACAACCCGCGGTTTGCCGCTTCGGTCACCGGCAGCTTCAAGCGGTCGTTCGGCCAGGGGGCCACCACCGAGTTGATCGATCTGGCGCCCGGCGAACTCGTGGTCGGCGGCATCGTCTCGGCGTGGCTGGGCAGCCAGTGGTCGCTGACCGGCGGGGCCTACTGGGCCAACCATTTCGACGAACCGATGGCGGCCGATCAGATCAACGGGTTCGCTCAGGGCGTGGCCGCCAGCCTCGGCGTCCATTTTCTGCCGGCGCCGACGGACCTCTTGCAGATGTCCACCTACGTGCGCTACGGGTTTTCCGGTGGCGGCTTCGACGACCCGGTGCTGGCGGCGACCTGGACCCACGCGACCCGGCGCTGGCTCGGTGGCGCGCACACGGTCATCCACCTGACCGTCAACGATCGGGTCAAGTCGGCGCCCGGCCGGCTCGATGTGCTCAAGAACCTGCCAGTCGTGCCGACCTTTGATCTGTGGTGGCGGTTGTAGGCGATGGACAAGGAGTTGGTCAGCGAATTCGAGGCGCGGCGCGTGGAGCGCATGTTGCGCGACCTGTGGCCAGGACTGCTCGGCCGCGACGAGACCTTGCGGGTGCTGTGGGGCCGCCTGCAGGCTGGGTGGGTCGCCGTGTGCTGGGAGTTGGCCGACGCCGGGCGCAAGGCCGTCTACGCCGTCGAGACCCGGGTGGAACTCAAAAGCCAGGACCTGCGCGAGCGCCAGGCGATTGACCTGCTGTACGATTTCTTGGGCACCCAGTTCGAGGACCACCTGCGCCACGGCCGCGAGCCGTTCACCGGGCCGAATTGGGAACAGGTCGAGTTTGCGGGCAAGGCGATCTTTACCCGCGGGCAGGTGTGGGGCGAGGCGGCGGAGCGGGCGGGGGATCGGTGGATGGAGCGCGGGACGTGATCATGGCACCCGGCCGCCCTTGCGCCGCACCAGTTTCAGGCCCGACCACGTCGCGTCGATCGCGCACACCTTGATGTCCACGAGCCCGAGCGGCAGAAACGCCGAGCGCACGGCATCTTCGCTCATGTCGCCGGGCACCTTCGCGGCCTTCTTGGGCCACGACACCCACAGCATACCCGAGGGCACGAGGTTGCCCGCCCAGTCTGGGGCACCGTCCGCCAAGTCCGCTTGCCAGCGCACGAACCAATGGCCAAAGGCGTAGGGGGCGTCGGCGACAAGGTTGAGGTCCTCCATGTCCAGACCCACCAACTGCGTCCAATTGGCGGGTTGGTTGCCCAGACGCACCGTTTGTCCCGCGCGCAGCCCAAGTTTTTGCGCCAACGGCACGTCCGAGTAGCCAGCGGACGGCACAGGCGCGGGTGCAGCGTTGCCGGCCGGATGGTCGGGGTTGTCAGGCACTTTCCGACCCGAAAAGCGTCGCCCGCAGGTAGTCGCGGTTCAACTCGGCGATGACCCGCACGCTGATCTCCTTGGGGCACACCGCCTCGCACTCGCCGTAGTTGGTGCAGGCGCCAAAGCCCTCGCGATCGTGCTGATCGATCATGGCGAGCACGCGGCGGTAGCGCTCGGGCTGGCCCTGCGGCAAGTGGGCGTATTGGCTGACCTTGGCGCCGACGAACAGCATCGCCGACGCGTTCTTGCAGGCCGCCACGCACGCGCCGCAGCCGATGCACTGTGCGGCGTCCATCGCCAGGTCGGCCTCGCGCTTGGGCACCGGGATGGCGTTGGCGTCGGGGGCGTGGCCGGTGCCGACCGACACGAAGCCGCCGCGGCGCTGGATGCGCTCGAACGACCCGCGGTCGACCACCAGATCGCGAATGACCGGGAACGGCGCCGCCCGCCACGGCTCGATGGTGATGACGTCGCCGTCCTTGAAGCGGCGCATGTGCAACTGGCAGGTGGTGGTGGCGCTGTCGGGGCCGTGCGGCACGCCGTTGATGACCAGCGAACACATGCCGCAGATGCCCTCGCGGCAGTCGTGGTCGAAGGCCACGGGCTCCTCGCCTTTGGCTTGCAGCGCCTCGTTCAAGATGTCCAGCATCTCCAAGAACGACATGTCGGGGCTGACGTCGGGCAGCGCGTGGTCGACGAAACCGCCGGAGGCCGCGGCATTTTTTTGGCGCCAGATTTTCAGGGTCAGGTTCATGGCTTCCTTGGTTCGGCAGGCGCGGGCGTTATTTGTAGCTGCGGGTCGACGGGTGGACTTCCTCGAAAATCAACGGCTCCTTGTGCAGCACGCTCGCCGACGGGTCGCCGGTGTACTGCCACGCCGAGACGTGGGTGAAGCTCGCGTCGTCGCGCAACGCCTCGCCGCCTTCGCTCTGGAACTCTTCGCGGAAATGGCCGCCGCACGACTCGGCGCGGTCCAGCGCGTCCTTGCACATCAGTTCGCCGAATTCCAAGAAGTCTGCGACCCGGCCGGCCTTCTCCAACGCCACGTTGTAGCTGTCGCCGTCGCCGAGCACGCCGCAGTCGGCCCAGAATTCTTCGCGGATGCGCGGGATGCGCTCGATGGCCTCCTGCAGGCCGCCGGCGTTGCGGGCCATGCCGCACTTGTCCCACATCAGCAATCCGAGTTCCTTGTGGAAGCTGGTGGGCGAGCGTTTGCCGCCGATGCCCAGCAGTTGGCTGATGCGCGCCTTGGTGTCGACGACCGCGGCCGTGAACTCGCTTTCGCTGCCGGAGAGCTTCTTCTGGTTGGCGGTCGCCAGGTAGTGTCCGATGGTGTACGGCAGCACGAAATAGCCGTCGGCCAGGCCCTGCATCAGCGCCGAAGCGCCAAGCCGGTTGGCGCCGTGATCGCTGAAGTTGGCCTCGCCGATCACGTGCAGGCCCGGCAGGTTGCTCATCAGGTTGTAGTCGACCCACAGGCCGCCCATGGTGTAGTGCACGGCCGGGTAGATGCGCATCGGCACTTCGTACGGCGACTCGTCGGTGATGCGCTGGTACATGTCGAAAAGGTTGCCGTAGCGCTCGGCCACGCCGTGCTTGCCGAGTCGTTGGACGGCATCGCCAAAGTCCAGGTAGACGCCGAGCCCGCCCGGCCCCACGCCGCGGCCCTCGTCGCACATGCACTTGGCGGCCCGGCTGGCGATGTCGCGGGGCACGAGGTTGCCAAAGCTCGGGTAGATGCGCTCCAGGTAGTAGTCGCGGTCGGCGTCGGCGATGTCCTTGGGGCTTTTGGCGGTGTCGGCCGGGTTCTTGGGCACCCAGACGCGGCCGTCGTTGCGCAGGCTCTCGCTCATCAGGGTCAGCTTGCTCTGGTGGTCGCCCGAGCGCGGAATGCACGTCGGATGGATCTGGGTGTAGCAGGGGTTGGCGAAAAGCGCGCCTTTCTTGTGGGCGCGGTAGGTGGCGGTGACGTTGCAGCCCTGGGCGTTGGTGGACAGGAAAAACACGTTGCCGTAGCCGCCCGTCGCCAGCACCACCGCGTCGGCCGCCCAGCTTTCGATCTTGCCGTCCACGAGGCTGCGGGTGACGATGCCGCGGGCGTGGCCATCGACGACCACCAGATCCAGCATCTCGGTGCGCTCGTGCATCTGCACCTTGCCCAGGCCGATCTGCCGGGTCAGGGCCGAGTACGCGCCGAGCAGCAACTGCTGGCCGGTCTGGCCGCGGGCATAGAAGGTCCGGCTGACTTGGGCGCCGCCGAAACTGCGGTTGGACAAGGTGCCGCCGTACTCGCGGGCAAACGGCACGCCCTGCGCGACACATTGGTCGATGATGTTGGCCGACACCTGTGCCAGGCGATAGACGTTGGCTTCTCGGGCCCGGTAGTCGCCGCCCTTGATGGTGTCGTAGAAGAGGCGATAGACCGAGTCGCCGTCGTTCTGGTAGTTCTTGGCCGCGTTGATGCCGCCCTGCGCCGCGATCGAGTGGGCGCGCCGCGCGCTGTCTTGGAAACAGAACGCCCGGACGTTGTAGCCCAGCTCCGCCAGGCTCGCCGCGGCCGACGCGCCGGCCAGGCCCGTGCCGACGACGATGACGCTGAACTTGCGCTTGTTGGCGGGGTTGACGAGCTTGCACTCGAACTTGTGCTTGTCCCATTTTTGCGCCAGTGGCCCGCTGGGGATCTTGGCGTCGAGGCGGATGGACATGGCCTTCTTCCTTGCAAGCCGGCGCGCGGGCGCCAGCACGTGTGCGGTGGCGCTATTGGATGACGCCAGCGAGGATCGCCAACGGCACGGCCGCAAACCCGGCGGTCAACACGCCCGCCAGCAGTGGACCCACGCTGCGCACGGCGGGCCGGTACGTGGCGTTGAGCATCCCCAGCGTCTGCAACAGGCTCGAAATGCCGTGCGACAGGTGCACGCCCAGAAGGCCCACTGCGCACACGTAGCCCACGGTCAGCGCCGGTTGGCTGAAAGCGTGGACCATGCGGCCGTACACGTCGGCGACTACCCGTCCGGTGCCGTCGCGCAGCGCGTAGTCCATGGCCTCGTAGCCCGGTGCCGACACCGCCAACACCGTGAAATGCAGGACGTGATACAGGATGAAGAACGCCAGCAACGGCCCCGTGACCCGCATGGTCTGGGCTCCCAGGCTCGCCGCCAGCCACTTGTTGTGCCCGTAGGCGACCGGCCGCGCCGTGCGGTTGCGCGCCATCAGCGACAGCGTGGCCTGGATGTGGATCGCCACCACCACCAAGAGCCCGCCGCGGATGGCCCACTTGATGGCGCCGAGCGATTGCAGTTTTTCGGCGTATTGGTTGTACGCCTCCTGGCCGCCGGCCACGGCGAACATCTGCAAGTGCCCGATCATGTGGGCAAAAGCAAAGGCCACCAACAAGGCGCCGGTCACCGCCACCAGGGCTTTTTGGCCCACGGTCGAGCGGAACAACCGGCCCAACACCAGATCGACCCCCGGGGCCGACACCTTGACGACGTCGCCGTCCACGTTGCCTCCATTTGGCGGGCGCGCCGCTCGGGCCGACGCGGCACTGCGCGCGCGTGCCGGCCCGGACGGCAGCAAGTTGGGGACGGACCTAGCCCTTGAGCAGGTCGGCCACCACCGCGCGCTCGTCGAGCAGCTCCTTGTTGGTGGCCGCGACCTTGCCCTTGGCCCAGTCCGACAGCCGCAGGCCCTGCACCACGCTGTAGCCGCCCTTGCCGTCGCTTTGCACCGGCAGCGACGTGTAGATGCCGAGCGGCGAATCGTAGCTGCCGTCCGACCACACCGCCGCGCTGAACCACGCATCGGTCGGGGTCTTGCGCTCGAAGTCCTTGACGTGATCGATGGCCGCCGATGCCGCCGAAGCCGCGGAGCTCAGGCCGCGCGCCGCGATGATCGCCTTGCCGCGGTTCTGCACCGCCTGCACGAACGGGCCTTGCAGCCAGTCGCGGTCGCCAATCACCTCGGTCACGGCTTTGCCACCGATGGTAGCGTTCTCGAAGTCGGGGTACATCGATTCGCTGTGGTTGCCGAACACGGTCACGCGGGCGACGTCGGCATTGGTGCAGCCGGCCTTGGCGGCCAGTTGGGCGATCGCGCGGTTCTCGTCCAGCCGGGTCATCGCGCCAAAGCGCTCTTTGGGCACGCCCGCGCAGTTGCTGGCGGCGATAAGGCAGTTGGTGTTGCACGGGTTGCCGACCACCAACACCCGCAGGTCGCTGGCGCCGCGCTGCAGCGCATTGCCCTGGCCCACGAAAATCGGACCGTTTTCGCGGATGAGGTCGGCGCGCGCCATGCCGGGGCCGCGCGGCTTGCTGCCGACCAGCAGCGCCCACGACGCGCCGTCGAAGGCCACGTTGGGGTCGGCGGTGCATTCGACACCGGCCAGGGTCCTAAAGCCGCAGTCCAGCACCTCCATCGCGGTGCCTTCGAGCTTCTTTTGGGCTTCAGGGATCGGCAGGTCGAGCAGCTTGAGGAACACCGGCCGGTCGCCGAAGGTCTCGCCCGAAGCGAGGCGGAAAAGCAGCGAGTAGCCGATCTGGCCGGCGGCGCCGGTGACGGCAACGACGATGGGCTTGGTCATGGAGAAATTCCTTTTGGCAGGCGGCGGGCAGGTTTGCCGCGGAGGGTGCGAGGGCCGCCAAACGGGCGGGCGGCATCGCGCGCGGTATGGTCGCGCCGTTGAGCGAGGCGGTCAACCGCGCAGGCCGCGGGTGCCGTGGTTGCCGCCGGCCGCAGCGTGGACTACGGTTCGCCCCCGGCGCGGCAGGCGCCACGATTCAGCAGCGGGCGGCAACCATGCAACAACTCAAGTCTTTTCTGTGCGGGCGCTGGCAATCGGGCGCCGACCCGCAGACCGTTTTGCACGACGCCACCACCGGCGCGGCGATCGCGCAGACCTCGTCGCGCGGGCTGGACCTGGGGGCTGCGCTGCGCCATGGCCGCGCGGTCGGAGGACCGGCCCTGCGCCAGCTGTCGTTCGCCCAGCGCGGCGAGATTCTGGGCCAGCTCGCCAGCGTGCTGGTCACCCACCGCGACCACCTGCTCGACCTGTCCGGTCGCAACATGGGCACCACCCGCGGCGACGGCAAGTTCGACATCGACGGCGCCTCGGGCACGCTGGCCTACTACGCCAAGCTCGGCCAGACCTTGGGCGACCGCACCTGGCTGGCCGACGGCGAACAGGTGCAGTTCAGCCGCAGCAAGCGCTTTGTCGGCCAGCACATCTGGTCGCCGCGCCGCGGCATCGCCGTGCACATCAACGCCTTCAACTTTCCGGCGTGGAACCTGTGCGAAAAGCTGGCCTGTGCGTTGCTGGCTGGCATGCCGGTGCTGGCCAAGCCCGGCACGGCCACCGCCATCGTTTCGGTGCGCATCGTCGAGCTTTGGCAAGAGGCTGGCCTTTTGCCCGACGGTGCGCTGCAACTGCTGGTCGGATCGGCGGGCGACCTGCTCGACCACCTCGGCCCGCAAGACTGCGTGGTCTTTACCGGATCGGGCAGCACCGGCCAGCAGATCCGCAGCCATCCCCAGGTGTTGCGCTACAACGTCCCCGTCAACGTCGAGGCGGACTCGATCAACGCCACCGTGCTCGGCCCCGACATCGCGCCGGGCAGCGACGTGTGGACGATGTTCCTGGCCGAGGTGGTCCGCGAGATCACCCAAAAAGCCGGCCAGAAGTGCACCGCGATCCGCCGCGTGTTGGTGCCCAGCGCCGTCGCCGACGAGGTGCAGGCCGAGCTGGTGGCGCGCCTCCAAGATGCCCGCGTCGGCGATCCGGCTGTACAGGGCACCGCGGTGGGGCCTGTGGCGGGGCCGGCGCAAAAGCGCGATGTCGTTGCCGGGTTGCAGAACCTGGCCCTGCACGCACAGCTGGTGTGGCAGGCCGCGGACGTGCCGGCCGACGGGTGTTTCGTGGCGACCTCGCTGTTCCGGACCGACGCCGGCGCTGCGGCGGAATACGTGCATGATCACGAAGTCTTTGGCCCGGCCGCGACGCTCTTGCCGTATGCCGGCAGCGCCGACGAGGCCGTCGACATCGTCGCGCGCGCTGGCGGCTGCCTCGCGACCAGCGTTTTCTCAGACGACGCCGCGTGGGCTGGGCATGTGGTGCTCGGCGTGGCGCCCTACACGGGTCGCGTGTACTGGGGCAGCAGCAAGGTGTTCGACCAAGGCACCGGCCACGGCGCGGTGATGCCGGCGCTGGTCCACGGCGGCCCCGGCAAAGCGGGCGGCGGCGAAGAACTCGGCGGCGAGCGCGGCTTGCGGTTCTACTGGCAGCGCACCGCCATCCAGGGCGATACCCAGCTTTTGCGCGGCCTGGTCGGGTGAGCGGGGCTACGCGCCCTGCAGCCGTAGGCTGAGGTCCGCCGCGACCGCCGAGTGCGTCAAGGCGCCCACCGAGATCAAGTCGACGCCGGTCTCCGCCACCGCCCGCACCCGTTCCAAGGTCATATTGCCGCTCGCCTCAAGCAGAGCCTTGCCGGCCGTGCGGCGGACCGCCTCGCGCAGCCGGTCCAGGTCCATGTTGTCGAGCAACACCACTTCGGCGCCGGCCGCCAACGCCACATCCAGGTCGTCCAAGGTCTCGACCTCGACCTCGACGCGCAGCAGGTGCGAGCCCACGGTGCGCGCGCGCCGCACGGCCTCGGCTACGGAACCGGCCGCGTGGGTGTGGTTTTCCTTGACCAGGATCCCGGCGTCCAGCGCTGTGCGGTGGTTGGCGCCGCCGCCCGTGCGCACCGCGTACTTGTCGAGCGACCGGAAGCCCGGCAGCGTCTTGCGGGTGTCGGCGATGCGGGCGCCGGTGCCGGCGACGGCGTCGACATAGCGGCGGGTCAGCGTCGCCACCCCCGACATGCGCTGCAAGAAGTTGAGCGCGGTGCGCTCGGCGGTCAGGATCGACCCCAACGGGCCGGTGATGTGCAGCACGACATCCCCCGGTCCCACCCGGGCGCCCTCTGGGTGCAACTGCCGCACGGCGATGCGGGGATCGACGCGGGCCATCACCAGCGCGAAAAGGGGGCCGCCGCACAGGACCGCGGCGGATTTGGCGCGCACGTTGGCCGCGCCGGTCGCCGCAGGGTCGAGCGTTGCCAGGGTCGCGTGGTCGCCGGTGCCGACGTCTTCGGCCAGGGCCAGCTCGACCAGTTGGCGGATGTGCGGGTGTTCGAACCACATGGGCTGTCCGTTGGGCGGCGGGTGGCGCTGCCGGGCAGGGGAGCATCGCTGGTTTTGGCTTCCGTCGCCAAGCCGGACCGCGCCCCCACCCGCCAAATTGTTCCCCGACCCCGCCTGCGCTATCCTCCGCCGCCCGCGCCGCACCCCCCGGCGCGCCCCCAAGGCCATGGTCGACCCCACGCCCGACGCCGCCCCGCCGGTGTTGGAATTGCAGCACCTGCGCAAGACGTTCCGCGTCGGCTTTTGGGCCAAGAAGGTCCCGGCCGTGCGCGACGTGTCGTTGGCGTTGCAGGCGGGCGAGTCGCTCGGCTACCTCGGGCCCAACGGCAGCGGCAAGACCACCTCGATCAAGTGTCTGCTGGGCCTGGTGGTACCGACGGGCGGCCACGCGCGGCTTTTCGGCAGGCCAGCGTCGGATCCCCACGCGCGCGCCCGGGTCGGCTACCTGCCCGAGTCGCCGTATTTCTACGACTACCTGACGCCAACCGAAGTGCTCGACTACGTGGGCAAACTGTACGGCCTGGCCGCCGCCGATCGCAGCCGCCGCACCCGCGAGTTGCTGGGGGTCGTCGGCCTGGACGAAGCGGCCCGCCGGCCGCTGCGCGGGTTCTCCAAGGGCATGTTGCAGCGCGTCGGCATCGCGCAAAGCCTGGTCGCCGACCCGCAGTTGCTGATTTGGGACGAGCCGTTGAGCGGCCTTGACCCCATGGGTCGCAAGGAAGTCCGCGACCTGATGGTCGAACTGCGGCGGCAGGGCAAAAGCCTGTTCTTCAGCTCGCACGTGCTCGGCGACATCGAGGCCCTGTGCGACGCGGTGTGCATCCTGGACCGCGGCGTGGCGGTCGCCCAGGGGCACCTTTCGGAATTGCTGCGCCCGGACGCCCTGGAATCCGAAGCCGTGCTGGGCATGTCGGCCCAGACCGAGGCGGCGATGTTGGCGCTGCGTGCGCTGCCCGAGGCGACCGTGACCTTGACGCCGACCGGCGTGCGGGTGGTGCTGCCGACCGCGGCGGTGGCGGCGCTGTGCCGCGCGGTCGCCGACCTCGGCCTGGACCTGCGCGAGCTGTCGGCCCGCCGCGACTCGCTGGAAGAGCTCTTCCTGCGCAAGGCGGTCGCCCGCGGGCCAGAGGCGGCCGCATGACCACGCCCGCCCAGCACAAGGGCACGCCTGCCCAGCCTCCAGTGCTGCACATCGCCGGCATCGGCCCTTGCCTCGGCCGGGTCGCCGCGGTCGCCGCCAATACGCTGCGCGAGGCCGGTCGCGCCCGGCTCTTTTACGGCGTGCTCGGGGCGGCCGTGCTGCTCCTGGCCTTTTCGCTGGTGCTGAGCGACCTCGCGCTCGTCGACCAAAAGGCGCGGTTGGTGCAGTCGTTCGGCATGGCCGCCATCCCGTTGGTGGGCGCGGTGTCGGCGACCCTGCTCGGCGTGGTGCTGCTGCACAAAGAGATCGACAAAAAGACCCTCTACGCCATCCTGCCCAAGCCGATCCGCCGCAGCGAGTTCGTGCTCGGCAAGTTCACCGGACTGGCCGTGCTGTTGGGGCTGCAACTGGCGGCGCTGGTCCTGTGCTGGTGGCCGGTGCTGGTGATGCGCGGCGGCGCGCTGACCCCGGCGCTCGGTCGGGCCATCGGCCTGTGCCTGTTCGAGCTGTGGCTGGTCACCGCCGTGGCGATGTTCTTTTCGGCGCTGACCCGGCCGGTGCTTTCGGGCGTGTTCACGCTCGGCGTGCTGGTGGTCGGTCGATCCAACTACGTCATCGCCGACCTGCTCGGCGCCAACAAGGGCGTGTTCGTCGAGGTGCCAGCCATGCGCGCGCTGGGCAAGGTGTTGGTCGCCGTGGTGCCCGACCTGTCGACCTTCGCCGTCGCCGACCCGGTGCTGCACGGCTGGTCGGTGCCGTGGGACTATTTCGCCGCCGCCGCTGGCTATGGCTTGTCGTGGACGGTGCTTTTCCTGGTGGGCGCGGTCTTTCTTTTCGAGCGGCGGGATTTGACGTGACGGCGGTTGCTGCGCTGCTGCGCGCATGGCGGTGGCCGCTGCTGGCCCTGGCGGTGGTGCTGACGTCGCTCGCGGTCCGCGCCACGGTCGAACAGCGCGCGGCCTACGCGCGGGCGGTCGCGTTTGAGCACGCGGGCGACCTGTGGCGGGCGGTCGACGAATACCGCTGGGCTTTGCGCTGGTACACCCCGTGGGGGCCAGACCACGGCGACGCGGCAGAGGCCCTGCGCGACCTCGGTGAACGCCACGCCAAAGACGACCCGGAGCTTGCGGTGCAGGCCCTGGACAACCTGCGCAGTGGGCTCTACGCCGGCCGGTCTCTGTGGCTGCCGCGGGCCGAGTTGGTGGCGCTGTGCAATGAACGGTTGCCGCCGCTCTTGGTGCGGGTGGCCGAGCGCCGCGGCGATCCGCGGGCCCTGGGCGCGGGGCGACCGGCGTTGCTGGCGCAGTTCCAGGCGGCCTACGCGCGACCGGTCGGCGTGGGGCCGTGGGTGTCGCTCGCCGTGTCGCTGGGGTTCTTGCTGTGGGTCGCCGGCATCGTGTTTGCCGTGCGCCGCGGCGTGGACGACGACGGCCGGTTCCTGGCGACGGGCTGGCGCTGGCTGGGTGCGTCGGCGGCCGGCTTCGTCACCTGGGCGCTGGCGATGTGGTTGGGCTGATCCAACCGCGTTGCCATTGACCGCACCGGCGTGCGGCAAGACACTGCGCAAGGGCCAACCCGGGCCCGCGACCCGCCATGCCCGCGCCCACGCCACCCACCCACCCGTCGTACCGCGGTGCCGTCATCTGGCGCGAACCGGTATTGTGGGACCGCGAACCCGAGATCGCCGCCGTCGCGGCGTTCCTGGCTGGCCCGCCCGGCGGTGTGCTGTGGGTCTGGGGCCCGGCCGGCAGCGGCAAACGCTCGCTGGTCGCCCACGTGTTGGGTCAAACGCGGTGGCCGGCGTGCGCGGACGGCTTGATCTGGATCGACCTGGACGGCGTGGCTTGGCGGCAGAACCTGCGCGAGGTGGCCGTGCGCTGGCAGGCGGACCGCGACCCCGCTCCGTTGCCGCGCTTGCGCGACCACTGGGCCGCCGCCGACATCGTGGTCGTCTTGGCGGGTGCGTCGGCCGCTGCTTGGACGGCCGGGCAATTGCCGGTGGGCGGCGGGTGCGCCCGCACGGTGGTGGTCAGCGCCGACGCGCCACCTGCCGAGGGCATGGCCACGCTGCCGATCGGCGGATGGCGGGATCCACCCGCGCTCGACCCCTGGTGGGCTGGCCCTGCCGCGGTCAGCGCCACTTGGCGGTCAGCGCTGCGCGACGCGGGCGACCTGCCGTGGATGGCCGCGGTGCTCGCCGCCCAACTGCGGTCGTTGCACGAACAAGAGGGGCCCGCCGGCCTGTCGCGCTGCGCCGACGCTTTGCACGCGGCCCCGCCCGGCGGCGGTGGAGATGCGCTGCTGTCGTGGTGCTGGAAACGCCTGGGCGACGCCGCCCGCAGCGCACTGCACCTGCTGGTCGCGCAGGGCGGCGACGACCGCGATGGCTGGGCTGCCCAGCTGCTGGGCCACGACGCGCTCGGCGAAGCGTCGGTCGAGCTTGGGCAGTCGGGGCTGATCCAGGTGCGCTCCTGCGCCGACCGGCCGTTTGCCGCCGCGCCCGTGTGCGCGTTCGTGCGCGATCAGCCTGGCCATGGCGCCGCCCGCGGGCGGCTGGTGCACGCGGTCGCGCTGGCGCTGGTGCGCGGCCTGGAGACGCCGGCGCTGGCCGACCCGATCCAGCGGGCGTTGCGCGCGGTCGCCGTGGTGCTGGACGACGGCCTTGCGCGCGGCGACGCGGGGCTGCTGTGCGCGCTATTCGACGCCTGGTCGGCGCCCCTGGTCGCGTCTGGCCGCGCCTGGGAGCTCAATGACGCCGGGCAACGCGCGGTGCAAGAGGGCGATCCCGCCGTCGCGGCGAGCGCCCAGCGCGCCCTGGGGCTGGCGTGCCTCGCAGAGGGGCAGCCGGAACTGGCCGAGGCGTGGCTGGTGGCGGCCCGGCAAGGCACAAGGCGCGACCTGGCGCTGCACGCGCCGGCCCAGCGGTCGTGCGCCTCGCGGTACGCCGATCCGGCGGTGTGCCCCGACCCGGCGCTCGACGCGTGGCTCGCCGAGTTGCCGGCCCAGGCCGAACTGCCGTCGGCGCGCGCCGAACAAGCCCTGGTGCGCGAGATCGCCCGCCATTTTCCGCCGTGGACGGTCGGCGAGTGGCGCGCGGTGGTCGACGCCGAGGTCGCGGTGGCGCACAGCCACGCCGACGTGCCGGGTGCCTGGCAGGCGCTGGTGCGCGCGCACCCCGCGGTGTCGGCTTTGCCGCGGCGCGACGAACAGGCCTACCACTTGGTCGCCATGGGCCAGGTCGCGGCGCGCGCTGGGCAACTGGTGGACGCCGAAGATGCCTTTGCCGCAGCGGCGGCGCGGTTCCGGGCCGCCGGCGATTGGCACAGCGAGCAGCCATGCCGGCACTGGCAGTGGCTGGTGGTGGCGGCGACGGACAAGGCGCGCGCCGCGGTTTTGCGAGGGCAGATCGAGGCCTTGGGCCAGCAGATCGCCGCGATCGGCGACCCCCACGCGGTGCGCCAATCGGTGGCCGTGTGCCTGCGCGCCGCCCGGGCTTGTCGGCAGCGCGGCGAGCAACCGCAGGCGCGGACCTGGCTCGAACAGGCCGCGGCCGGGTGCAGAAAGCTGCACCTGCGCGACGAGGACCCGCCGCTGGCCGAGGCGCTGCGGATGCTGGCGGAGTTGGCGGATGGTTGAATGGCGAGCCGCCCGCGGCCCTGGGGCCAATCCACCCCACGGCCGCCCCCCGTCGCCGGTTTGCGATTGACACTGCGGTCTTGTCGGGGCACCTTGCGCGTGTCGGCGGCCCGCGCGCGCGCCGCAGGAGGCCTGTGCCATGGCGAGCCCAACCCAAATCAAGAATGAAGCCAAAAAGCAGATCAAGGACAAAGCGGGCAACGCCACCGCCAAGGTCGCTGACACCAAGAAGCAGACCGAAAAGGCCGTGACCTCGGGCGTCAAAGCCAAGACAGCGGCCGTCAACAGCGCCAAGTCGACCATCAAGGACATTGGCGACAAGACCGCGGGCGAAATCAAGAAGGTTGGCGCTGAGGCCAAGGCCCAAATCGAGAACGCCTACAAGACCGGCCAAGCTGTCGCCGACGCCGTCAACAACTTGGAGAACGATCTCAAAGACATCGAAAACGCCGTCGTCGGGGCCGTCGAAACGGTGGTCGCCGCGGTCGAAGAGGCCGTCAGCGGCATCCTGTCGTTGTTTGGCGGCGGTGGCAGCAAGGGCGCGGGTCCCAAGGAGGCCGCCTCGGGCAACCGGCCGTTCGACCACCGCGGCAACTTCAAGTTCCGCATCGAGATCGGCAACATCTCGGCCGGCGCCTTCCGCGCGATCGACGGCCTGGGCACCACCACCGAGCTCATCGAATACCAGGGCGGCGGCGACATGTTTGCCCGGCAGATTCCCGGTCGGCCCAAGATCGCGCCCATCACCCTCAAGAAGGGCTGGGTGGTCAACGCCGCGCTGTGGAACTGGATGCGCGACACCATGGAAGGCAAGTTCAGCTTCCACAACGTGTCGGTCATCTTGATGGACGACGACGGCCAGACCGACGTCGCCCGCTATGAGTTGACGCAGTGCTGGCCCTCGTCGTGGAAGGGCTTCCAGTTGGACGGCATGAGCAACGAGGCCATGGTCGAAGAGCTGGAGCTGCAGGTCCGCCAAATCCGGCGCGTCCCGGCTTAGCCATCGCAAACAGCACCGGCCTGCGCGCTCCGGCCCCGCCCGCGGTGGTGCTGGGCGACGGCGATCTGCGCGCCATCGAAGCCGCCGCGGCCTACCTCGACAATCCTAGATTTTTGCTCAAGGTCGCCGACCTGGTCGGCCGGCCCGCCGAGGTGCTCTTGCAGCGGTTGCCCGAGCGGGCGCAGCGCGGCATGGCCAAGGCGGTCGATGCGGCGCTGCACAAGGCGCTCGACGTGGCGATCTCTTCGCTCGACGGATCCTCTACAGCCAGTCCCGGGGTGCACGCGGCTGGGGCGGCTGCGCTCGGCGGCGTTGCGGGCTTCTTTGGCCTGGGCGCCTTGGCGGTCGAGTTGCCGCTGTCCACCGCGGTGATGCTGCGCTCGATCGCCGCCATTGCGCGGGCCGAAGGCGCCGACCTCTCCGACCCGGCCGTGCGCTTGGAGTGCCTGACCGTGCTCGGCCTGGGTGGCCAGACCCCAGCCGATCCCGACGTCATTGACGTAGGCGACCCGCAACAGGCGTCGGCCGTGGCGGCGATGGATTCGGCGTACTGGACGGCGCGACTGGGGTTGGCGTTGGCGCTGCGCCAGGCGGCGAGCCACGTTGCGGCTTCCGGGGCGGCGCGGCTGACGGCGACCGATCTGGCCCGCGGCGGCGGCGCAGTGGTCGGCAAGTTGCTGGCCAAGGTAGCGGCGCGCTTCCAGATCGTGGTTTCGGAGAAGTCGGTGGCGCAGGCGGTGCCGGTGGCGGGCGCAGTGGCGGGCGCTGCGCTCAATGCGGCCTTTGCCGAACACTTCAACGAAGTCGCGCGCCACCACTTTCGCTTGCGCCGGATCGAGCGGCAGTTTGGCGAAGCGGCGGTGCGGCGGGCCTACGCCGAGGCGTTGGCGGCGATCCGCGCGCGCGGCGCTTCTTGACACCACCCACGGTTGGCGGCACGCTACTGAACAGATGTTCCGGTTGCTGCCGCCGGAGCGCTGGAGTGCCATGGCCACCGCCCGCCCGCCCCTCTCGCCACCCGGCCCAGCGGCCGACCTTGCCGACCTGACCGAACGGCAGCTCGACATCTTGCGGTTCGTGCAGCAGTTTTCCGCGGACCGCGGCTATCCGCCGTCGATGCGCGAGATCGGCGAGCAGTTCGGCATCCGCTCGACCAACGGCGTGTCGGACCACCTGCGGGCCTTGGAGCGCAAGGGCTACCTGCAGCGGTCCGGCCACCTGTCGCGCAGCCTGACCGTGGTCAAGCAACCCGCCGACCGCGCGTGGCAGGGCGATGGACCCGCGTGGCAAGGCGACGAGGTCGAGCGCACCATCGAACGTTTCGCTGAGCCCGAGTTCGGTGGGCCGCCCTTGCCGCCGAACGTCGTGCCGCTGCGCCGGCCACCCGCGGGTGATCGGTTGGGGGCGGGCGATCGGCTTGGCACGGGGGATCGGTTGCTGCGGCGGGGTGAGGCCAGCTTGCGCGATCGCGCCGATCTGCGCGCGCAGCACAGCGCGGTCGTGCCGGTGTTGGGTCGGGTGGCGGCGGGCCAACCGCTGCTCGCCGTCGAAGACGCCGAAGAGACGTTGGTGGTCGACCAGTTCCTGTTGGGCGGCCCGGGCGAGGTGTTCGCGCTGCGCGTGGTCGGCGAGTCGATGATCGACGCCGGCATCCTGCCCGGCGACTACCTTTTCGTGCGCAAACGCGACCAAGCGCGCAATGGTGAGATCGTGGTGGCGATGCTCGACGGCGAAGCCACGGTCAAACGCTACTTCATCGAAGGCGACCGCGTGCGCCTGCAACCAGAAAATCGCACGATGTCGCCGATCTACGTGCGGCGCGGCGACCTCACGGCCTTTACGCTGGTGGGGGCGGTCGTGGGCGTCTATCGCCGGATGTAGGCCAATTCACCGGCAGCAACGCCGCCAGCGCCGGTTCGGGCCAGAAGTCGTCCGGCGGGGGCACCGTCCACTGCAGCGTCTGGCCATTGGGGTGCTGCAACTGCAAGTGCCCGCCGTGCAACGCGATGCGCGGCAGCCCCGCGGAGGCCGACGGCAAATCGCTCAGGTCGCCGTACAGCCGGTCGCCGGCGATGGGGCCTACCGCCCACGCCAGGTGCACGCGGATCTGGTGGCTGCGGCCGGTGTGCAATTGCAGGTCGACCAGCGCCAGGGCCCGGTCGGCGTCGAAAGCCAGGCAGCGCACGCGGGTGCGGGCCGGTGCGCCGGTCGCGTGGGTGGTCATCCGGCCGGGCGCAACCTCGGCCACCGGTTCGTCCACGACCTGGTCGGGCACCGCCACGCGGCTGCGCACACACGCCAGGTAGCGGCGGCGGGCGCGGTGGGCGGCGAACTGGCTGGCCAGGTGCCGGGCGGCCTGGGGGTCGAGCGCATAAGCGACCAGGCCCGAAGCGTCGCGATCAAGGCGATGGAGTTCGCCGAGATAAACCTCCGGACCCAGCAGGGCGCGCACCCGCAGGCTCAACGCATCGCCGCCGCGCGGTGGCGGTTGGGTCGGCAGCCCCGCCGGCTTGTGGGCGACCAATACCCTGTCGTCGCGCCACACCACCCGCAGTTGCCCTTGGTCCACGGCGGCGCGCCGCGGGTCGGCCGCAGGCCACAGCGCCACCCGCTGGCCCGCGCCCACCCACAGCGCGGGATCGCGCACCCGGCGGCCATCGACGTACGCTGCACCGTCCGCCACCTGCCGCCACACCACGTCCGCGGCCTCGCCGCAAAGCGCCGCCAGGATATCGCCGAGTGAGCCGGCAAGACGGCTGCGTGTGTCGATGATTGGCTTGTTCTTTCCGATGCTTGTCGATTCGGTCACGGGTCCGTTCCACACCGGGCCGCGCGGTTTGGCAAGGCGGCACCGTTGGCGTATCATCGCCCCGCGCGCCCTACGGGTCCACCTTTGGTTGCGCGACGAAAGGCGATTTTGGCGGCGGCGCGCGCGCGGTAGCTGGCCAGGGTCGCGGAGCGCTCCGCGGGCGTGGTGTCCGCCTGTAGCGCTCGGGCCCATCGCCTCCGGCCCGCGACTTCGACGCACCTTCGGCTGCCCGTGACGACTTTCGCCATCGAGCCCGACGTTCCCCACGACCCGTTGGCGGCCGCCGAAAGCGCCGACTGGGCGCGCGCCCGCCACCTGGCCGTGCTCGGGCTGCCGTTGGACGACCGGGCCGCCGAACTGCTGCGGGCGCTGGAGCAGTTGCAGCGCTGGATCCGCGACCCCGAGCGCGCCCAAGCCACGGTGCAGGCGCGCGAAAGCCGCACCGAGGAGAACTTCGTCGTCGCCCCGCCGGCTGAAGAAGCCGCGAGCCATGGGCTGCACGACGAAGCGGCGCCGGCCCCGAGCGACGAGCTGCCGCCGATGGACGAATCGGCCGAGGCCATCGAACTCAGCGCCGAGGAAGTGACCGACGCCGAGACGCTGGTCGGCGAAAAAGAGCTGGTGCCCGAGACCGTGGTGACCAAGGTCGCCCAGCCGCAGCAGTTCGCGACCGCCGAGACCATCGTGCTGTCGGGTCCTGAAATCAAGCGCAAGATTCGCCTCCGGCAGTCGGTCATCGCGGAGTACGTCGCGCAGGTGCTCTACGAGGACATCGGCTGCCTTTTCGAGATTGGAGATCGCGAAGGCGCGCTCATCTCGCTCGAGCGCCTGCTGGCCATAGCGCCGATCACGCCGCAAATCGAGCAGTTCCTGACCCACAACGAAGCCCGGCTCATCGAGTACTACCAGACCGTGCTCGGGCCGTGGACGCGCACTGCCCGCCTCAAGGAAGGCGAGACCGCGATGCCGACCGGCTACTTCAAGATCGACAAGGTCGCCGCTATCGTGCGCCACCTCGACGGCACCTTGCCGCTCGAAGAGGTCATCGCACGCTCGGGCCTGCGCGTCATTGAGGCCTGCGCGGTGTTGTCGCAGCTTGCGCGCAGTTCCAGCCTGGACCTCGGCGACAAGAAATAGCCGGACCTTGTCGGCGCTGCGGCGTTTGACCGTCGATCGCGACCCGCGTAGGGTGCGCCCTGGGCCGGCGCCATCGCTCGCCGCGCACACCAACCACGCCAGGGAGCGCCCGTGAAGAACTTCGTGCTCGACACCAACGTGCTGCTGCACGACGCCAATTGTCTGCTCAGTTTCGCCGACAATGTCGTCAACGTGCCCATCTACGTCATCGAAGAGATGGACACCTTCAAGCGCGACCAGTCCGAACTCGGCCGCAACGCCCGCCGCATCGCCCGCGAGCTCGACGACTACCGCGCGCTCGGCAACCTGCGCGAGGGCGTCCCGTTGGCGGCCGGCGGCATCCTGCGCGTGGTGATGGCGCGCGCCGACATGCCCGGCCACTTCTCTGTCGGCCACACCATGGACGACGCCATCCTGTCGGCGGCGCTGTTCCTGCACAAGGAGGAACCGCACCGGCCGGTGGTGTTCGTGACCAAGGACACCAACCTGCGCATTCGCGCCGACGCGCTGGGCCTGCACGCCGAGGACTACGACCGTCAGGAAATGGACCTGACCGAACTGTACACCGGCACGGGCGAGATTGCGGTGCCGGTCGGCGTCATCGACACGCTGTACGCCGAGGGTGGCATCGATCTCGGCGAGCTCGGCGACCTGCGCGAAAAGCTCTGGCCCAATCAGTACCTGGCGGTGCGCGCCGACACCAACCACGGCAAGATGGCGTTCGCCCGCGTCCACAACAGCCGGTTGGAGCACCTGCGCGGCGCCAGGCAGAACGTCTGGGGGGTCCAGCCCAAGAACCGCGAGCAGATGTTTGCCCTGGACATGCTGATGCGCGACGACATCCAACTGTGCACGCTGGTCGGCAAGGCCGGCACCGGCAAGACGCTGCTGGCGCTGGCCGCGGGGCTGCAGTCGGTGACCGACCGCGAGGTCTACCGCAAGCTATTGGTAAGCCGACCGATCTTTCCCTTCGGCCGCGACATCGGCTTCCTGCCCGGCGACATCGAAGACAAGCTCAACCCGTGGATGCAGCCGATCCACGACAACATCGACTTCTTGGTCTCGGCGCAGTTTGGCGAAAAAGCCGCGGACCGCGAACCTGCTGGCAAGGCCGACGGCAAGGCGAGCGCGCGCGGCGGCGGCAAGGTGTGGAGCTACGAAGAACTGGACAACGCCGGCATCCTCGAAGTCGAACCGTTGACCTACATCCGCGGCCGCAGCCTGCCCGGCGTGTACATGATCGTCGACGAGGCCCAGAACCTCGGACCGCACGAAATCAAGACCGTGCTCACCCGCGTCGGCCACGGCACCAAGATCATCCTGACCGGCGACCCCTACCAGATCGACCAGCCGTACCTCGACAGCCTGAACAACGGCCTGACCTACGTGGTCGAGCGCTTCAAGGACCAGCCGATCGCCGCGCACATCACGCTGAGCAAGGGCGAGCGCAGCCCGCTGGCCGAACTGGCAGCCAACCTCCTCTAATTTTCAACGGTTCTATCATGTCCAACACCCGTTGGTGGGCGCAGGTGTCGTGCGTTGCCGCCGTCTTGTTCGCGAATTCCGCCTCCGCGGCGGGCAAGAAATCGGCCGGCGGCAGTGGAGGCCACCCCGTGGTGCGCCTGGCCGCCGAGGCCTTCAGCGGCAACGCCAAGGACATCGCGCTGCTGGCCGTGGCCAACCCGCTCGACCGCGAAAGCAGCGAAGGTTCGGCGGCCCTGGTGCGCCTGGACGACGGCCGCGATGGCGGCCTGCCGACCTGCTATCTCCTAGAACTACAGGGAAAACCGTATAGCCCCGGCAGGATCGCCGCCCAGCAGCGCATGAGCGTGTGTCCGGCAGGCGCCCCCAAGGGCGCGCAACTGAGCCGGGTCGCGCTTTCCGGCCGCCACGAGGCCTGGCAGGTGCGGCTGGAGTCGGCCCGCTACGACAGCAAGGCCGGCGGCGGCGAGACCGCGGCGTTCTGGGGCCTCTTTGCGCGGCAGGGCGGCGACCTGCGCAGCCTGTGGGAGCGAACCAGCACCACGTTCAAGTCCAAGGGCGACGTGGCCTTGAACCAATCCGAGGTGTGCGGCGCCCCACAGATCGTCGCCGGCAGCCAGGAACCCGACAGCGTCACGGTCGTTTGCGACACGGAAACGATGGCGGGCAAGTTGCCCAAGCGCGCGCGGCTGACCTTCAAGTCCAGCTGGGCCGGCGACCGCTACATCCAGAACTGACGGGCGTCACCCAAACCGCACGCCCGCCTTGAGCGCCCGCCGAGCCACGATGCCCACGGCCGCCAGCCCCGCGGTGCCGTCGTGGGCTTCGGGCAGGCGGTGCACGCAGGTGGCCAAGGCCCGGCGCACGAATTCGCTGGCGCCAAAGGCCAATTCCGCGCAGGCCAGCCGCAGCGGGTGGCCCGTGAGCACCTCGTCAATCGGCAGCGTCGCGGCGACCAGGTCGCGCAGGCTGTCGGCGTCGGCCAACGCGGCAGCCGTCAAGTGCGCCCCGCGGTCGATGGCCTCGAGCGCCCGCGGTCCGAACGCGAGCGGGCCGATGGGACCCTGCGCCGTCCAACGCAGGCCGCGCATGCCGCGTTCGAGGGCCCTCTGCAGCGGATCGCTCGGATCGGCGCGACCGGCGACACGGCCGCGGTCGCGCACGAAAAGCAGCGCCTCTGGCTTGAGTTCGCGGCTGGCCTTGTGCAGCACCCACGCGGGTTGGCGGTAGCGGCCGAGCATGTCGAAAAGCGCAACGCGATCGAACGACGCCGGCGCGAACGTCACCTCGCCGTAGGGCCGCGTGACCAGCGTCAGCCGCGCGGCCAGCTCCGCAGGCAAGTCGCGGTGCCAGCGCTGCGCGGAATCACTGTCCAGGTCGGCGACAGTGACCCAGTTGTCGGCGCGCGTCAGCTGCAGGGCCAGGTCGCGCCGCGCCGAACCAGCGAGCAACACGCGCGCCTGCTGGCACGCGGTCAACTGGCGGTCCAAGGTCGGCAGAACCCAGGCCGAAGCCTCTGCATCCGCGGCATGGGCCGGCTCGGGCACCGCAGCGTTGCGGCGCACCCCGTCGATTTCGCGGCGAAGTCGGACCAATGTGCGGTCCTTGGCGGCGTCGGTCCGGTCAGCCGGGCGGCCAGCCCAGCGACCGGCCGGCCAGCAGGTGGGCGTGCAGGTGGGGCACGCTCTGGCCCCCGTCGGCGCCGGTGTTGAGGACGGTGCGATAGCCACGGTCGGCCAGGCCGAGATCGGCGGCAACTTGCCGGACGCCGGCCAGGATCTCGCCCAAGAGACCGTCGTGGCGGGCGTCGCTATGGCCGAGCGACGTCAGATGTTCGCGCGGGATGACCAGCACGTGCACGGGCGCCTGCGGGTGCAGATCCGCAAATGCCACGACGCGCGGGGTCTCCAAAAGCAGCGGCGTGCCGAACTCGCCGCGGGCGATGCGGCAAAACACGCACCCGGCGTCGGCGGCCACGGCTGTCTACTTGGCCAGCCTGGCGGCCTTGGCGGCAGCCTTGGCCGAGGTAATCTGGCGCTTGATGCGGTCCAGTTTCTTCCTGCGCGCGTCGAGGCGGCGCATTTTTGGGGTGCGGCTTCCGCTGCCCATGGGTGCTCCTGGTGGGCCGGCGGCCCGAGTGAGGACTGCAAAGGAGTTAGCCGATCCGTCACCGGCCGCGCCTGAACTGCGCGCCGGCCCATCTGGACGCGATCGGGTGACCTACAAGACAAGCAACTGGGGCCAGGAAAGGATGGAGTCCATCGTTTCTGGTCCCGAACCAGCGTCGCCCCCGACCCACCCGGGTGCGGTTGCGCAATGGGGCCGGTAGGGTAGGCGCGACCGTGGGTTCCGTCAATGGGCCGATCCCGAATCGGCGCGTCGGCCACGCCCAGTTGCGAATCCGGCCAACGGCGCTATCCTGCGCGCCCGCCGGCAGCCCGCGCCGGCGCTGCCGGTTGCCGTTGCATCTTTTCGACCCCGTTCCGCTGCGCACGTTGCCGCCCAATGCCATCACGGCGGCGGCGATGGCGTTCGGCTTGGCCTCGGTGCACCAGTCGCTGTCTGGCGGTGACCTGAAGCTGGCCGCGTGGTTCGTGCTGTTGAGCGTGCTGCTCGACAAGCTCGATGGCAGCGTCGCCCGCGCGCTCAAGGGCAGCAGCGAGTTCGGCATCCAATTCGACTCGTTCAGCGACGCCACCGCCTTTGGCATCGCCCCGGCCGCGCTGGTGTTCGCAGCCGCCCGGCAACTGACGCCGGCCGACTGGGGGCCTGACGCGGCATGGCTGGGCGTACCCGCGACAGGCTTGCTTGCCGCCATCTGCCTGGGCTATGCGGTGATGACGGCGGTGCGGCTGGCGCGGTTCAACGTCACCACTGCCGCCCTCGGGCCCTACCTTTTCCTGGGCCTGCCGTCGACGCTGTCGGGCGCCCTGGTGTGCAGCGCCTTTCTCGCCGCGCACGAAATCGGCCTCGACGCCCGCGCACCCGCGGCCTTTGCGGTGTTTCCGTGGCTTTTGCTGGTCAACGCCGCGTTGATGGTCTGCAACTTGCCCCTGCCCAAGTTCAAGGTCAGCAAACACCCGGCGGTCAAGGCGTTCCAGTTGACTTCAGCCGTGGCGGTGTACCTGCTGATTCCGCTGCGCGTCGGTTTTGGCGTGGTGTTGCTCTTGCTGCTCGGCTACCTCGCCGTGGGGTTCGGTTGGCTCGGTCCGCGGCTGTGGCGCGACCACCAAGCGGCCCAGGCTGCGTGACGACCGGACCAACCTATGCCGCGCGTCGCCATTGCCGCCCCTGACGGAGCCTTGCTTTCGGTGCGCAAGCCCATCCGCGCGGCTGGACCGTGGGTGATCCTGCTCGACGGCATCGGCTGCGATGGCTACATCTGGCGCTATTTGCGGCCGGCGCTGGAGCGGAACTGCCGGGTGGTGCACCTGCAATACCGGGGCCATGGCCTGTCCGAAGTGCCCGCAGACCACGCCGGCCTGACCATCGAGCAGTGTGCACGCGACGCCTGGACGGCGCTGCGGATCTGTGGCTTTGGCGACGGCGATCGGGCGGTGCTGGTCGGCCACTCGATGGGTGTGCAGGTGGCGCTGGAGGCCGCGCACCAGCACATCGACCAGGTCGCGGGGCTGGTGCCCATCTGCGGCGCATTCGAGCGACCGCTGGACACGTTTCAGGGCTCGGATGTCGGCGCGCGCATTCTGCCGGTGCTGTCGGGTGCGGCGCTCAAGTACCAGCAGGGCTTGCGCAACGTCTGGCAGCGGTTGATGCCGACCGAGTGGGCCTACAAGCTGGCGCTCGCCACCGAGATCAACGCGCAGATGATCCGCAAGGAGGATTTTCTTCCCTACTTTCGGCACATGGCGCGCATGGACCCGCTGGTGTTCCTGGCCTACCTGCAAGACGTCGCCAGCCACTCGGCGCGCCCGTACCTTGGCGAACTCGCGGTTCCTGCGCTGGTGGTGTCGGGCCAGCGCGACCACTTCACGCCCGATCGCCTCCAGAAGGAACTGGCCCAGGCGTTGCCGGACTCGGAGTTGTGCGAAATCCCGGGCGGGTCCCACACGGCGCCGCTGGAGTTGCCGGAATTGTTGGAATTGCGCTTGGAAGACTGGGGCCGGCGGCGCGGGCTCGGCTTGTTGTAGCCCGGCTCGCCGAGGTCAGTGCTGGAAGCAGCGCTGGAAACAGTGCTCGAGTCCGCGCTCGAATCCGCGCTCAAATCAGTGCTCGAAGAAGATCGCGTCGTGCACTTGTAGGAAAGCGTTGAGGATTTTCTGCTCTTCGTCGGTCAAGGTCTCGAACTGGACGCCTGCACCGGCGTGGGTCCGCCCGTCTCCGGCGTCGGCGTCCAGCGGCTTGGTCCAACACACCGTCGCCTGCTTGTCGAACACGTAGTTGCTGCCGGGCACGCTGAAGCGCACCTGCACCTTGTCGCCGCGCTTGAGTGGCGCCTCGGTGGCGATGAAGAGCCCGCCGGCCGAGATGTTCTGGGTCAGACCGACGAAAAGCTTGTGATCGGTCGCCACGCCGACGCGGATGTCGAACTGGTGCCGGTCGGCGCTGCGGTGGTTCGACCCGCCAGCGGACGGTACGCCGCTCGCTGGCGTCAATTCGACCCGCGGGTACTTACGGCTCTCGTTCTTGCCTGACGTGGTCTTGCTCATCGCGGTTCCGTCCATCGATGTGCCTCCAGCTAGCGACGCGCGCTACCCGGGGCTGCCCAGGTGCACGCGCAAAAGGTTTCGGCCCAGCAGGAACAGGTCGCCATTGCGCAGCGGCGTGTCGTGCTTGACCTTGACGAAGGTGCCGTTCGAACTCCCCAGGTCCTTGAGGAACGACCGCCCGCTGCGGTCCGACAGCACTGCGTGCGACCCCGAAACGAAGCCGTCGCGCGGAAACAGGATGTCGCCTCTCTCGCGGCCAAGGAAGACGTCGGGCGTGGTGAGCAAGTAGGCGTTGGCCACCTGGCGCGACAGGCCCAATTGGCACAAGCGACCCCAAACACCCCGCGGAGGCTGCCAGCCGACCGTCTCGGCGAGGCCGTCGGAATTGACCTCGGGCACCAAGCGGTCAAAGCGCTCAAAGCGCAATATTTCCTGGCCGATGCGCACCACTTCGCCGTGGTGCAACTCGACGGGTGTGGTAATTCGTAAAAACACGCCGTTGCTGTGGTCTACAGGCCTCAGCATCGCGCGACCGGTGTCGGCCTCGACCACGCAGTGCAGGCGCGCGAGGAATCCGTCGTCGGGAAAGCGCAACTGGCACGCCTCGCCTGAACCGATGCGGTTCTCGCCAACTGCGATCGGGAACTGCACCGACTCGCCGCCGTTGTCGTCGATGAGCGCCACGTAGCCCACCCGATCGCTGCGGATCGAAGCCTGCGGCATCGGCAACGTCGAACTGTGGTGGGGATTGACGGCGCCGCAACTGCCACAAAACGCATTGGTGCTCGGCACGGGGGCGCGGCACTGCGTGCACAGTTGCTGGTTGGGCGGCGGCGGGGCGGGCACCGGTCGCGGCGACGGCACGGGTTGCACGTCGCTGTGGCCGAGCAGGCCCGATCCCGGCGGCGGAACCGGTTGGCTGTAGCGCAGGACCGGCGGCGGCGCAGTGGTCGCGGGCTTGGCGGGCGGTGCAGGGGCAGGGGTGGCGAATTCGGGCGCAGGGTTGTTGGCGGTTTTCGAGAAGTCGATCTTGTCGGCCACCGAAGCCGGTCTGGCTATCGATGGCTGCGAGATCGACGGTTGCGAGATCGACGGTTGCGAGATCGACGGTTGCGAGATCGACGGCCGGCCGGTGGCCGCCGCGCCGCGCTGGCGCAGCGTTCCACCAGAAAGCCCGCCATTGGCACCCTGGGCCGGCGGCTGGACCGGCACCTGCACGGCCTTGGTCGGCAGCGCGTCGGCGGCGGGTGCTTCGGCCACCATCGGCTGGATCTGCTGGCTTTTTCGGTTGGCGCGGTGGCTGCCCGACTGCCGCTTGGCGGCCGGCGTGACCAGCGCGGGCGGCGGCACCGCCGCCGTCGCCCCCTCATCGGCCGCGGACGTGGCGGGCGCGATCTGCGGCGCCGA
>VGRO01000003.1 GCA_016875335.1 Deltaproteobacteria bacterium | reverse complement strand
TGGCGCAAACGCACGCAAACGCCCCTAGGACGCGCGGAACGCAGCGGGGGGCGGCAAAACCGGGGGCAAAAAAGGTCCGCCGGGCGCTGCCGGGCACGGCGTGGAGGCGAAAAAAGGCGCCGGCACCGCCGCTCCGCGGCTGGCCGGCGCGGGGCGGTGGATTCTGGCTGCGCCGCAGCCTTGACGCCGACACCATTGCGCGTACACTTCCGCGGCCGCTCGGCGGGCCGATGTCAGGTCGCCCCACGAGGGCCGCGTCGGTCTGCCCGGCGCGCGGGCGGTCGGCGCGGCCGCCTGCACACGACTGGCGGCATAGCAAAGTGGTAATGCAAGGGACTGCAACTCCCTCATCCCCGGTTCGAATCCGGGTGCCGCCTCCCGGTTGCGCCGGCCCCATTCCCGCCTTGTCGGGTCGCGGGCGACGCAACGTTCCTGCAGCGGTTGTGCGCACATCCTGCACTTGGGCCCAAGTCCTCGACGTGGCCAAGGCGCATGAGGCTTGCGCTCTGACCTGCGCGCCGCCCGTTGCGCGCCCTGCGATCGCGGCTCCGCCGCATTGAGGGGTGGGGCATGGTTGGGCGGATTGTGCATGCGCTGCGCGGGCAGTCGCCGTCGGCCGAGCCGCGGCAACTGCGGCGTACTCCGGAAATTCCGAATCGCCCGAGCCCGCGCGGTGGATCGCCGCGGGGCCTGACGGTCGTCGTCCGCAACGGACGATCCCAGCGATGCGTGGCGCGCGCCCGCAAGGTTCGAGAACCGTGGTCCGGCCTGACCCATCCGATTCGCCTCCGCGTCGGCCCGCAAAGGGTCGCGCAAGGGACCGCGTGCCCGGCCACACGACCCGTGACGCCGAGGCCGACGGCCGGCCCGCACCCATGGACCTCCACCAGAGCACTGAAACCGTGTCGACCGCGGTCGCTGCGTCGGCTGCGGCGCTCCACCTCGATGTCCTGGCCGTCGAGGTCCGGCCCGCAGGCGGCGATGTCCGCATCGTCGTGTTGGCCGATCGGATGGCGGGCCGCGGCGGCATCACGCTGGACGAGTGCGCCGCGCTGTCGTTGGCCATCCAGGCGCGCCTCGACGTCCACGTCGGTCTTGCCGACCGCTACGAGCTCGAGGTCTCGAGCCCCGGCCTGGACCGACCGCTGCGCCACCTGGACGATTGCGCCCGCTTTGTCGGCGTGGACGTCCGCCTCGCGGTCCGCGCGCCGGCCGGGGACGCAGCCGTGCGCTTCGGTACTTTGATCGCCGTCGACCGCACCGAAGGGACGCTCGACCTGCGCCTGCCCGCAGCCAAGGGCACCCGCGCCGGACACGACCTGCACCTGGCGTGGGGCGAAGTACAGTCCGCGCGCCTGGCTCCGACCGTGCAGCAGTGGCAGGCGCTCGGCGCCCGCCTGGCGGCTGAAACCCCACATGTCGCGCTCGACCAGACCGGCGACGCCGAGCCGCAGGTCCCGTGAGCACTCCAGTCCATTCGGCACGTGTACCCACAGCCGACCCGGTGGGTCGCACCCGCGCGTGGGTGCAAGACGACCCGCGATACATGCCGCACGACCCACATCGCGTTGTTTTTCCACGGGCGCTGCATTCCGACTGCGATGTGCGCAACGGCGCCCCTCTCGACCCGATCGCCGCGCCGCGCCTGCGGCTGCGACCCACCCCTGCACCCCGCCACCGCAAGGAGAACCCATGATCGCCAACCTCAACCAGATCATCGACCAAGTCAGCAAAGAAAAGAACGTCGACCGGGCCGTCCTGGTCGATGCGCTTGAGCAGGCGATCGTGTTCGCAGCGCGCAAGACCTTTGGCCAAGGCCGCGAATTGGAGGCCAAATACAACGACGAAGACGGCCAGTGCGAGCTGATGCTGTACATGACCGTGGTCGCGGACGAGGCCCTGGAGGACTTCGAGCGGCAGTTGCCGCTGTCGACGGCGCAGACCATCGACCCCGAAGTGCAGGTGGCAGACGAACTCGGCTTCCAGATCTTTTACCTGGACCGCGACCGCGCGCGCGCTGAGGAGGAGGACCGCAAGTACGGGGACATCCTGGGCATCCGCACGGCCCGCCAACAGTTCGGCCGCATCGCCGCCATGACCGCCAAGCAGGTCATCATGCAGCGTGTGCGCGAAGCGGAACGCGACGTCGTGTTCAACGAATACAAGGACCGCAAGAGCGAACTGGTCACCGGTATCGTGCGCCGCTTCGAGCGCGGCAACGTCATCGTGGACCTGGGCCGCGCCGAGGCAGTGCTGCCGGTGCGCGAGCAGATGTTCCGTGAGTCGTACCGGGCCGGCGACCGCGTCCAGGCGTACGTCAAGGACATCAAGCGCGAAGCGCGCGGGCCGCAAATCGTGCTGTCGCGCACCGACGACCGGCTGATCGAGAAGTTGTTCGAGCTCGAAGTTCCAGAAATCTACGAAGGCATCGTCAAGATCATGCGCGTAGCCCGCGAGCCCGGCGAGCGCGCCAAGATCGCCGTCGCGAGCAAGGACACCGACGTCGACCCGGTCGGCGCATGCGTCGGCATGAAGGGCTCGCGGGTCCAGGCGGTGGTTCAGGAGCTCAAGGGTGAGAAGATCGACATCGTGCCGTGGAGCCCGGACACCGCCAAGTTCGTGTGCAACGCGATCCAGCCGGCGGAGGTCAGCCGCGTGCTCATCGACGAGGACAACCAGACCATCGAACTCATCGTGCCGGACGAACAGCTGAGCCTGGCGATCGGCCGCCGCGGCCAGAACGTGCGCCTGGCCTCCAAGCTGGTCGGCTGGAAGATCGAGATCCAAAGTGAGTCCAAGATCGAAGAGAGCAAGCAGGCCCTGGCGGCCGCGCTGACCGCCGTGCCGAATCTGGACGAGACGGTCATCTCGTACCTGTTCAAGCTCGGCTACCACAGCCCGGAGAACCTGCTCAACGCCCACCCGGAGGATCTGGCGGCCATCCACGGCATCGACGCGATCGCCGCCGAGCAGATCCAGCAGATCGCCTACGAGGTCAAGAAGAAGCGCGACGAAGAGGCCCGGCTGGCCAAGGAGCGCGCCGCCGCCGAAGCTGCCGCTGCGGCCGAAGGTCTGGGCGAGGCCGCGGCTGCGGCCGAAGGTGGCGACGGGGCCACGCCAGCGACCGCATCTGCCGAAGCCGCGCCTGATGCCATCGAGAGCGCCGCACCCGCGGCCGTGGCTTCGTGAACATGCGCCACCACAGCGCATCGATGGGTTCTGCACGTGACCGTCGCCACTCTCCAAGTTTTGTCAGAGCGCACGGCTGCGTCCCAGACCGTGCGGGCGCGCGAGAACGGGCTGGCGCGCGGGACTGGGCCGGCCCGAATCATCGGCCCGGTGCGCAGTTGTGCAGCGTGCCGACGGCGCGGGCCGATCGATAGCTTCATCCGGCTGGGCGACAGCGCTCACGGCATCTTCTTGACGCGAATCGGCCGCTGGATTGGCTGCTGGTGCGTCTGGCCGCCAGCCGCGAACGGCCCTCGCACCTCGCTCGGGGAGCCGCGGCTTGCTTCGCCGGACCAATGCGAACACAATACCGCCCCCCGCTCGTCCGCCGACCCGGCGCTGACTGGCGGTCGCAGGCCCACCGGCAAAACCACTGCCGGCGGCGTGCGAGGCTGCAATCTGTGCGCGCGCGGGCGCTGCCTGCACCAGTGGCTTTCGGCTGCGGGGCGGTCGGCGCGCAAGCGAGCAGGTGCCGCGAACACGGCAGGCGCCGACGGCGGGCCGGACCGCGCCGGCCGAATGCACGGGGCCGAAGCCGGTCCCCTGGCGTTGGCGGTGGCCGACCGCATCGAGGCGTTGTGGACGCAGCGCGCCGATGGATTGCGACGACGCGGAATCGAGTCGCGCAGCGACGTGAGGTCGCAGGCGTGGCTCAGCTTGCGGGATGAACTGCGCTCCGCGGCGCAGCCCGCACCTCGCCGCCCCGGCGATCAACGGGGACGCGCCACTTCAAACAACGGCGCGCGGGAGTAGCACCTTGGCGGCTGCAAAGATCGGCGTTCGAGAATTGGCGAAGGAACTCGGGGTCAGCGACCGCGATTTGCTCGATGTCGCCACCAAGGTCAACATCCGGCCCGTCATGAACATGCTCGAGCCGGCGCAGGCCATGATCCTGCGCACCAAGGTCCGAGCAGCCCATGGCGGCGCGCCAGCGGCCGTACCCGCGTCACCATCGGCCGGCCCACGGCCCGTCGTGGTCGCGCCCGCCGTGCGGCCAGCAACGCCCCCACCACCGGCCCAAGCTGCGGCGCGCGCTCCGCTGGCACCGACGGCGGGCAAAGCGTCGAGCGCAAGCAAGGCGCCGCCCCCCGCTCCGCTACCGGCGCCGCCCCCCGTCCTGCGCCGCCGCGCCGCCACCGCCGCGGACACCCCCGCAGAGCCTGTCGCGGCGCCACAACCCACGGTCGCCGTGGTTGTGGAGCCCCCTGCCGCGGTCGAGGTGGCCCCGCAGGAGGAGCCGGCCGCGGCCGACACCGCACCGGTCCCAGCGCCCACCACGGCCAACGTTGCGCCCGCCGTCGAACCCGCGGTCGCCGAAACCGCGGCACGACCGCCAGCACGGCCGGGCAATGTCCCCCGGATCCGCCGCTTCAAGGCGTCGGACCTCGAGGTTCCGGCAGAACTGCATCTGCGCATTCACCAGCCCGCCCCGCAACCCGAACCCAGCCAGGAGGCAAAAGTCGGTACCGATGCGAGCCTCGCGCCGACCGAGGTCGGCCTGGCCACGCCGACCGTCGCCGCGGCCAGGCCGGATTCGACTGCGCCGACACCGGAATCGCCTCCGCCTGCAGAAGCCAAGAGCGGACCGCGGCCGGTGGCCGGGGACGCCAAGCTGCCGGACAACGACCCACGCGCGTTCGCAGCGCGGCGCAAGGCGGCCGAAGCCGCAGCGGAAGCCAACAAGGTCGTCACCCGCCTCGAGGACATCGGCAAGGCGCTGGACACCAGTGGCGATCTGCCCAGCACCTCGAAGCGGCCGACCCTGCGGCGCATGGCGATGCCCGAGGTGCTGGTCAACCTGCCCCCCAAGCCCGCTGCGCGCCCCGCGAGCGATGCCGTCGCGCCCGCTCCCGTCTCGGCGGTGGACGAATTCGGCGTTCGGCGCGTGGTCGAAGCACCTGCCGCGGACGCAGGGCGCGGTGGACGCAAGCTCATCTACGATCGGCACCGCGATTCGCAATCTGCGGGCCTCGACGGCCGCGGCCGCAGCAAGAAGAAGGCGGGCAAGGGCTCCAAGGTGCAGGCGGTCGCGATTCCGGCGCCGCAGCCGACCAAGGCCGAGAAGCGCCACCTGCGCATCGAGGACACGATCACCGTCGCCAATCTGGCGCACCAGATGTCGGTCAAGGCCACCGAGGTCATCAAGAAGCTCTTCAGTCTCGGCATGATGGCCACGGTCAACCAACCGCTGGACTTGGACACCGTCGAGTTGGTCGCAACGGATTTCGGGTTCACGGTCGAGAACGTCGGCTTCGACCTAGAGCAGTACCTGCAGAAGCCAGCAGACACACAGGGAACTGAACTGCCGCGATCGCCAGTTGTCACGGTGATGGGCCACGTCGATCACGGCAAAACCAGCCTGCTCGACGCCATCCGCAAGACCCACACCGCGGCGCGCGAAGCCGGGGGCATCACCCAGCACATCGGCGCCTACGTCGCACAGGTTCCGGGCACGCAGTTCGAAGACGGCCAACCGCGCCGGGTGGTGTTCCTCGACACGCCGGGCCACGAGGCCTTCTCAGCCATGCGGGCGCGCGGTGCCAAGGCCACCGACGTCATCGTGCTGGTGGTCGCGGCCGACGATGGGGTGATGCCGCAGACCGTCGAAGCCATCAGCCACGCCAAGGCCGCCAAGGTGCCGATCGTGGTGGCGGTCAACAAGATCGACAAGCCGGGCGCCGACATCGACAAGGTGCGCCGCGAACTGGCCGATCACGGCGTCGTCGCCGAGGAGTGGGGCGGCGACTGCATCTTCGTAGAGGTGTCCGCAAAGACCGGTCAGAACCTGGACAAGATGCTGGAGATGCTCGCCTTGCAGGCCGACCTGCTCGAACTCAAGGCCAACGCCGAATGCGACTCGCGCGGTCTGGTGATCGAATCGCGTCTCGAGAAGGGCCGCGGCCCCGTCGCAACGCTGCTGGTTCAGGCCGGCACCTTGCGCAAGGGCCAATTCATCGTCGCCGGGTCGCAATACTGCCGCGTGCGCGCCATGCTCGACGATGCGGCGAAGAACGTCGACAGCGCCGGCCCGTCGACGCCGGTCGAGGTCATCGGCTTCGACCACGTCACGGTGGCAGGCGACGAGTTCTACGTGGTGGCCGACGAGAAAAAGGCCAAGGCCATCGTCGAGCACCGCATCGAGAAGTCGCGCGAGAAGGAACTGCTCAAGACCGCGAAGCGCACGCTCGAGGACATGTTCGGCCACGCGGGCGAGCCCCAGCAGCGGGAACTCAACCTCATCGTCAAGGCCGATGTGCACGGCTCGGCCGAGGCCCTCAAGCAGGCGCTGTCCAAGATCGAGCACGAAGAGGTCAAGGTGCGCGTGCTGCACGCTGCCGTGGGCGGCGTGACCGAAAGCGACATCAACCTGGGTGCCACGACCAAGGGATTCGTCATTGCCTTCAACGTCAAGCCCGAGGCCAAAGGCAAGCGCCTGGCCGACGAGCTCGGCGTGCAGATCCGGCAGTATTCGGTCATCTACGATGCCATCGACGACGTGACCGTGCTGCTCGAAGGCATGCTGACGCCGATCATCGAAGAAGTGGTGCTCGGCCACGCCGAAATCCGCCAGATCTTCACCGTACCCAAGCTCGGCGTGGTGGCCGGCTCGCACGTCACCGACGGAGCGCTACAGCGCAACCAGCGCCTGCGGGTGCTGCGCGCGGGCGAGGTGGTGCACGAGGGCGAGTTCGCGTCGCTCAAGCGCTTCAAGGACGACGCCAAGGAAGTGGCGCAGGGCTACGATTGCGGCATTGGCATCGCCGGCTTCACCAAGTTCCAGGTGGGCGACGTGGTGCAGTGCTACGAACTCAAGAAGATCCCGCGCAAGCTCAAGCCCGAGGGGGCTGGCGGCGGCCGCGCGATTGCGGGCTGACCACGACCTTCCTTGCGCGTCCCCGGCCCCGGTGACCCGCCGCGGTCCGAAACCTGCCCATGCGCCGCAAACCCTCGTTCACACGCGCCGATCGCATCGAGCACCTGATGCTGGGCGAGGTCGAGCGCCTGCTTGCCTACGAGGTCAAGGATGCGCTGGCCCAGAACATCAAGGTCACGACGGTGCGGCTGTCGCCCGACCTCGGACACCTGCGCGTGGGCTATGTGCTGCACGACGGCAGCCAGCCCTTCGAGGCGCTGACCGACATGCTTGCGCGCACGACGCCTTTTGTGGCGCGGACCCTTCGCGAAGAGCTTGCGCTGCGGCACCGCCTCACCGTGGCGTTCGCCTTCGACCGCGAAGCCGACCAGCTCGAGCGCGTCCGCGCGCTTTTGCGCCGGCCCGACCCGGCGCCTGAGGAGTCCGATGGTACCGAACCGCGAGCCTGAGCCAGTGGCAGATGGACCTGAGCCTTGCGGCGTCCTCATCATTGACAAGCCGTTGGGTTGGACGTCGCGCGACATCGTCAACAAGGTCGGGCGGCTGCTCGGGACGCGCTCGGCCGGCCACGCCGGTACGCTCGATCCGCAAGCGAGCGGGGTCCTGGCCGTGGCCATGGGCGAAGCGACCAAACTCGTGCCGCGCCTGATGGACGCCGGCAAGACCTACGAGGCCGAGATCAGCTTCGGCGCAGCGACCCTGACCGACGATGCCACTGGCCGGATCGTGCGCCAGGCGGCGGTGCCGCGGCCGCTGGACAAGGCGCGCGTCCAGGCCACGCTCGACCGCTGGCTGGGCACGCACATGCAGGTGCCGCCGCAGGTTTCGGCATTGCAGCGCGACGGCGTCCGAGATCACAAGCGGGTCCGGCAGGGCGAGACCGTCGTGCGAGCGCCGCGCCCGGTTCGCTTCGACGCCGCAGAGGTGCTGGCCGTGGTGGGGCCGGTGGTGCGGGTGCGGTTGCAGGTCGGTTCCGGCTTCTACGTGCGTGCGCTGGCGCGCGACCTGGGCGAGGCGTTGGGGTCGGCTGCGCACTTGACTGGACTGCGACGCACCGCGGGCTGCGGCTTCGCCCTGGCCGAAAGCGTGACCCTGGACGCACTGGTCGCGATGTCTGCCGACGCGCGCCATGCGGCGCTTCTGCCGCTGCTGGCGGTGGCCGGGCGGCTGCTGCCGATTGCGCAGGTGGATGCCGCCACGGCACTCGGGCTGCGCCAAGGTCGCCGCGTGCCCTGGCTAGGTAAGGACGGCACCGAACTGCTGGCTGTGCATGACGAAACCGCCGTTGCGGTCGCGCGGATCGACGCCGGGGCCCTGCTCGTCGTGCGCGGTTTTGCCCACCCCAACTTGCAGCGGGCTGCGGTCGAGAGCCAGCGCAAGGCCGACCCGGCGGCGACAGCAGCGTGAAGCGAGGAGCAGCCCCTCGGCTGGATTTTTCGCGTTGACATCGGCCTTTTCGGCTGCCTATACTTCCGCCCCCGAAGTGGACACCCAGGAACCGCGGTGTCCGGGCGTCGTGCCAGAAACCACTTGATCAGATTGGCATTTCGCCCTCAGCGACCACCGCAACCGCCGCCCGCAGCGGCACGCAAAAGGAACCGGCCGAACATGGCGCTCCTCGCATTCCAGAAAGCCGCAATCGTGCAAAGCAACGGCAAGCATGCCGCCGACACCGGTTCGCCGGAGGTGCAGATCGGCATCCTGACCGAACGGATCAACTACCTGACCGAGCACTTCAAGACCAACGCCAAAGATCACCACAGCCGGCGCGGCTTGTTGCGCCTGGTCAGCCGCCGCCGCGGCCTGCTCGACTACGTGCACCGCACCGACGTCGAGCGCTACAAGGCGATCCTGGTCAAGTTCGATCTGCGCAAGTAGTTGCCTGCGGGGCGGTCACCGCTGCCGCATGGATGTCCGCGGACCCTTTCGTTCGCGGATCCAGCCAAAGCCCGACGGGCGCTCAAGTTGGGCGTCCGGCCCGCCGCAACCGCCGCGCGTGCCAGCACCATGCTGGTCAACGCCCCAGACCGCCCAGCCGGCGCGGAACCGCCGGCCCTCGCGGAACGCCTGCGCGCCAGTTCGGCAATGCAGCGTCCACCCGCATCGTCGCGGACCCGGCCTGATGCCGCCCGCCGCCTTCAAGGAAGTCTTCATGTCTCTTTTCCCGAACCACCGCCGCACCGACATCACCATCGGCGGCAAGACCCTGACGCTGGACACCGGCAAGGTCGCCAAGCAGGCCAATGGTGCCGTCCTGGTGACCATGGGCGAAACGACGGTGCTGTGCACGGTCGTGTCGGCCCTGGTCAACAAACCGGGAGCCCCGTTCTTTCCGCTCAGCTGCGACTACGTCGAGAAGATGTATGCCGCCGGCCGCGTGCCCGGCAGCTATTTCCGTCGCGAGGCGCGGCAGGGCGAACACGAGATTCTGGCGAGCCGCGTCATCGACCGGCCGTGTCGGCCGCTGTTTCCTGACGGCTTCATGGCCGAGACCCAGGTCCTCGCCCATGTGTTCTCGTACGACAAGGTCAACGACCCGGTGGTGATGGCCGTCAACGGCTGTTCGGCCGCGCTCGCCATCTCGGACATCCCGTGGGCCGGCCCAATCGCGGCGGCGCGCATCGGTCTGGTGGACGATCAACTGGTGTGCAACCCGACCAAGCAGCAGCGTGAGGTCTCGCTTTTGGACCTTTTCATGGTCGTGGGACCGCAGGGCATCGTGATGGTGGAGGCGGGTGCCCAATTCGTGCCCGAAGCCACGATGATCGAGGCGCTGCTGTACGGCGAGGCGCAACTCAAGCCGGTGGTCGCAGCCATCGAGCAACTCGCCGCGGAGATTGGCAAGCCCAAGTACGTGTTCACGCCGCCACAGGCCGACGGCGAGCTGGTGGCCGCGTGCCGCGACGTCGCCTACGCCGAAATGCAGACGGCCATGGGCATTCGCGAGAAGCAGGCCCGCTACACCGCCGCCGGCGCTGCCAAAAAGCATGCCGTCGAAGCCCTGGCCGAGCGGTTCCCCAACCGCGAAGGGGAGATCAAGGACATCGTCTCCACCTTCAAGGATGAAATCTGCCGCAAGCAGATTGCCCTCGACCGCACGCGTCTGGATGGTCGGGCGCTCGACCAGGTCCGTCCGATCGAGATCGAGGTCGGCATGCTGCCCCGCGCCCACGGATCGGCGCTGTTCACGCGCGGCGAGACCCAGGGTCTGGTGGCCGTGACCCTCGGCACCGGCCACGACGCCCAAAAAGTCGAAAACCTCGACAGCCGCGACAACGAGCGCAAGTTCTTGCTGCACTACAACTTTCCGAGCTTCTCGACCGGCGAGGTCAAGCCGATGCGCGGCCCGGGTCGCCGCGAAATCGGCCATGGCAACCTCGCGCTGCGCGGCATCCAACCGGCGCTGCCGAGCTTTGAGCTTTTCCCGTACGTCATCCGCTCGGTCAGCGAAATCCTCGAGTCCAACGGGTCGTCGTCGATGGCCACGGTCTGCGGCACGTCGCTGGCGTTGATGGATGCCGGCGTGCCTGTGTCGTCGGCGGTGGCGGGCGTGGCGATGGGTCTGGTCAAGGAGGGCGACGCCATCGGCGTGTTGACCGACATCCTGGGCGACGAGGACCACTTTGGCGACATGGACTTCAAAGTGGTCGGCAATCGCGCCGGTATCAGCGCGCTGCAGATGGACATCAAGATCGATGGCCTGGACCGGGCCGTGCTCGAGACGGCGCTGGCACAGGCCCGCGCCGGTCGCTTGCACATCCTGGACGAGATGGACAAGGTGATCAGCCGCGAGCGGCCGGACCTGTCGCCGTATGCGCCGCGCATCTACACCATTCTCATCAACCCCGAGCGCATCAAGGATCTCATCGGCCCGGGCGGCAAGCACATCAAGGCCATCCAAGCCGCCACCGGAGTGCAGATCGATATCGAGGAAGATGGCACGGTCCGCGTCGGCGCCTCGGACGCCGAGATCGCCGAGAAGGCCATCGAGCTCATCCGCGCCCACACCTCGGAGGCCGAGATCGGCAAGGACTACGACGGCGAGGTCACCCGCGTGGTCGACTTCGGCTGCTTCGTGCGCATCATGCCGGGCACCGAGGGCCTCGTGCACATCAGCGAACTGGCCGAGGGCCACGTGCCGAGCGTCAGCGCGGTCTGCAAGACCGGCGACAAGCTCAAGGTGCGGGTGATCAGCATCGAACGCGGCAAGGTCCGCCTGTCGCACCGCGAGGCCGCGGGCGAGAACGTGATCAAGTTCGAGCCGCGCGCCCAGCGCGAAGACCGCGGCGATCGCGGTGACCGCGGCGATCGCGGAGACCGCGGCGATCGCGACTATCGCGGTGATCGGGGTCCAGCCCGCGGCGCAGAGCAGGGCGGCCGCGGTGAACGCAGCGAGGCGGCCGAGGGTCGACGCCGCGATCGCAGTGAGCGCCGGTAGACGTGCAATTCGCCCAGTGACGCCAAAAGCGCTGCGGCGCGCCAGGGAGAGGATCCTTGGCGCGCCGCGGCGTTTTTCAGGTGCGCCGAGAGCGGCGCAGGACCACGCTACCTGCGCGAACCGAAAAGGCGCAGCAGGTTCAGGAAAAGGTTGATGAAGTCGAGGTAGAGATTCAGGGCGCCGCGCAGCGCGGCCTTGCGGCGCTGTTCGGGATTGGAGAATCCGAGGTAGCCGAGCTTGCGAAACTGCTGGACGTCATAGGCGGTGAGGCCCGTGAAGATCAGGGCCCCCAACACGCTGACGGCGAACTGGACGGCGCTGGACGCCAAGAAGAGGTTGACGACGCTGGCGATGAGGATGGCCAGCACGCCCATCATCAAGAACGACCCGATGCTGGTCAGATCGCGCTTGGTCACGGCCCCGTAGACCGCCATGGAGGTGAATACGCCGGCCGTCACGAAAAACACGTTGGCCACCGATGCGCCGGTGTAGATCAACAACAGCGGGGCGAAGGTCACGCCAGTCAGGGCGGCGTAGAAAAGGAAGGCGCCCGCGGCGACCGCTGCCGACATCCGGTTGATCAAAGCGGAAAACGCGAGAACAACCACCAGCTCAAGGATGACGAGCGGCAAGTACAGGCGCAACGCGGCCTGCATCAGCGGCTCGGACGACGCCACGGCCATCGCCAGCCCGCCGGACAGCGCGAGCCCACCGGCCATCCACCCGAAAACCTGATTCATGAACCGCGCAGCCAATTCGGTGCGCGCGGCCACTTCCAACTCGCCAGCCTGCGACCACGGCCGGGGGGCTTCAAACTCCTGCATCGACATGGTGCCTCAAAACCGCGAAATCGCGCGGTCCTGGCGGCAGGATAAGGCAGCCTCGGGTGTGGTCAAGCCCCGGCAGCAGATGGCGTCTTCTCGAAGCGGCGACGGTCGGATTCGCGCAAGTGCCGCTTGCGCAGGCGCAGCGACTTGGGCGTGACTTCGACCAATTCATCGTCGGCGATGAATTCCAGCGCCTCTTCCAGACTCAGCCGCTTGGCGGGCGTCAGCAGCAGCTTCTCGTCGGCACCGGCCGAGCGGATGTTGGTCAGCTTCTTTTCCCGGCCGGCGTTGATGACGAGGTCGTTGTCGCGGTTGTGCACGCCGATGACCTGGCCCTCGTACACGTCGACGCCGGGCCCGAGGAAGAACTGGCCGCGGTCCTGCAGGTTGTAGATGCCGTATTGCGTTGTGGTGGTCGGCTCCAGTGCCACCAGCGCACCATTCTGCCGGCGCCGGATGTCGCCGCGCCACGGCCCGAATTCGGCAAACGTGTGGTAGATGACGCCGGTGCCGCGGGTGTCGGTCAAGAACTGCGAACGGTAGCCGATGAGGCCGCGCGAGGGACAGCGGAACTCCATGCGCACGGTGCCGTCGTCCTCAACGTTCATCAGCCGCAGATCCGCGCCGCGCTGGGCCAGCTTGTCGATGACCACGCCAGAGTAAGGCTCCGCGCACTCGCAGACCACGTCTTCGTAGGGCTCGAGGCGATCGCCGTCCGCGCCGCGCTTGACGATCACCCGCGGCTGACTGACCTGCAACTCGTAGCCTTCGCGGCGCATGGTCTCGATGAGGATGGACAGGCTGAGCGTGCCCCGGCCCGAGACTTTGAGCGAATCTGGGCTTTCAGTCTCCTCGATGCGCAGGCTGACGTTGGACTCCAGTTCCTTGAAAAGGCGCTCGCGCACGTGCCTGGTAGTGACGAAGCGGCCCTCCTTTCCGGCGAACGGCGAGTTGTTGACGATGAAGTCCATCGACAACGTCGGCTCGTCCACAGGAATGGCCGGCAGCGCGTCGAGCGTGCCCTCGGCGCACAGGGTCTCGCCCACTGTGACGTCGCCGACGCCGGACAGTGCAATAATGTCACCGGCATAGGCTTGATCGACGTCGGCCCGCTCGGTACCGAGGAAGCCCATGAGCTTGGCGACGCGCAGCGGCTGCGTCGAACCGTCGAGGCGAATCTGGGTCAACCGGTCGCCCTTGCGCACGGTGCCGCGGTAGATGCGACCGATGGCGATGCGGCCCAGAAAGTCGTTGCGGTCCAGGGTGGCGACCTGGAACTGGGCCGGGCCCGCGGTGTCGAACGCGCACGGCGGCACGTGATCCAAGATGAGGTCGAGCAGCGGCGCCAGGGTCTTGCCCTGCTGCTTTGCGGCCATCACGGCCGGATCGTCGTCGGTGACCTCACTGTCGTCCTTGACGGCAAAACCGCCGCGTCCGGACGCATAGATCACCGGAAAGTCGAGTTGGGCCTCCTTGGCGTCCAGCGCGACGAAAAGGTCGAAAACTGCGTCGAGCACGCGGTTGGGCTGCCGGTCGGGCCGGTCGATCTTGTTGATGACCACGATCGGCCGCAGTCCGAGCGCCAGCGACTTCTTGAGCACGAACCGCGTCTGCGGCATCGGCCCCTCACAGGCATCGACGAGCAGGAGCACCGAATCGACCATCCGCAAGATCCGCTCGACCTCACCGCCAAAATCGGCGTGCCCGGGCGTGTCTACGATGTTGATCACCTGGTCGCGCCAGCGGATCGCCGTGTTCTTGGCCAGGATGGTGATACCGCGCTCGCGCTCGAGGTCGTTGCTGTCCATCACGCGCTCGTACGCCAGCCCCGAGCGCCCGACCGCGCCCGCTTGGGTCAGGATCTGGTCGATGAGCGTGGTCTTGCCGTGGTCGACGTGGGCGATGATGCCGATATTGCGAACGCGATCCATGCGAAATTCCGGCGATGTCGCGCCGGGGGCGCGAGGCGAAGGGCCGATTGGGCGGCGGCAGGGGTGCTTGCGGAGGGAGCGGCTATCGGCGGTTGGCCGCGGCGCTCGCGCTGAAATCGCACGGGCACTGGCGCGGCACCTTGGTGCGGTGCACGCGGCAACGTTCGCGCGTGACGTCGCAGCGCGCGCCCAACGGGCCGTTGCCGGGCCGGGCGGCGGCGGCGTCGCAGACCTTGTTGGAAAGGATGCAACTCTCTGCCGATCGGTTGCACATTTCGTAGCACAGCAGCAATGCGTCGTCTTGGGAGGCCGTGGAGGCGATCTGGTAGCCGAGCTGCATTTGCCGCGACGTGTACTCGTCGATGCGGACCTGCTCTTCTTCGGGCAGGTCGCCCAAGCGATCGACGATCTCAGGGCTGCCTGAGCACGCGGCCGAAACGCAAACGCAGCACACCCACCCGACGAACACGCCAAGGTTTGGTTGGGCTACGCAGAAAGCGGCGGCGGCGCGGGGCATGCGGATCCAGTTGCGGCGGTCGGCCACGGCGCAAGTGTAGGCGCGCTTTGGACGCGATTCAAGCCCTTGCGGCCCAGCGCGCGGTGCAACGATGTGTGCGCGGCGGCGATGCGCTGCGGACACTGTGGAGCAGGGGTTGCCCGAAAACGCGGGCCAGCGGAAAATGCGGCATCGGCCCGCGCCGATCGGCCCCGCAGACCATGGCCCTCGCCCCCACAGCCGCGCCAGACCCGCCAACCGTGGCGACGGTGGTGGACCTCTTCGAGGCGGCCGTGGCCGCAGATCCCCACAAGCCCATTCTGCGCTGCAAGGTCGACGGGCAATGGCAGACCACGACGTTTGCCGCCTGGCGGGAGTTGTCCGCGCGATGGGCCCGCGGCTTGGTCGCCCTTGGACTGCAACCGGGCGAAGTGGTGGGGATCGTCTCCACCACGCGCCGCGAGTGGGTGTGGGCCGACATGGCCATCCTGCTCGCGGGGGGCGTGACCGTGCCCATCTACCCGAGCAACCTCGCCGACGACGCGGCGTACGTGGCGCAGCACAGCAGCATGCGCTTTGCCTTCGTCGAGGACCCGGGGCAGTTGCGCAAGCTGCTGGCAAAGCGCGAGGAACTGCCCAACTTGGAGCGGGTGGTGCTGTGGGACGACGTCCAACGGCCGGCCGATCCGGGCGCCCGCGCCAGCCCCCCGGTACAGTTGGCCGACCTGGGCGAGTTGCCCGGCGGGTGGGTGCTGCGCACGGCAGAGTTGGAGTCGCTGGCCGCATCGGTCGAGCCGAGCGAGCTGTCGGACCGGCGTGCGCGCCTCGATCCAGAGTCGCCGTGCACGGTCGTGTACACCTCGGGCACCACCGGTCGGCCCAAGGGCGCGGTCTTGAGCCACCGGGCGCTCGTGTTTGAGGTCCAGGCGTGCCTGTCGGCCCTGGACGTGTACCCCGAGGATACGCTGCTGCTTTTCTTGCCCTTGGCCCACAGCTTTGCCAAGGTCGTGTACATCGTTTGCGTCGGCATGCGCACGCAGATCGCGATGCCCGAATCGATGGCGACCCTGGTCCGGGACCTGCCCGAGGCGGCCCCGACAGTCATGCCCAGCGTGCCACGGGTATTCGAGAAGGTGCACACGCGGATCCTGGCGGGCGTGCACGCGGCAGGGCCCGTGCGCAGGGCGGTGTTCCAGGCCGCGCTGCAAATCGGCCACCGCGTCGCCCGGTTGCACCTGAACGGCAAGCAACCCGACGCGTTGTTGGCCTTGCAGCATCGGATCGCCCAGCGAACCGTGTTCCACAAGATCCAGCAGGTGTTCGGCGGCCGCATCCGCGCCTTCATCTCGGGTGGCGCGCCGCTCTCCCGCGAATTGGCCGAGTTCTTTTTCGCCGTCGGCATGCCGGTGTACGAAGGCTACGGCATGACCGAAAACTGCGCGGCCGCTACAGCAAACCGCCCGGGCGCGTGCCGCATCGGTACCGTGGGCCGGCCCATCGCTGGCGTGGAGATCGCTATCGCCGCCGACGGTGAGGTGCTGGTCCGCGGAGGCAACCTGATGAGCGGCTATCTGCACGCCCCCGAGGCCACCGCAGAGGCCCTGGACGGCGACGGTTGGCTGCACACGGGCGACATCGGCGAAGTCGACGGCGACGGCTTCCTGCGCATCACCGACCGCAAGAAGGACCTCATCATCACTGCCGCGGGCAAGAACATCGCGCCGCAAAACGTCGAGTCGCACTTCAAGGGCAGCCGCTACATCAGCAACTGCATGGTGTACGGCGACCGGCGCAAGTTCCTGTCGATGCTGGTCACGCTCGACGAGGACACGGTCCGCGCCTGGGCGCAGACGCACGGCATCGCCGCGGGCGAGTTTGCGGAATTGGTCAGGACCCCGGACGTCTTCCGCCTCGTTCAACGCGAGATCGACCTGCGCAACCGCGCCTTGGCCAGTTTCGAGACGGTCAAGAAGTTCGCGGTTCTCGAGCGCGAATTCACCATCGAGGACGGCGATCTGACGCCATCGATGAAGCTGCGGCGCCGTGAGGTCACGCGCAAGCATCAGTCGCTGCTGGATTCCTTCTATACCGAGCACTATTGAGCGTGCCGCCTACCACTGGACTGGGATCTGAGCCAGCTTCCTTCCCTGGGTCGGTGGCTTCGCTTGCTCGCTTCGCGGGTCAAGGGCACGCAGCCGCCAGGGCCGACTCACCGTGGCGCTTTGCGGCCGAAGCGATCGCGTCCTTGCCTTGCAGCCCACCTACGGCCATCGGCCCAGGCCAGGCCGCTGAACGGTTGCATCGGGGGCCGCGGCCGACTGCCAGCTTCGCGGGGTGCCGGCGTGGTTCCCTTGCGCACCGCCGCCGAGAAGGTCCATGACAGTTCCACACCCGCCCGCGGTTATTTGCCTGCCGACCTACAATGAGCGCGACAACCTGCCGCTGCTGGTAGCTGAGGTGCGCGCGACGGTTCCCGAGGTCGCCATCCTGATCATCGACGATAACAGCCCCGATGGCACGGGCGCGCTGGCCGATGAACTGGCGGCCGCGGACCCGCGCGTGCACGTGTTGCACCGGCCGGCCAAGCAGGGGCTGGGCCGCGCCTACCTCGACGGGTTTCGCTGGGCGTTGCAGCGCAACTACGAACTGGTCTTCGAGATGGATTGCGATTTCTCGCATCCTCCCCGCTTCTTGCCGCAATTCCTAGAGAAAGCGCGGACCTGCGACCTCGTGCTCGGCTCGCGGTACATCGCGGGCGGCGGAACGGAAGACTGGGATTGGCGGCGGCGGCTGATCTCGCGCGGCGGCAACACCTATGCCCGGATGATCCTTGGCTTGCCCTACCGCGACCTCACCGGGGGGTTCAAGTGTTTCCATCGCCGCGTGCTGGAAGGTCTGCCGCTCGACGAAATTGTCTCCAACGGCTACGTGTTCCAGATCGAATTGACGTGGCGGGCCGTGCTGGCCGGTTTTTCGATCGGCGAAGTGCCCATCCGATTCCCGGACCGCACGCGCGGCCAGTCCAAGATGTCCGGCGGCATCGTGCGTGAAGCCGTTGTCAACGTTTGGAAACTGCGAATCGACAAGGCGAGACTGCGGGCAGCCGCGGCGGCGCGTCGCACGGACCGGCCCAAATAGGGCTGGCCAGCGGGCGGCAAACGTGCGATCCTCGCGCGGTTGCGCGATCGCCGGCTTCTGGCGCCGCCGACACCCGAACCACGGACCGTCTTGGGCGCGCGGCAAGCGCCGCCGGCAGCTTGGCGGTCTGTACCTATGGCGCCGCCGAGCCCAACCGGTGCCGCCCGAAAGCGCGAGGTTGAGATGAACGCCACCCACAATGCCCTGCTTGGCAAGGGCAGCGAATTCGACGGCAAACTCACGTTCGAGGGCACCGTGCAGATCGACGGCCGGTTTTCGGGCGAGATCATGAGCGAGGGCACGTTGATCATTGGCGAAGGCGCCGAAGTCCAGGCTGAGATCCGCTGCGGTTCGGTGGTCGTGCACGGCAACGTCGTCGGCAACGTGACGGCGACCGACACCGTGGAGTTGATCGCGCCCGCCAGCTTGCGCGGCAATATCGCGTCGCCCGCGCTGCACATTGGCAAGGGCGTGTTTTTCGACGGCAATTGCCAGATGACCAGCAAGCATACACCGGCCGCCCAGCCCGCCCTGCGTCCGACCGCCCAGCCGGCACCGATCGCCCGCGCCGTCCAGCCGCCGCCGCTGCAGCCCACGGGCCTGCGCGAGTCGCAGCAAATCCAGGCGCCCGTGCACGCCGCGCCACCCGCGCAACGCCCGAGCGGCATCTACCTGCCCGAGCCGACCAGTGTGCGCGCATCGGGTGAACTGCCGCACAAGTTCTGACCCGCCGGCCGCCTGCCGAGCCTGCCCCCCAGCCCGTGGCAACCTCGCTCTTGCACGCCAAAGCTGTTCGCCAGGTCGGTTCGGGCCGACGTTTGGTCGTGTTGGCGATGGGCGGCAACGCGCTCATGCAGGCGACGGACGATGGTTCGCTGGCCCAGCAGTACCGGCGTGCCGTCGAGGTGGCCAAGGTGCTGCACGGACTGTGCCGTCGCGGCTACCGCGTGATGCTCGTCCACGGCAATGGGCCCCAGGTCGGCCAAGAGCTCATCCGCAGCGAGGAGGCCTCGACCAAGGTGCCGATCTCCAGCCTCGATGCCTGCGTGGCATCGACGCAGGGCACCATGGGATACCAGCTCGAGTTGGCGCTCTACAACCAGTCGCACACGTTGCGCGTCGCGACCGTCTTGACGCTGGTCGAGGTCGCGGGCGATGACGTCGGCTTTTCGCGCCCCACCAAGCCCGTTGGGCCCTTCTTCGCCCCGTTGCGCGCGCGCGAACTGATGCGGCGCAACAAGTGGCAGATGGTCGAGGACGCGGGGCGCGGCTGGCGCAAGGTCGTGGCGAGCCCGCGGCCGATCGATATCGTCAACATTGGCGCCATCGACGCAGCCATGTCGCGCATGGACGTGGTCATCGCTGGCGGTGGCGGCGGCGTGCCCGTGGTGCGCGATGACAGCGGCCGTCTGGCCGGCGTGGAGGCCGTGATCGACAAGGATTTGACGTCGTCGCTGCTCGGCCAGTTGTTGGGTGCGCAGATGATGGTGGTGCTGACCGCCGTGGACCACGTCAGCCTCGATTTCGGCAAGCCGACCGAACGCCGCGTGGACCAGATGACGGCGGCGGAGGCCCAGACCCACCTGGCGCAGGGCCAATTCCCGCCGGGATCGATGGGTCCCAAGGTCCAGGCAGCCATCGACTTTGCGCGCGCCACAGGCCAGCCGGCCGCAATCGGATCGGTCGGCCACGTCGCGCGCATCCTGGCAGGCCGCGCCGGCACGCGCATCGTCGACGGCTGACCTCGCCGCGACGCCACGGCGACGCCGTACTGCTCTGGGCGGAATCCAGTCGCACAACGGCCGCTGGCGGGGCCGTGCCCGTCAGCGGCCGAAGTTCCGTCTCGGGCGCGCGGATCAGGGAGGCGGTGGTGCGCCGTTGCACTCGCCGCACGTCGAACCCGCGCAGGTCGCCGCCTTGCCCTTGCCGTCGGCCGTGCAGCAGTCCTTCTGGTCAAGGCACACCGAGTCGCAGTAGCACCCGCCTGGCGCGCCCTTGCCGCAGTACTGGTCACACACGTGGCTGCCCGTGGACTTGCAGTCGGCGGGGCAGGTGGCGCTGCTCTCGCCCGCCTCGCAGGTGCCGTTGCCGCATTTGGGGCCGGTCGACTTGCAGTCCGCCGGGCAGCTCGACGGAGTTTCGCCCGCTTCGCACATGCCGTTGCCGCATTTGGGGCCGCTGCTGGCGCACGGGTCGGGGCACTCTTTTTGCTGGGCGCACTGCGCCATGGCAGTGAGCTCGGCCTGCACCTTGAGGGCCATAGAGGTGCACTTGGACTCCATGCACGCAGTGTCGCACTTGCAGGAGATGAGACAGTTGTAGAAGTCGACGCAGTCCTTTTTGGCGCCGCAGGCCGCCATCTGCGACGGGCATGTGCTCCAAACGCATTGGAAGCTCTTGGTGTAGACCGGGTCGCAGTCCATGGGGCACGTCTCGCCGCTCGTGCACTTGCCATCGCCGCAGCCACCGGTCGTGGTCTTGCAGTCGGCGGAGCAATTCGAGGGCGTCTCGCCGGATTCGCAAGCGCCATTGCCGCACACGGGCCCGCTGGACTTGCAGTCCTTGGCGCAGGTCTCGGCGTTCTCGCCGGGGGCCTCACAGACGTTGTTGCCGCACACGGCGCCCTTGCAGTCCTGGGCGCAGGTGCTGGCCGTTTCTCCTGGTTCGCAGGTGCCGTTGCCGCACACGGGCGTAGTGGCGCCGGGCACGCACTGCTGCTTGCTGGAACACACCTGCAGCGCGCTGGCGGCCGCGTTGGTTTCCGGCGGCTGCGGGCACTTGGCGAGGCAGGCGATGTCCTTGCAGCCTTCAATGCACTTGTACGAGGCTGCGCAGACCGGGTCGGCCTTGCATGCCGTGACCTGCGAAGCGCATTTGGCCTGCATGCACTTGACGATGTCGCTGACGTTGATGTCGAGGCCGGTTCCGTCGCCGCTGCTGGTGCCGTCCGGCACGGAGACCGTGCCATCCGCGGTCACCACGCCGTCACCGCCGCCGCTGGTCGCGTCCTGACCAGTCGTGGCCGTGTCAGTGCCCGGATTGGTGGCCGACGAGGCCTTGCACTCGGCCTTGGTGGCCTTGATGGTCGCGTCGTAGACCGCGCTGCACACGGTCGGTGGCTGGCACTCGGCGCCCGCTGGCGTCCACTTGCCGCCGACGGCATTGGCCGGGTCCGTGTCGGCGACGCACTGCATCGGCTTTTGCCCGTTGCACCCGCCGCTGGCGACCTTCGGGTCGCATTTTTCGCCCTCGGCTCCGGCCGCGACGACATTGCTCGCGCCGCCACCGCCAGCGCCACCGCCACCGCTACCGCCACCGGCGACACAGGCCGGCATGGTGATCGCCGCGATCGCGGCGAAGCCGCACACAGGGAATGAGAAACGTGCTGTCGACCCACGGAGCATGGCGACCTCGTTGCGATCGTGCGCGGTTCGCGCAGGGCAAGGGGTGCCCGGCATGGCCGTGATCGCGGCACGTCGGGCAACCAGCGACAAAGATGGAAGAACTGTGAAGATGGGCGGCCCTTGGACCGCGGAGCGGCGGACCATAGCCGTTTTTGGTGGGTTGGCGCAAGGCCCGCCGTCGGAATTTGCAACGCGAGCGGGAGGTTGCCGCCAGGCGATGGCTACTTGAGGCACGACTCAAACTCTGTCTTGCACTTGGTCTTGGTGCATTCGCTTTCGCAGGTCTTGTCGCCCTTGCACGAGTCGCACTTGGCGCCCATGCACACCAGCAGGTTGCCGGCCTTGGTGGCCTCGACCGGCGACGCTGCGGACAAACAACCGAGGTGACAATCGGCCTTCTTTTGCGCCTTGTCGCAGCCGTCCCAGCAGCCCAGGGCGTCCAGGCAGGTCTTGGTGCCCTTGGGTTCGGCGCAAGTCGCGAAGGTCTGGCCGCAGGGCGCAGCCGGTGCCTGCATGCACTTGCTGATCGCAATCCACAGCGACTGCGCGGCCGGGGTCGCAGTCCCCCAGCACCCGCCAAGGCAACCGACCTTGGCGGCTTCGGGCAGGCTGTTGCAACTGTCCATGCACACGAAAAGCGACGTGCAGTTGCCCGAACCGGTCTTGCCGCCCGCAATGCAGGTCAGCGCTTGCGAGGGGCACGCTTCAAATGCGTCCTTGTCGCCAGCGGCGGCGGCGCAGGTGAAAAGCGCGTCCATCTGCGCCTGTGCCGGCTTGCTGAGCTTGGCATAGCAGCCATAGGAGCATTCGGGCCCCTTGTCCTTGCAGCCTTCGAGGCACCCGAAGGCGCTCGGGCACGGCTCTGGACCGTATTTGCCGTCGGCGCCACAGGCGATCGCCGCCATCATGCACTTGGCCCCGACGCAGTCGCCGATGCACTTGGGACTGGGGTCCTTGGCGCAGGCGCCAGCGATGCAGTTGTTTTTGGCGCAATTCAGGTAAGGGGCGACGCCGGCGGCCGCCAGCGGCGAGGCCACTGAAAGGCACGGCGCCGCGCAGTTCGGGTCGGCGCTGTTGCCGCACGCCACCCACACGCAGGTCAAGAGCTGGCTGCACAACTGGTACTTGGCGACTGCGCCGTCGGGCTGCGCGGCGTCGAGCGGCACGTCGGGCGTGACCACGCCATCGGGCAGCGGTTCGGCGCCATCGGTGGTCGGTTGGCCGGAATCGGTGACGGGCGTTCCGTTGTCTGGTCCGAGGGCCGTGTCCGGGACGGCCACCGCGCCATCCTGCACGACAGCCGCATCGGTGCCCGCCGCCGTCTCGGTGCCTCCGGAAACGCCGCCGTCGCTGATTGCGCCAGCGTCTGCCGTTGGCGCGGCGCCATCGCCTAGCTTGCCGTCCGCGCTGGCCACGTCGGCGCCGCCGACATTGCCGATGGTGGCCGGGGCGACGTCGGTGCCCTGGCAGGCGGCGACCAAAACACCGAGGGAGAGCGTCAGAATGCGGCACTGCATGGGTCCTGCCTTGGCGGCGACGCCCGACGTCGCGTGTGGCGGCGCATCTTGCCAAATCGACGCGGCCTCGGGCAAGGGTGCCGATCCCGGGGTTCCTGGAGCGCAGCAGTTGCCCTTGCCGGTCCACGGCTCTGGTTGAACGGCCCGGCATCGCCGTGTACCCTTCGCCCGCGCCCCAACCGGGTGCCGCGAGAACGGCCCATGCAAGCCTTGAGAACCTGGACGCTGTCGACGGTGGTGGTCGCGACGGCCGTGGCGTGCGGCGAGGGCGGAGCCAGCCCTTCGCTGACCGGATCCGGCAAGGCCAGCGACGCCGCCAGCGCGCCCGACGGGACTACGGCGAGCGACCTGAAGACCTCGGCCGATAGCGGGCCGCCGCCGGTTGCGACGTGCGCCGGCAGCGCGCTCAACGAGGGCTTCAAGGCGCTGGACAAGGACTGTGCGTTCCTCAACAAGTGCCCCTCGCTCGGCAAGTGCTACTGCGGCGACAAGTGCCCGGCCTCCAAGACGCCCAAGTGTGACGCGAGCTTGTGCCCGACCGCGCAGCCCAAGTGCTTCTGCGGCGAGGCGTGCAAGGCCGACCAGAAGAAGTGCCCGCAAATCGTGTGCAAGGATGCGGGCCTGGAGAACAGCGCCGGCTGCGACGAATTGGACGATTGCGTGTTCGTGAACACCCCGCCACCGTCGTGGTGCGGCTGCCAGAAGATGCCTGGCCATGCGCCGGACTGCTGGTGCAACGCCAAGCTGTGCAGCGAGCCACGGCCCGAGTGCGGAGCGAGCAAGTGCGCGGGCAAGGCCAGCGACAAGTGCGTGTACGTCAAGGGCGAGGACTACACGAGCTGTTGGTGTGACACCTGCGGTCTGTTCGGCGACAACGCCCGCTGCTTTTTCGTGCTGTGCCCCAACGGATAGTCGGCGGATTGCCCGTGGACAAGGTCTTGGCGGTGGCCGTCGGCAGCGCACTGGGCGGCGTGGCCCGCTACGGCGTGGCAGTGGCGCTATCCGGGATCGCGCCCGCTGGCGTGCCCTTGGCGACCCTGCTGGTCAACCTCGTCGGCAGCGCGGCGTTTGGCTACCTTTTTGGCGTGCAGCACTCCCGCGATCTGCAACCGGTCGTGTTCCTTGGTCTGGCCACCGGGTTTCTCGGCGGCTTCACCACGTATGCGACGTTCAATGCGGAACTGCTGAATCTGGCGATGGGCGGCCAGTGGAGTGCGTTCGCAGGCTATGTCCTGCTGACCCTGGTGGCGTGCTTCAGCGGTGGTTGGCTCGGTTTCTGGACGGCCACCAGCGCGTGACCGACCGGCCTATTGCGCCGCCGGCTCGCCCGCGTCCTGCGGCGCCAGGAAAAGCGGCACGGTCACCGATCCGTTCAGGTTCTTCGCCACCGGGAAGCGGGCGTTGTCGATGGCAGCGCGCACGCAGGTCAGGTATTTGGGGTCGGTGAACTGCGTTTCCTTGAGGAACATCTCGCCGGTGGCCGCCTGATTGGCCTCGGCGGGACGAACCTTGAAGTTCATCAGCATGCGGCCGCGGGCCTGCGGGGCGCGCTGGCGCAGTTCGACGTAGCAGTCCTTGATGGCCGGCCACATGGCCTTGATGGCCGCCTCGGCATCCTCTTCCTTGACGTCCCCATCGAGTTCCAGTTGGCCGTGCGGCGTGACCGGACCCGCGACTGGCCCCGTTGCGCCCGCCGCCCCCTGGACGCCCTTGAGCGCCGGCAACTGCCCAGGCAGAGCCAGGTTGGCTGCGTCCGGCGCAGGTTGGTCGCCGATGGCCTGCTCCCTCTTGATGACCGGGGCTTGGGCCGCCGCGCCGCTGGTCGCGTGGTCGTCCTCTTTGCCACCAGCCTCGCCCTTGGAGGCCGCGGGCGCCGCGGGGCCGCTCGACAAGCCGGAGACCAGAAAATAGGCGGTGACCAGCGCCAGCACGCCCAGCAGTACGAAACCAACCTTGCGATCCATGGGTCACCTGGGCGCACGCGGCGCGGCGCGGGGCTGCAGTCGGCGTCTAGGAGCCTGTCGGACTATCGTCCGACAGGCTCCGCGGCGGTTGCGATCGGGGCAGCGACCAAGAACTGCCTGAAGTGTTTTCAGGCAGTTTCGGTCGCTGGCAGGCCGCAGCCGCGGCCTGCCTAGGAACCTGTCGGCCAGAAACTGCCGATTCTGGCATTTCGCCTACAGGCTCCTAGACGTGGCGGTCGAGCAACGCGGCAATGCGCTGCTTGGGCTGGGCGCCGAGCACCTGCTCGACCACCTGGCCGCCCTTGAACACCATCAGCGTCGGGATGGACGAGATGTGGTAACTCGCGGCGATTCGCTGATTGCTGTCGACGTCGACCTTGCCGACCTTGACGCGGCCGGCATACTCGTCGGCGAGTTGATCGACGATGGGGCCGACCATCCGGCACGGGCCGCACCAGACGGCCCAGAAGTCCACCAGAACGGGCTTGTCGCTCTGCAGCACTTCGGCTTGGAAGTTGTTGTCGGTGAACGTGGCGGTGTTGTTGCCGGCCATGGCCGTCTCCTAGATTGTGGTCCGCGCGCAATGCAGCGGGGCGATAGTGTAGGACGGGCACCGCGGCGCGCAACCGGGTGTCACGAGCAAGCGGTCGTCCAGCGCGCTATCGGCACCAGCATCCCGTCGGCTTGAGGCCGCGGCGCCTGTGGAATGCACCACGCCTCGCCGCGCTCCATCTGCGCCTGCAGTTCTTTGAGCCGGACGACGTCGCGTCCATCGATCCACGCGTCAACGGGGGGCCGCGCGATCTGCACCCCGGGATCGCCCATGGACGCGCGCAGGGCCCCGTCGGTGCAGCGAAAGCCGTACGTCAGGGTCTCATGCTCGGAATGGGCGGGCGTATAGGCGGTCTGCAACGCCAACGGTCCGAACTTGGCGTGGATGTACAGGGCCTTGGACTGCCACTGCGTGGCCCCCCAAAACTGCTGGACCCGAAAACACTTGAGCGCCAAGCCCTTGGTCAGCGACCCCAGGCCAGCCAGGTCGAGATCGGGCACCAGATCGAGCCGCCGAAACACCGGGGCCAGCGACGACAGGTTGTGTCCGAACCACATACCCGGCTGCGGCATCGGGATGGCGACGTACATCGACACGGGCACCAGCCCCGCGTAGTCCGCGGGAATCTGGAAAAGCGACCGCACTTTGGGCCACACCGTCGCCGCCGGGCGCGCCAGCCCATAGATCGCGCCCGGCAGTTCGGAGCAGTCGTAGAACACCCACTTGGGCATCGGCATGCCCTCGGGGCCAAAGGTCAGCCCGTCGAGCTTGTGCAAAAGGTCCAGAAAGACCGCCGATTCGAGGCGAAGTGGGTCGATGACGTGGGCCGACGGCGTCGGTAACCCGAACGGCTGCAATTCGAGCAACGGCAAGTTGGCGGGCGTGGCGACCACGTAGGGAACCAGTTCGCGCAGCAGGTGATCGCCCTTGATGGGGAATGGCAGGACCATGCAGTATCCCGTGCGGCGCGGATGCAGCGTCAGGCGGCGGTCGGCGCGGCGCGAAAGATCGGCACGCGCACGTGGCAACCGACCGAGGTGGGCTGGCCGACGACCTGGATTCGATGGCCGGCCTCGATGTCGCGTTGCAGTTGCCGCAGCGCGCCTTCGTCGTCGACATCGATGAGCGCATTGGGTGGCGGCGCGTCGGGGTGGGCGCGCGGGGCCAGCAGCACACTTTGCAAGTGCAGATCGCGCAGGTGCATCTTGAACGTCAGTGTGCGCGGCAGCGAGTGCGCGGGCGTCCACGCCGTCAGCAACTCCAATGGGCCCAAGTGCGCCAGGGTCGCGAGCTTGGGCGATCGCCACTGCACGGTTCCTTGCAACTCCTGGATGGGGAACACTTGCAGCCCCATCCACAGCGTAAACTCGATGAGCCCGTGGGGCGCAATGCCGGGCGAAATCTCGTTGATGGTCTCCAAGGTGTACATGAGCCAGGTGGTCGGCACGGTCGCTCCCGAAGCGAACCCGGACAGCACGGGAATTGCGATGAACTGCGCCATGGGGACCAGGCCGAGGTAGTCCGCCGGCACACCCAGGGACTCGCGCGCCCACTCGGGCACCCGCTCGGCGCGCATGGCGAGGCCAAAGACGGCGCCAGGCATCACAGCGCAGTCGTAGAACACCCAGCTCGGCATGTGCATGCCGAAGGGACCAAACGTCAGGCCGTCGAGGCGCGCCAGCAGTTCGAGGAAGCGGCCGTTGGCCATGTGCTGGGGGTGCAGTACGTTATCGGGCGGTATCGGCATGCCGCCGGGCGCGAGGTTCAACTGCGGCCGCACATCGTGGTGCGCGATGAGAAACGGCTCGCATTCGCGCAAGATTGGCAGGTAGTGGTTGATCATCGGTCGGCCAGCGGCGGCGGCGAAAGGGTGGCCTGTGTAGCAGAAACGTCGGGCGCGGCAAAGAAGGTCAGCCCGCCATCAGCCCCTTGTGGTCGGCATGCAGACCGAGCGACAGCAGGCCAGCGCGGTAGGCCGACCGGGCCGCTGGCTGACCATTGACGAGGTCGATGTGCAACGGCGGCTGACCGGGCCGGCGCGCGCGCTCCAACGCTACCGCGGCGATCGCCGGCAGTTCAGGATCGTCGGCGGCCACCAAGAAGGTGAGATCGGGGCCGTCACGGCGCACCGCGGCGACCAGGCGGCTGCCGCGCAACACCAGCCAGGTGCCGGCCGCGCGGACGGGCAACTGCGCCAGATCCGACCAGCCGAGCAGTGCCGGGTGCGGAGCCGCGGGGTCACAACTGTGGACCCACCAGAGCTGACTGGCAAACGCCCGCGCGGCGTGCAAGGCGCGCTCGGTGTCGGACTCGGCTAGCTGCAGTCCCGTCCAGCCGGCAACCCACGGCCCGGCAACCAGTTTGCCGGACCAGTCCAGCCGCCGCAGCGCCGGCCACAGCTCTCGCCAACTGCAACCTGCGCGACCCTCGCTCCACTGGGTGCGGTGCACCACGCCCAGACGGCGGGCGATCGCCAGGGCGCGACGTGCCGCCACTTCGGCGCTGGCCACCGGGTCGGCGGGCGCCGCGACCGGCACGCGTTGCCACGGCCCATTCCAGGGCACCAGCGATGGGCCGGACTGACCGCGACCCGCGCCGAGCGGACGGCCCGAGCCAGGCGGTGGGGCGAACCTGTGCTGCAGGCCCTTGCGCAGGCTGGCGAACCCGGCACAGACCAACTGGCCAGCCCACACCGCCTCGAAAAGCTGGCGCGAGAGCAACGCGCGATCGAACCCGGCTTTGCGCAGGAGGACGTCGGCCGGATAGGCGGCGTCGGGGTCGGTCAGCCACGCCAGGGCGGGCGGGGCGTCCCCGGGCGCTGTGTCTCGCCAATCGGCCGCTGCCTCGGCCGGCGCGAACCAGACCTGGGGTGCGTCGACATCGCCGGCTCCGCACCACACCAGACCGTGGTCGGCGAGCGCGGCGTCCAGGTCGCCCGGCCGATAGTCGACCACCCGCGCCGGCAGGAAGGCCGATTCGACCAAGCCCAGGTCCAAGGCCTGACCCTGCGCGAGGTCGAGCGCGCGCGCCACCGCGACCGGACCGCGCCCACGCCCGACCAGCCCGTGTCGATGCGCGCGCAACAGCACCAGGTCGTCCGCGGCGACGGACTGCACGCGCCCACGGTCCAGCGATCGGCGGCGGCGCAAGCACGCATCGGCAAAGCCGCGATCGCACCAGCACGGCGCATCGCTGCCGGAAACGCGCACGTCAGCCAGCAGCGTGCCGTCGGCCAGCATGGGCGCGACCGCCGCCTGCAGGTCGGGTCCGGGCACACCCAGGACAAGCGCCGCCCGGTCCATGGTCACCGGACCGCGCGCTGCGAACCACCGCGCCAGGCAGGCGCGGACGGTGACCGCGGCGGCCTGATGCGTGGCCACTGCGGCTACCGTGGGCGCCTCGCTGGCGGCCGCTCGCGCGCCCCACGGCAGTTCCACCACGGCGGGCGCAAGGTCCGCGGCGACGTCCGGCAACGGCCGGCCTTGCGCTTCGGCCGCCGCGGCCACGACCGCCTGCCACTCGTCGCGGTCCACCGGCGACAGCTCGGCGACGAGGTCGCGCAGTTCTTCCATCGTTTCGGCGGCCCACGCCGGGTCGGTGCGCATGCGGCGCGCCCGCAGGTCGGCGACCACGGCCGCGGGCAAGACCAAAGGTCCTGAGGCCCCGTGCGCGCCATCCGCTGCCGGCTGCGCCGCGCCGGGCCGATCGGTCTCGTAGATGAGCTCGCCTTCGGACAGGAACACTACGCCGTCGGCGAGTGGACTCGGCCGCGAGGTGTGGACCACGCGGACCTCGAGTTGGCCGCTGCGCCACCGGTCGAGCCAGGCTTGCAGGCGCGGCACGTCGAATTGCTCGTCCAGGCACGCACGCATGGCGTCGGCCAGAAGGGGAAACCCGGCGTCGTGGGCCACGGCGGCCAGCAGTTGCTTGCTGCGTTCCCGCGTCTGGAAAAGCGGCGTCCGGCGGCCGGCGATCGACCGCGGAAGGACGAGCGCCGTGCCGACCGCGAATCGGAAGCGCAAGCCGAGCGCCGCCGAGTCCCGCAGGCCGGCGCGCAGCCAGGGGTCCAACGGTTCGTCGAGGAAAGGCCCGAGCAAGCCCAGGATGTCGTGGCCGTCCGGCACCCGCAGCAAGATGCAGTCGTCGCCCGATTGCATTTGCCACGGCTCGCCGGTGCTGTGTTGCAGCCAGGCGCGCAACGCAAGGCCTAGAGGTCGCAGCACCACTCCGCCCCAGCCCAGGTGCAACAGGGCCTGCGTCGCCGACGTCTCGGGGGCCTTGCACAGCTCGACAACGACACGGCCGCGCGTCGGAAGGGCTCCGAGCGCCCGGTGCACGTCGCGCAACAGCGTCGCCAGGGTCTGGACCGCGGCGGGGTCGTGGGTGCCGCGTTCCGCGAGCCGCTGCGGCAATTCCGGCTTGTCGATCCAGGGCTCGATCCGCGCCAGCCAGTCCAGCGTCGCCTCGGACAAAAGCGGCCCGCGGTCATCGGGGTCGGCCCGCCAGAACGGGGCCATGGCGGCGCCGCGCCGGGCAGGGGCGACGCTCACGGTATCGCGCGTCTTTTCCACAACCTGCCAGGCCTGGGCGCCGATGGCGAACACGTCGCCGGTGCGGCGCTCCCACACGAACTCCTCGTCCAGTTCGCCGATTGGCGTGCCCGAACCGTGCACCACCAACTTGTAATAGCCGCGGTCGGCGATGACCCCACCCGAGCGAATGACCAACGTCGCCATACCCTTGCGCGCCACCAGGCGGCCGTCTGGGTGCACGTCGATGCGCGGTTGCAGCTCACGCACACGCAGCCCCGCCCAACGCCCCGCCAGCATCTGCACCACGGCATCGAACGTACTGCGCAGCAGCTCTGCGAACGGGTCGGCCTGGCGCAGGTGGTCGAAAAGCGCGTCGGCGGTCCAAGATACGGCGGCGACCCGCGCCAGAATCAGTTGGGCCAAGACGTCGGCCGGGTGGCGCGGAATGGCGATGGGCTCCAGGACGCCGGCGTGCATCAGATCGACCAGCACCGCACAACGCAACACGTCGCGGCCGAAAAACGGCAGCAGCCGGCCCCTGCTGGTCGCACCCACCTGGTGCCCTGCCCGGCCAACCCGCTGCAGGGCGCTGGCCACCGAGCGCGGCGCCCCGACGAGCACCACTTCGTCCACGGCGCCCACGTCGATGCCGAGTTCGAGCGACGACGTTGCGCAGACCGCGCGCAGCTCTCCGGCCTTGAGGCGCGCCTCGACCGTGCGCCGCAGCTCTTGGGCCAGCGACCCGTGGTGCGCCCAGGCAATGGGCATCGGCTGGGCCTCATTGAGCTCGCGCGCCAGGCGCTCGGCGGTGCGCCGGCTCTGCGTGAACAGCAGCGTGCTGCGGCGAGCCCAAAGGCCCCGGCGCAAAACGCGGGCAGCCGCGGGCCAGAAGCCGCCGTCGTCGCCGTCCGGGCGCGGCGCATTGGGCTCCAGCGCATCCATCTCGGCGTCGATCACTTGCAGGTCGAAGGACTTCGGCGTCATGGGCGCAATCGTCGTCACCGGCCGCGGCTGGCGTTGAGCGCCCTGCCCCTCCCAACCGCCCACCAACCGCGCCACCTGGTCGAGCGGCCGCACGGTGGCGGACAGCGCAACCCGCTGCACCGGCCCGGCGATGCGCGTCAGTTCTTCGACGGCTGAGAGCAGCAGGGTGCCGCGGTGGTTGCCGGCGACCGCGTGGATTTCGTCCAGGATGCACAGCCGCACCTGCGCGAGCAGGCGCCGACCCGACGCCGACACCAGAAGGATGTGCAGGCTCTCGGGCGTGGTGACCAGGACCTCCGGCGGCGTGCGCAGGGTCGCGGCCCGGTCGCGCTGGGCGGTGTCGCCGGTGCGCAAGGCCACCCGCACGGCAGGGGCGCGCACGCCGCGGTCGCGCAGCCACGGTCCGAGTTCCGCCAAGGGCGCCAACAAGTTGCGATGCACGTCGGCCGACAGCGCCTTGAGCGGCGAGACGTAGAGCACACTCAGCTCGCCCGCCGGCCAGCGCCCGGTCAGCAGGGACTGCAAGGCCATCAAGGTCGCGGCCAGGGTCTTGCCGCTGCCGGTGGGCGCTGTCGCCAGCACGTGGTCGCCCCGGGCGATGGCCGGCCAGGTTTCCGTCTGCACGGCGGTCGGGGCACCGTGCCGCTCGGCGAACCAGGCGGCGATCGCGGGGTGCAGCGGGCTCAGGGTTGGGTTGGACATGGGGGCGATGGTAGCGCCGTTGGGCCGGGGGGGCCATTGTGCGAGGGGTTGTTCGGAAGTCGTCGGAAGGAATACTGCGTCGACCGACGGGCCCGCCGGCCTTGATCCTGCCCAGACGCTGTGCCAGGCCCTGACGCTGTCCGGCGCCGTTGTCGAAGGCCGCCACAGGCGCGAGTTCGGCGCCGGCTGACCCTGAGAACCAGGCGTGCCACGGTTTTTCGTGGAAATGTGGGCCCTGCCGCGCCTGGGAACTACATGCGCAGGGCCGCCGGGCCCTTTGACCTTTGACCCTTCTCGCGCGTAGCGCGGTCGCGGAGAAAATCGCGCCGGCGACCCGCACCAGCACGCCCGGCCACCTACCCCAAGCCCAGCATCCAACGCGCCTCGTCCTCGCTGACACCGCTCGCGACCAACCGCGCCAGCAACTCTTGTGCGGCCGCGGCCCGCGGCCCTGCGGCGGCGCCAGCTCGTTCTGCTCCCCGACGGCCCTGGGTCGCCACAGGCTGGCGATGGGCCTCGTCGGGTGAAGTGCCTCCCAGGGGGCAAACCGGCGACCCGACCCACACGAAACCCCCGCGCCGTTCAGTGCCCGGATCCCCCCGGCTCGTCGCTGCCCATCACCCAGTCCATGTCGTAGTCGTGCATGAACACGAGGTAGTCGCGCTGCAGCTGCTGCTCCTCGGCGGGCGACTTGACCACGATGGCCGCGAACAGGCCGCGGCCCAGGTTCTCGATGATCTTGGTGTGGTCGTGCAGCGGCCAAGTGCCCGGCGTGTCGGCGCGCCACTCGTACAGCACCGGCGGACCACCCTGCACCGCGACGTTCTGCGGCAGCGTTCCGTCGTTTTTGTTGTCGTAGGCGACGCCATGCGGGTGCAGCGACACCGGCACCCCGGGCATCAGGTTGCGCAGGTGGACGCGGACGTTGGCGCCCTGGCGCAGCGCCAGGATCCACGGCGTCCACGACTCTTTCTTGTCCGCCAACTGCTTGCGCACGCTGCTGGTGGTGGCGGCCAGAAAGGTCGCCTCGTCGGATTGCGGCACGTAGAGCCGCGCCAGCCGCTCGACCAGATCCAGGCTCTTGGTGGCCGGGCTGAACACCCGCGCAACCGACAGCGGCACCTCGGCCGCCACCACGTACACGTCGACCGTCGCCCCGGAAGCGCCGAGCGGCAGCGGCACCTCCGTCGGGTAGCGGCCGTCGGCGCCCGGCAGGTCGGTGGTCTTGGGCTCCAGGACCCGGAACACCCCCCACATGCCGGTCGCGGCGTGGGTCTCTACGTGGCAGTGGTACATCCAGTCGCCGGGCCCGGCGCGCTCGGCGGGGTCGTCGGCGCCCGCGCCCGCGTAGAACTCGGCTGCGTCGTACACCTCGGCCGGACCCATGGTCTGCACGTCCTTGCGCTTGCCCGCCTCGTTCCATACGTGGCCGTGTACATGGAAGGTGTGGAAAAGCGGCCCGTACGAGATGACCCGCAGCCGCACGCGCTCGCCCAGCCGCGCCTTGAGGATGGGCGTGAGCGGCGGCGGCAGCCCGTTCATCGCGTGCATCAGCTCCAGTTCGTGGGGGTCCTTGTGGCCGTGGGCGAGCAAGTAGAGCCGCCGCGACCACAGGTCGTCGTTGTGCAGGCTCAGGCTGTGGCCGTGGTTGCACATGATGTGGGCGGCCTCGCCGGTACCCATCGGCGTGCAGCCGAGCGCCAGCTGTTCCCAGGTCAGCTTGGCGTGGCCATGGCCCGTATCGGCAGAGCCGTGGGCGTCGGAGCCCGCGGTGGTGCCGTGGCCTGCGCCTGTACAGGCCACAGTCAGCAGCACGGCTGCCCGGGCCAGCCAATGGGGTGCGGTCCGCAGAGGGCGTACGTTCATGCAAGCCTCCATCAGTTGACCTTGAAGTCGAAGGCGAACGCGTCGGCGCCCGCGGTCAGGGTCATCCGCCAGTTGCCGGCCATCGACGGCTTGAGCGCGGTGACCTTGTACAGGCCGCCACCGGCCTCTTCAACCATCGGCACCTTGCTGCCGCCGTGGCCCATGCCGACGTGGATGAACTTGACCGTGAACGACAGTCCGGGCACAGCCGGTCCGTCGGCGACCTGGGTGACCAGGACCTCGGCGCTGAATTCCTGGCCGGCCTTGACGGTGGTGGCGACTCCGCAGAGCGCCGCAGCCTTGTCGGCGGCCTTGTTCTTGGCGCTTGCCGTTGGCGCGCAGGCCGGCGCCGCTGCGGTAGCGGTCGTTTCTTCGTCGCCATGGCAGCACGCAGGCCGGCCAGCGTTCGCGTCGACGCCCCAGGCCTTGCTGGTCGGGCAACCGCCGCACCGGCAGACCAGCGACAGCCCCACGAATTGCGCGAACAACGGCAGCGCAAGGGCCGCCGCGGCAAGGCGGCGCCAGGGGGCAAGCGGCAAGGGTCGGAGCGAAGCGGGCATGTCCAACCGGACGGGGAATGCCAGCGTACCGTTGTGACAAACTTGTGGCAAGGACCAATGGGCAGCAGGGCTGCCGTGCGACATCCGCCGCCCGCCGGCAGGTCGCATCCATGGACACCGGGTCGCTTGTTCAGGATTGCGGCGCCGCCCCAGGGCTACCGCGCCACGCAAACGTCAAAACAAATCGCCAACCCCGACGGAGCTGCGAAACACCTTGCCGGCGTTCTTGCACTCCTGGCGCGCTGCGTACTCGAAATGCTTGAAGCGCAGGATGTCGTTGTCGGCTGACCCCTGATAGGCGGCGCGCAGCACGGCGTTCTTGATGTGGCCACCCGACAGCTCAAAGCGGAGGCCGAGTTCCTCCCAGTCCAGGGCCGGATCCACCGGGCAGGTCCGGGGCACCAGTGTGCGCCAGATCTTGGCGCGATACGGCGCCTCGGGAAACGGGAAGTGGATCTTGAACCCGATGCGGCGCTGGAAGGCCTTGTCGATGTTCTTCTCCAAGTTGGTGGTCAGGATGACGATGCCGTCGAAGTTCTCAATCTCCTGCAAGAGCATGTTCGTCGCCATGTTGCTGTAGCGGTCGACGCTCGAATCGACCTTGGTGCGGCTGGCGAAAAGCGAGTCGGCCTCGTCGAAAAGCAGAATGCCGTGGCTGGCCTTGGCGGTCTCGAAGATCTTCTCGATGTTCTTCTCAGTCTCACCGATCCACTTGCTGATGACCCGCGGGATGGCGATCTGGAAAAGTTGCTGGTCCATCTCGTTGGCCAGGATCGTCGCACACAGCGTCTTGCCGACGCCTGGTTCGCCCGAGAAAAGCGCGACAATGCCTTTGCCGGTGCTCATCTTCTGCGCGAATCCCCAGTTGTGCAGCACATGCGAACGCTGCCGGGCGGCCACGAACATCTCCTCAATGTCGTCGCGGGTCTCGGTCGGCACGATGAGGTCTTCGAGCGTGAGCCCCACCTTCTTGCGCACCGCGTATTCGTCCAGGCTGGCGCGGATCTGCTCGTAGCAGGCCTTCTTGAGCAACTCCGCGCCGATGACCGGGGCGTCGGGCGACAGGGCGAACGCGCGGTTGGTGGCCACCTGCATGGCATTGCGGATGAGCGCACCTGGAAAGGTGAACTGGCCAGCGAGCGCGGTGATGGCCGCATCGTCCTCGAAGGCCACGCCGTCCGGCACGTGCAGATCGAAGATGCGCTTGCGCTCGACCGGACCCGGAGTGTCCAGGATGAGCCTCTGCACGATGAAGCGGTCGAGGTTGCTGTCCAAGGTGGCGGTATCGCGCGACGTCAAGATGACCAACCCCGGGTGGCCGCGCATCGACTCCTGCACGACGTCGACCTTGGCGTTGCCCTTGGCGAGCAACCCGTCCACGCCATCCAGCACCACGATGGCGTCGATGAGGCGCGCCTGATCGAGGCTGGACAGCAACGCGCGCTGCACATCGATGTCGGCTTGCTCGGTGAGGCGACTGGCGTCGATTTCGAGGATCGGCCGATCCAGGTGGTGGGCCAACCCGTCGACCAGCATGGTCTTGCCGGTGCCGGGTGGACCGGAAACTTCGACGACGAGCCCAGGGGCCATCGAGAACGGCGACGCCGCGGCATGCGTCCGTTGCGCCCGCCGAGACCACGCATCGAGCAGCGTCAGCATCGGGTCGAGGTCGCCCGCCGGCAAGATGACTTGGTCGAGCCGCACCTGCGAACGGCGGAACTCGGCAATGCCCGACATCGACACGTCGAGCAGGCCCTGATCGCCCAGGAGCAACTGCAAGGCGCGCGGAGCGGGCGTCACCTCGTAGCCGAGCAGGTTGTCGCCGCCGGCATCGCGCTTCTCCAGCGCGACCAAGCGCAACCGCCGCAGCGACGCATCGGGGGCAAAGTGGCCGCGCAGGCCGAGGCGCTCGACCGGGTCGGTGCGCAGGAACTCGACACACAGCCGCACGTCGACGTAGTTGGCGAGCAAGTTGTCGTTGAAGCGGGCGATGGCGTCGCGGATTTCGACGTCGACTTGCGGCGCCACCGCCAGCACCAGGATGTCGCGGTCGTCGTCGCCCAGGTCGCCCTGAGCCGTCAGGACTTCGATGGGCAGCCGCAGGTTGTGGCCCTCGGCCTCGCCCTCGACCTGCGCCAACTTCTTGTAGGCGCGCGTGACCTCGACCTGGGTAGGCTCGACCGACATCAGCGCCTCCTCGTCGGTGAGGCCCGCTGCCTTGGCCTGGCGCACCTGGGTCGCCATGACCAGTCGCTGGCGCATGTGGGTGCACGCTGCCGCCAGCCAGCGCTGGCACAACGCGGTGCGCTGCGCCGGGTGCACCTCGGCCGCGGTCGGTTTCTTGGAGGACTTGAGCTTGGACATCGGCGACCTCGGCGGCGAACGTAGCACGGCGTCCAGGGTGTGTCAGCGCGTGAGACCCGCCCATGTCAGCGCATGGGGCCTGCGCGTGTCATCGCTGGTGCCTGCAGGCGTCCGCGGGGGCGCGCGCGTGTCAGCGCGGGTGGCCAGGATTGCTGCCCGTGGGTGGCGCCGTGGCGGGAGTCGAATCGGCTGCCGCGGGCACAGCCTGGGTGCGCTGCAACACCTGGCGGTGGACCTCTTCGCGCAGCCGCTTGTCGGCGAGCTCGACGATGAAGTACGACACATCCCTGTAGATCGCCGCCGACTCGACCGACATCGTGCCGGCCGAGACCTGCTTGTCGATGTCGCGCCACATGCGCATGACGTCCACGGAGGCGAGGCACAGATCGCGCACCGTAAAGGGCGCAGGCAGTTCGAGGTAGGTCGACACCTCCGTGTCGTCGGTGCTCGTGCGCAGCGCGTTGAGCCCGCCGTCGCTGTGGATCGCCCGCAGGCCGAGCACCGCCACCACCTTGCCGATGGGCTTGGGCGCGGACAGCGCTGCGAGCAGGGCGGGCTCGGCGTCGTGGCCGAGCGGCGCAATGTCGTCGCGGGCGAAAAGCGCTGCCATGCGCTTGGGATCGACGGTGCGCCAGCGCGGTTCTCGGTAGTTCGCATCGTCGCGCAGCCCCGCCAGCACCCGCCGCAGGCCGGACACGGCGCGGTACCGGGCAAGCAGCCCGGCGGCCCACCACCGGTCGTCGGCGTTGCGCATGGCCAGCAGGTTCTCGAGGTGGCTCTCGACGCGGTCGAAGCGCGCGGCGAGTTCCGTCCCGCCCGACCCGCCTTGGGCCTTTTCCTTGGCCAGACGGTCGGTCAGCGCGCGCGCCGTAGCCATCAGGCCCGCCGTGCGGGTGACCGCGTGCGGCAGATCGCTGCCCTGGACGTTGCTGTGCACGTCGAGCAGCAGCGCAAGCGCATCGATGCCTTGCACCTGGCCCAGTGCCTCCAGGTCGCGGTCCACGGGCGCCACGCCGTAGGCAAACAGCCGCCGATAGCCGCGGACCAGTGCACCGAGGTTCGCAGGCGTCTTGTCACGCAAGAGCGCCTGTACGGCCTCGTGGCGCCGCACGTCGTTGGCCAGCCAGTGTTCCAGGACTTCGCCGCAGGCGTCGCCGAGCAGCGCGAGGTCGCCGGGGTCGAGCCGGGCGTCGGCCAACGCCAATACCTGGTCGGGCGTCTTGCCGGCATCGACATCGCCAAAGGCCCAATTGGCCACCGCGACTCGCAATGCGCGCCCTGCCTCTTGGTCCACGTCGGCCCACTTGCCGGCCACCGTGTGGTTCGCCATGGCCAGCAGCAGCGCATGGGCACGCTTCTGCACGGCCTTGTCGGCGTCGGCCAGGTGGCGGAGCAGGCGGACGGCAAGGGCCGGGGCGAGCGCCTGCTTCCAATCGGCGGCGGCCCGACCCATCGCCAGCACCTTGTCGGCGTCGGCGCCGCGGGCGTAGAGCGCGAGGACGTCCGCCCGAAAAAGCGCGCTTCTGTCGGCATCGGCCGAGTACCGCGCCGTCGCGACCAGCCCCGCCGGGCCGCGCTGCCACGCCGCGAACGCCGCCGCCCTTCCGGCGTCGCCCATGTCGTCGTCGCGGCCGAGCACGACCCTGACGACATTGCCCACGGCGTCGTGTTCGACGATCTGGCGGCACGCCGCATCCAGGCCCGGCCGCGTCGCCTCCCAGTCGCCGGCAATGACCGTCACCCGGCCCGCGGCGGGCACGGTCTTGACCACGGCCTCCAGCGCGTCGTCGGCGGTCACCGCCTGCAAGGCCTGCGCATAGTGGGCAAACTCGTCGGCGGGCAGCCCATAGAGGGGGATCGCCGCAAGGTAGTCGACCAGTTGGTCGCCGTCGGCCAACGCCAGAGCGAACTGGCCCGCCAAGAACCGGCGCGCGTCCTGCATTTCGCGATCCGTGGGTCGCTCGCGGCGGGCGGCGAGCAATTGGTCGTCGATGGCCAACAGTGCGTCACCGAGCACGGCGTTGCGCACGCTGCCCTGCAAGGACCAGCGACCGGCAGTGCGACGGGCGTCGAATCCGCTGTAGATGCCATAGGTGTAGCCGCGGCGCTCGCGCAACTCGGTGAAGAGCCGCGAACTGGCCGACCCACCCACGATTTGGTTGGCCACGATGAGCGCCGGCCATTGCCGCGTGCGGCGCGGCGGTCCGGGCACGAATTGGTGCAAGGCGGCTTGCGTCGCGCTGGCGACATGGACCACATGGCAGGTGTCCAGGGTGGCAGGAGTGGCCAACGCCACGGTTGGCTGCGTCGGCAGGGTCTCGATGGCCGCGCCAAACGTGCGCTCGACCGCCTGAGCCAGCGCTGCGGGGTGCACGTCGCCCACAGCCACCAGCGTGCTGCCACCCAACCGTGTCGCCGCGGCCCAGGCCTCGGTCAGGGCCTTGCGCTGGATCCGCAGCAGCGAGTCCGCGGTCGGCGCGTCCGCCGCGTAGGGGTGACCGAAGCCAAACGCCAGGCGCAGGGCAAGGCGGGCGCTGACGGCCTCTGGATCGCCGGCCTCTGCTTGCAGGTCGGATTGGACGCGCTTGCGCACGGTCTCGATGTCGGCCTTGTCGAAGGCGGGCTCAAGCAGCAACTCGCGCAGCAGGGGCAACATGCGGTCGAATTGGTGGCTCAGCACCGAACCTTCGACGACGACCGCGTCACCGAGCGCGTGCACGTCCAGCGACGCGCCGAGGTCGGCCAGGGCGGCGGCAAACTTCGTGCCAGGGTGGGTCCGCGTGCCCATGCGCGCCACGTCGGCGGCAAAGTTCAGGGTGCCCTCGGGCCAGCGGTGGGCGGTGCCGTTCCAAGCCAGCATGCGCCCGCCAGGAATGACCCATCGCAGGTGCACGATCGGCAGTTCGTGGCGTTCGGCGACGACCGCGGTCACGCCAGCGCCGGCCTCAGTCCGGCGGATGCCCCATACGACGGGCGTCGGAAAGACCGCCTGGACCGGCGCCGTCACCATCGGTCGGGGCGGCCACGTGTCGATTTCGGGCGGCGGCGGCCTGGGCGGCGGCGCGACGCGCGGGGCGCTGCACCCGACAAGCGCCAACCCGAGAGCAACGGTGAGCAGGGCACCCCTCATTTGGCGCCGTCCGTGGCCTGCGGCGGCAATGCAACCGGGGTCGGCTCGGCGGGCGGCGGCACGGCTTCGGCGGCCTTGCGCTGGGCCTCCTCCTTGGCACGCAATTGTGCAGCGACCCTGCGGGCTTCGGCGTCGGCGATGCCCCTTTCGGCCCGCCTGATCCAATCGGGCTTGGCGCCGACGGGCGTGGCAGTCGCACCGGACGGCAACACCTCCAACTCGACCTCGCGATCCCACGTCAGCCAGCCGCGTGCGACCCGCTGCACGCCGGCCGAATTGACCGCCCGGTAGCGCGGCAACACCTGGCGCAGCTTGTCGGCGTCGCCGTGATAGACCTCGAACATCGCCAGCAGTTCCGCGCGGCGCGCCGGGCTCTCGGCGGCGCGGACCCAGCCGGCTTCAAAAGCGATCTGCGCGCGGCGCAGCTCTTCGGGCGTCACGCCATTGGCGGCGATATCCAAAATCTCTTCGCGAATCCTGCGCTTCGTCTCAGCGATGGCCGCAGGGCCCGCCTCGGCCAACTCGACATACACCTGAAAGAGGTCGTGATCGCGGCGGCCATGGGTGCCTGCCGAATAGCCAGCCGCCAGCCCGCCCTGCCGGACCAGGCGCTTCTCAAGCCGCGACGAATCGCCGGACCCAAGCACTTCGGCCAGCAAGTCCAAGGCATAGGCGTCCGGGTCCGGGTGGGCCGGCACCTTCCAGGCCAGGTGGACGGCCGGCGTGCGCGCCAGCTTGTCGTAGAGCGTGGCACCGGCGTGACCGGTCGGCGCCGGCTCTTGCACAGCCTGGCGGCGGATGTCGGCGCGGCGTTGTACGAGGCCGAGGGTCCGTTCGACCAGCGGCCGGGCCGCGCCGACGTCGATGTCGCCCGACAGCACCAGCACGCAGTTGTTGGGCGTGTACCAGCGATGCCAGAACAATGCGAACGCTAGCACCGGCGCGCGGTTCAGGTCCTCGATCGAGCCAATCGTCGGGTGGCCCATCGCCCAACTGGCATAGACGTTGGCGACCAGTTCGAGGTGCGAGCGCACCAGCGGCCGGTTCTCGATGCGCTCGCGCAGTTCCTCCATCACGGTCTGACGTTGGTTCTCGACGTTGGCAGCGTCGATGACCAGATTGGCAAAGCGGTCGGCTTCGAGCCACAGCGCCAATTCGAGCGCTGGCCGCGGCACCACTTGGTAATACCAGGTGCGATCGGCGCTGGTGTTGGCGTTCAGGTCCGCGCCCTGGCCCTCCAGAGCGCGCATGTGCTCCATCTTGCCGCTGTGCTTGCTGCCCTGGAACATCATGTGCTCAAAGAAGTGCGCGAGGCCGCTTTGACCCTGCGCCTCGTCGCGCGATCCGACGTCGACCATCAGACCCACGGCCACCAGTGGAGCGGACCGGTCGGTATGCACCAACACCCGCATGCCGTTGTCCAGGGTGAATCGATCGACCTGCCATGGTTGCGGCAGCGGCCACGGCTTTTCCGGTTCGGCCGCGGCGACCGGTGGGCGCTTCGGCTTTTTCGTGGCCGGTGTCGCTTGCCCCGGGAGGAAAGCCATGGCCGCGCATGCGACGGCTGAAATCGCTGCAATCATTGGAAAACGTCTGTGATTCACAGCACCTCCCGCCGGGCGGCGCGGGCGAATGTAGCGCACCTGCGGCCGTTGGGCCAGATCGCGGCGCGCTTGCCCCGCCCACGCCAAGTCCTTACCATCCGCGCCCCTCGGCCCGCTGGCCGAACCGGAGCGCGTGATGACGTCGATTCTGCACACCACCCGCCGCACCCAGGGCAATGGCGCCTACCGCGCCGCCGACATCGGCCGCCAGGTCGCCGTGTACGGTTGGGTGCAGGCCTATCGGCACCACGGCGGCGTGGTGTTCGTGGACGTGCGCGACCGCACCGGGTTCGTGCAGATCCGCTGCGAATCAGACCGCGCCGCCGTGCACGCTTTGGCCCTGTCGCTGCGCCCAGAGTGGGTGGTCGCGGCGACCGGCAAGGTCATCTCGCGCGGCGCCAACGTCAACCCGAAGATCCCGACCGGCGAAGTTGAAGTCGAGGTCGACGGCCTCGAGGTGTTGTCCGAAGCGCAGACGCCGCCCTTCGAGATCAAGGACGGCGTGCACGCCAACGACGACCTGCGGTTGCAGTACCGCTACCTCGACCTGCGGCGGCCCGAGTTGAACCGCAACTTCGCCGCGCGCAGCCAGGTCACCCAACTGACGCGCAAGTACTTCATCGACAATGGCTTCTTGGAACTTGAGACGCCAATCCTGACCAAGTCGACGCCGGAGGGCGCGCGCGACTACCTGGTGCCGAGCCGCATCCATCCTGGCCAGTTCTATGCGCTGCCGCAGTCGCCCCAGCAGTTCAAGCAGCTTTTCATGATGGCCGGCATGGACCGCTACATGCAGATCTGTCGGTGCTTTCGCGATGAGGACCTGCGCGCCGACCGTCAGCCCGAGTTCACGCAACTCGACCTGGAGCTGTCGTTCGCAACCCGTGAAGAACTCTACGAACTGATGGAGGGCTACGTCGCCTTCGTCTGGAAGCAGTTCCTGGGCGTGGAGGTGCCCCTGCCGCTGCGCCGCATGACCTACGCGGAGGCGATGGACAATTACGGTTGCGACAAACCGGACTTGCGGTTCGGCCTTCCGCTGACCGATCTGACTGAAACGCTGCGCGGCCAGACCGAATTCCGGCCGTTCGTCGCGGCGCTGGAGGCCGGCGGCCTGGTCAAGGCCCTGGCCATCGCCGACGGAGCGGCGTTTTCGCGCAAGGACCTCGACGTCACCTTCCCCCAGGAGGCGGCGGCCCACGGGGCCAAGGGCGTGGCGTGGGCGCGGATCGCCGCGGCCGGCGAGTGGTCGGGGCCGGTCGCCAAGTCGCTGTCCCCCGAACTGCGCGCGGCGCTGCAGGACCGCCTGGGCGCGGCCGAAGGTGCACTGGTGCTTTTCGTCGCCGACAAGCCGGCGGTCGCCAACGCGGCGCTGGCCCGGCTGCGCCTGGTGGTCGGCGAGCGGCTGAACCTGCTCGACAAGAACCGCTGGGCCTTCCTGTGGGTCACCGATTTCCCGATGTTCGAATACGACGAGGCCGAGGGCCGCTGGGCGGCGATGCACCACCCGTTCACCAGCCCGCGGCCGGATCACCTGGAGCGACTCGAACGCGATCCGGGCGCGGTGCTGGCGCAGGCCTACGACCTCGTGCTCAACGGTACCGAACTGGGCGGCGGCTCGATCCGCATCCACCAGAGCGACGTGCAAGCCAAGGTTTTCCGGCTGCTCGGGCTTTCCGACGACCAGATCCGCGCCAAGTTCGGCTTCTTTGTCGATGCGCTCCAATACGGCACGCCGCCGCACGGAGGCATCGCGTTCGGCCTGGACCGCATGATGATGCTGCTGGTCGGCGCCGACAGCCTGCGCGACGTCATCGCCTTCCCCAAGACCGCGCGGGCGACGTGCCTGATGTCCGAGGCGCCGTGCACGGTCGAACCCAAGCAATTGGCGGAGCTGCACATCGCCGCCGCCAACTGACCGCGGCTCAGACGGGCGCTATTTGCAGGTCGCCAGGAATACCTTGATCCCGCGTTCGCGCGAGCACTCGTCGTCTTCGCACTTGTAGGCGACGCCGTTGATGGCTTCGAGCCACTGCTCGTAGGTCGCCGACTGCGGCACGGCCACGACCATCGACATGTTCTGCTGATCGGCCCACTTCTCCAGGCGCTCGCCGTCGCCGTGACCGGCCGCGCTCTGCACGCTGGCGATGGTGCCGTCGTCGTTCAGGCGGCCGATGTGGATCTGCGCGCCTTCGTGGAACACGATGGGCTTGAAACCGGTGCCGCCCAACTGGTCCTTGCCGATCGACGCCCAGGCCTCGCACGACAGCACCTTGCCCGAGGTCGGCGCCTTGACCTTGAACTTGCCGACCTCCTCGACCTTGGACAAGGTGGCGTTGAAACCGGACCGGCGGTTGGTGCCATCGGCGCGGCGGCGACCCACCAGCACGAAGCTCGGCCAGTTCTTGGCGTGTTCACCTTCAATGCACGCGCGCAGCAGCGGCTCAATGAACTGGACCGGCACCTTGCCTTCGGCCACGAAATAGATGAGCGACTGGTTGAACTGCGACACCATGTTCGACCGCACGTCCTGAACCAAAATCGCGACCTCCTTGGCCAGGCCGGGGTCGAGGGCATAGTCGCCCTTCCACGCCGGCTTGGGCTTGTCGGTCGGGTTGGCAGGCGGCGGCGGATTGGGCACGCGCAGCGGGTTGTCCATCAGGAAAAGACCCTTTTCCTGGCTGACCAGGAACGTGGCGTTGTTGCTGTACGGCGCAGGCTTGGTCGAGCGTATCGCCGGCAGAACGGGAAACTCCTTGTACTCTGGGACCTTGGCGGCGCGTGCCTTGTAGACTCCGGCGATGCGGGCGGCGAACGTGGCATAGGGGCTCTGCGGATACTTGTCCTTGTAGGCGTCGAAAAGGCCTGCCACGCCTTCGAAATACGGACGGGTGATGGCGAATGGCCGGTCTTCCATCGGAATGGCCTTGCAGTAGTCGCCGAGCTTCTTCTGGCACAAGAGCGAGATTTCCTCTTCATAGAGCGAGGTTTTGGCGTCAAAGTTCCACAGCAGCAGTTGGTTGGCGAAAAAGATGGTGACCCGGTCGTCGCGCGGTGTGCTCTGCAGCAACGTCCAATACCTGGCCAAGGTGGCCGCGTGGAAGAAAAGCGCGTCGAACTCGACGTCGGCCTCCCAGGTCGTGCCCTTGCTGACGCGCTGCGCGCCGACGAGCCCGCCGAGGTATTCCTTGGTCTCCTTCTTTTCGTCGGCGTAGAACCCGCGTTGGTCGTCGAAGTAGCGCATCAGCGTCTCGGCCGTCTCGCGGACCGGCGTGCCCTCGCCCTTGATGGCGCAGGCCTTGAAATCACTGCCTTGCGCAACCTGACTGTTCTTCTTGACCCACGCCAGCCACGGGTGCTCGTCCTGGTCGGGGTCGTCGCTGGCCGGGATGCCCGCGACGGCGCGCTTGCGGCGGGAATCCATCAAGTCGCTCAGGCACTGTGTGGCGTTCTCGACCTTGCTGCCGGCCTTCTTCTGCTCGCCGCACGCGGGCGCGAGGACGAGCGCACCTGTGGCGGCCGGGATGACCCACAGGCAACGGACGAGGGCGCGGATCATGGGCACTCCGGGGCGGCGCTGTGGCGCGGCGGGCGCGCGGTTTTAGCCGGAAACGGCGAGCGCGACAAGCCGAAACGCGCAAACGCCCGCCTACTTGTCGCCATCGCGCTGCCGCAACGCATCCTCGACGAGGCCAGGGAACCGATTGCGCGCCTGCTGCTGCTTGCCGGCGTCTTCCTTGCGGGCCAGGAACCCGACCTTGAGCGGGGGGCAGCGCGCGCAGGCGTCTTCGACAAAGGTACAGGTAAAGACGTGGTGGCCCGGCACGACCAGGGTCACCACGTGGTTGGTGTCGTACTCGCGGCCTTGGAACCGGATGGTCGCCGCCCGGTCGCAGTACAGCACGACCCGCACCAGCTCGTGCTCGGCCGGCAGCGGGGGCGGCAGCGCCGGGCCGGTCATCGCCGTGGATTCGCCTTTGGCCGATTTGAGGTCCGTGGCAATCTTGGTGCGGACGGCCGCCTTGGCCTTGCCGTCGTCGGAGCGCGCCAACCTGGCCTCGTCGGCGCGCGGGCGCGACACGACAAGTGACCGATCGCCCTCATGCGCCAGCATCGTCTCGCCGGCCGGCGTGACCGGCGACGGCAACACCGCGGGTTCGCGCTGCGGGGAGGGTTCGAGGCGCTGCGGTTCGCTGATGCGCGGGCCACCAAACGGCAACGGGGTAGGCGGTGCGTGGGCGACGCCGCTCGGCAGGCTCGGCACGTCCGACATCCACGCCTGCGCGCCCCAGCCGGCAGCGGCGATGGCGGCGACGACTCCGCCGACAACGGCCACCTTGCGCAGTTGCCGGCGGCGCCGCGACCGCGCGGTGATCATGGCCAGCGCCTTCTTGGGCTCCTCGGCCTCGGAATCGACCGCGAGCGCACGGTTGAAGGCATCGATGGCCAAGGCCAATTGTCCAGCGTGGGCCAACCGCCGGCCCTCGTGGGTCCACTCCTGGACGACCGGCTTCTTGATGTCGTATTGGAACACCTCAGGCGACTTGAGAAAGCGCGGCAGCAGCGTGTTGACGTCGCTCATGCGGAACTGCTTGAGGTAACTGCCAAGGGCCACCTGCAAGTCCTCGGCGCTGGCGTACCGGTCCGACTTGTGGCGCGAAAGGCACTGCTCGATGATCGCCTCGAATTGGCGATCGACCGCAGGATTGTCGCGCGAAGCGGGCTCGTGGTTGCCCTCCAGGATCTGCCGAAACAGCGCGTGCGGGTTGCTGGCGTGGAACGGCAAGCGCCGAGTGACCAGGAAATACAGCACGATGCCGAGCGCAAACAGGTCGCAGCGGTGGTCGACCTCTTCGCCCTCGATCTGCTCGGGCGCCATGTGCGCGGGCGACCCGACGATGGCCCCGGTCGCCGTCATGCCCTCCATGTCCATGGCGGTGGCGATGCCGAAATCCATCAGCTTGACCTGGCCGTCGACGGACACCATCAGGTTGTCGGGCTTGATGTCGCGGTGGACGATGCCCTTCTGGTGGGCAGCGAACAGCGCGCCAGCGACGACGTGGCCGACCAGCGCCGCGGCCTGCGGCAGGAACGGTCCATGTCCGGTGCAGAACGCCGACAGCGTCTCGCCGTGCACGAACTCGGTGATCATGTAGCTCTTGTCGTCGGCCTCCTTGGAGCTGTCGTAGACCTCGACGATGTTGGGGTGTTTGACCCGGGCCGCCGCCACCGCCTCGCGCGAAAAACGCGCACGGGCGTCGTTGCGGGCCGCAAGGTGCGGGTGCATGACCTTGATCGCCACTTCGCGCTGCAGTTGGCGGTCGACCCCGCGAAAAACGGTGGCCATTCCGCCGTCGCCGACGCGATCCAGGGCTTCGTAGCGATCGCCGAACACGTCTGCCAAGGAGCGTCCTCGCAAGGAGCCTGTCGGCCCATCGTCCGACCGGCTCCGTGCTGATTGCGATTGGGGCAGCGACCGAGAACCGCCTGAAGTGTTTTCAGGCAGTTTCGGTCGCTGGCAGGCCGCAGCCGCGGCCTGCCTAGGAGCCTGTCGGCCAGAATCTGGCGATTCTGGCGTAACACCCACAGGCTCCTAGCGCCCGCGACCCGAAAGTACGGCCGCGGCCTTGGGTCCTATCGACGCACGAACGGGTCCGTCGATGCCAGCGGCCGCACGGAGGGGCGCCGCGCCAGCGAGTGCATTGTGCCGCAACCGCGGCGCGTCGTGCACGCTTTGACCGCAGACTGCGGGATACTGCGCTCGGTCGGCTACTTGTGCATGGCGGCCTCGTCGGCGGCCATGTGGCATTTCTTGTACTTCTGGCCGCTGCCGCACCAACAGGGGTCGTTGCGGCCGACCTTTGGCCGTTCGCGCCGGACGGTTTCGGGCTTGGCCGGCGCGGCGGGCGCCTGGGCTCCAGCGACCGCCCCGCTGGTGGCCACCGGCGCGGGATGCGGCGACAACGCGGCAGCCAGTTGCGCGGGGGTGGTTGGCGGCGCGTCGCCCGTGGCCTGCATGTGGCTCTTGCGTGCAGCCCACACCCGGCGCGCCCAGGCTGCATGCACGTGCATCCGTTCGGCGCGCTTTTGCATCTGGGCCCGCTTGGCAGGCGATTGGGCCGGAGCGCGCGGGCGCTGGGCCACTGTCGGCGCGGCTTGCGCGGCCTGCGGGCGCTTGCCCGGTCCCGCCGCCGCTTCGGCCTCGTCGTGCAACGACTGGGAGGCGTGGGTTTCCTCGAGTTGCCGGCGGGCGCGGGCGCGGCGCTGTTCGGCCTGTTGGCGCAAGCGCTCAAGTTCGTCGGCGCTCTTGACCTCGACGCGGAACATCTGCTCGACCAACTGGCTCTCGACGCGGTCGATCATCTGCTTGAAGATCTCGTAGCCCTGCTTCTTGTAGATGAGCTTGGGATCCTTCTGCGCGTAGGCCTCAAGGTACACGCCCTCCTTGAGGGTCTCCATGGTGCGCAGGTGCTCGCGCCAGTGGGTGTCGATGCCGCGCAGGTACGCCTCGCGCTCGTAATAGCGCCACTGGTCGTCGGCTTGGCTGGCCGCCAGGGCATCGTTGCCGTCGCCGTGATCGATGGTGTGCAGGATCTGGTCGATGAGGCGCTTGCGGCGGTCCTGGTACTGGTCCAGCAGGTGCTTCTCCAGGCTGTCGACCAGCGCCTCGAACTCGCGAGGCACGTCCGCCAGGTCCAGGTCCTGGTCGGTCAGCGCAAAGATCGCGTCTTCCAGGGCCTCGACATCCCAATCCAGCGCGTTGACCTTTTGCGGGCAGTGGCCGTCGACCCGCCGGTACACCACCTCGCGGACGGCGGCCTGGACCAATTCCTCGGTGCCCTGGGCCGCGAGCACCCGGCGCCGGAGCGCATAGATGGCCTTGCGCTGCAGGTTCATCACGTCGTCGTACTCGAGCACGTTCTTGCGCGAATCGAAGTGTTGTCCTTCCAGGCGTTTCTGCGCGTCGCTGATGGCGTTGGTCACCGACGCCGCGACGATCGGCTCGTCCTCGGGGATCTTGAGGAACTCCATGATCTTGCGCAGCCGGTCGCCGCCGAAGATGCGCATCAGGTCGTCGTCGAGCGACAGGTAGAAGGCGCTTTCGCCGGGGTCGCCCTGCCGGCCGGCGCGTCCGCGCAACTGGTTGTCGATGCGCCGCGACTCGTGCCGTTCGGTGCCGATGATGAGCAGGCCGCCGGCCTCGATGACCTTCTGCTTCTCGTCGGCGCACACGGCCCGCCAGCGCTCCAGGGCCTCCTGGTAGTCGGGGTGGTTCTCGTCAAAGTGCTGGTGCACGGCGCCACTGCCGAACACCTCGGCGCGGGCCAACAGTTCCGGGTTGCCGCCGAGCAGGATGTCGGTGCCGCGGCCGGCCATGTTGGTCGAGATCGTCACGGCGCCCAACCGGCCCGCCTGGGCGACGATGTCGGCTTCGCGGGCGTGCTGCTTGGCGTTGAGCACGTTGTGGGCGATGCCCTCCTGGTCGAGCAGGTGCGCCAAGAACTGCGATTTCTCGACGCTGATGGTGCCCACCAAGATCGGCTGGCCCTTGGCGTGCGCTTCCTTGATGTGCTCAATGACGTAGCGGAATTTGGCGGGCTCGGTCTTGTAGACCACGTCGTCGTGGTCGGTGCGACGCTTCTGCTTGTTGGTGGGGATGACCAGCACGTCGAGGTTGTAGATCTTGGCGAACTCCTCGGCTTCGGTCTCGGCGGTGCCGGTCATGCCGCACAACTTCTCGTACATGCGGAAGTAGTTCTGGAACGTGATCGTCGCCAGGGTCAGCGTCTCCTCCTGGATCCTGAGGCCCTCTTTGGCCTCGATCGACTGGTGGATGCCGTCGGACCAGCGGCGCCCGGGCATCTTTCGGCCGGTGTGCTCGTCGATGATGATGATCTTGCCGTCTTCGATGAGGTAGTTGACTTCCAAGCGGAAAAGCGTGTGGGCCTTGAGCGCCGCATGGATGTAGTGCAGCCAGTGCATGTGCTCGGCGTCGTACAGGTTGGGCACCTTGAGACGCGCCTCGGCCTTGTCCACGCCCGACTCGGTCAACGAGACGATGTGGGCCTTCTCGTCGACGATGTAGTCCAGGTCGCGCTTGAGGAAGGCCACCAACGCGTTGGCGCGCAGGTACGGCTCTGTCGAGTCCTCGCCGCGGCCGCTGATGATGAGCGGCGTGCGCGCCTCGTCGATGAGGATCGAGTCCACTTCGTCGACGATGGCAAAGTTGAGCAACTTGTCGGCCTTGGCGTCGTGGGCGGTCGGCAGATAGCGGTGCACGTACTCGTCGAGCGAGTACTTCATGTTGTCGCGCAGGTAGTCGAAGCCCAGCTCGTTGTTCTGGCCGTAGGTGATGTCGGCGTTGTAGGCGCTGCGCCGGCGGAATTCGTCGATGTTGGTGGTGATGACGCCGCTCGACAGCCCCAGGAAGTTGTAGACCCGGCTCATCCACTCGCAGTCGCGCGCGGCGAGGTAGTCGTTGACGGTGACGACGTGTACGCCCTTGCCCGACAAGGCGTTGAGGTAGGCCGGCAGCGTGGCCACCAACGTCTTGCCCTCGCCGGTGCGCATTTCTGCGACCATGCCCTTGTGCAAGGCATAGCCGCCGATGAGTTGCACGTCGTAGTGGCGCTGGCCCAACCGCCGCCACGCCGCCTCGCGGACCACCGCAAACGCTTCGGGTAGCACGTCGTCCAGGGCGGCGCCGCGCGACAGCCGCTCCTTGAACTGGCCGGTCATGCCGCGCAGGCCGTCGTCGTCCAGGGCCTTGATGCGCGGTTCCAGCGCGTTGATCTGGGCGACGAGCGGCTGGATTTTCTTGATTTCGCGATCGTTCTTGGTGCCGAACGCCTTGGCGAGCAACTTCTGGAACATCCACGCTTCCTGTGCGGCGGAACGGTTGCGGACTGGACGACGTTCCCCGTGCCGCTCCACCGCCCGAACTCCGCGGGCCGGACAGGTTAGGTGGATGCCGGGCGACTGGCAAGCGCGATCTCGGGCATGATTTTCGCGGCGGCCGCGTTGCAGTACGATAGGCGCCCCGCCCCCGCGGCACCCCAGCGAGAACGTCATGCGCTCCTTTTGCTTGCCGACCGCCGCCACCCTTGTGATGGGCGTGTGCGCTCTGGACGCGTCGGCCGCAGATCCGCGCCCCCGCGAGGCGCAGCGCGCTGCCGTGCTGTCCGTGCTGCATGCGCCGCACCCCAACGTCGACGCGGCAAAGCTGGCGCGCATCGGCCCGGACGTGCAGGCGATCCTGGTCGAGACGGCCACCGGCAAGTCCGGTCCGGCCGCGGTGCGCATGCGCGCCCTGGGCTGGCTGCAGTACTACCCCAACGCCACCAGCAGGGCGGTCCTGGTCGGCGCGATCGCCCATCCCGAAAGCCCAGAGGCCTTACGCGTCGCCCTTGCAGCCCTTGCCAACGGCTTCGGGGCGGAGGCCCTGCCGCACCTTCAGGCCCACCTGCACCACAGAGATGCGCTGGTGCGCGAGGCGGCGGCCCACGCGCTCGGCCACCTCGACGATCGGCGGGTCCGGCCCTTGCTCGAGGCCCAGTTGGAGCGCGAACCGTCGCTCACAGTCCGCGATGCCATGGTGTCGGCCTTGCAGCGAATTGCGACGCGCGAGCGGTCTCGCTGAGAAGGGGCGCGCCCGTCCCTGGTTCAAGCCACACCTTGGGTCGCGCGCGTCGACCCACCCTACCTGGAGCACCATGGCCCGTTTCGTTCCCGCAGGCACCCACACCGCACTGGTCACTCCGTTTCTCGACGACGACGACCGGTCCTTGGACCTGCCGGCGTTGCGCGGCCTGGTCGAGATGCAAATCGCCGGCGGCGTGGACGGTCTGGTGGCCTGCGGGACGACCGGCGAAACCGCCACGCTGACCGACGATGAATACCAGACGGTGGTCGCGACCGTGGTGGCCGCCGCCAACGGCCGCGTGCCGGTCCTCGCGGGTGTCGGATCGAACAGCACCGCCAAAACGCTGCTGACCACCCATACGGCGTGCGCGCTCGGCGTCGACGGGGTGCTGGTCGTCACGCCCTACTACAACAAGCCGACCCAGGCCGGCATGAAAGAACACTTCCTGCGTGTAGCCGATGCCGCGACAGTGCCCGTAGTGCTCTACAACGTGCCAGGGCGCACCGGCGTCAACCTGCTGCCCGCGACGGTCGCCGAGTTGGCGCGACATCCCAATGTGGTCGCGCTCAAGGAGGCGGCCGGGTCGCTGGAGCAGGTGCAGGAGACCGTGCGCTTGACCGAGTTTGCCTTTGCCGTCCTCTCGGGCGAAGACGCGCTTTGCGTGCCCACCTACGCGGTCGGCGGCCGCGGGGTCATCTCGGTGGTGTCCAACGTCGCTCCGGCGCGCACTGCAGCTCTGTGGCGCGACTTCTCGGCGGGGCGCACCGAGGCGGCCGCGCGCGGCCAGGTGGACCTGCTGCCGCTCATCAAGGCCCTCTTTTGCGAACCAAACCCGCAACCCGCCAAGATGGCGATGCACCTGCTCGGTCACATGGCGCCAGCGTGCCGGCTGCCGCTGGTGGCCGCGTCGGACGCAACGCGCACGGCCCTGCAAGCAGAACTGCGTCGGTTGGCCCTTTTGGGCTGAGCTTTTCGCCGCGCCGCGCCCGCCGCCGTCCGGGCGCGGATCGCCAGATAGGGTCCGGGCGCAAGCGATTGGTTTTTCGCCCTCAAGCGCACCTGGTCCGCGCCAGGGGGAAGTGGGCCTTGCGCAGGTAAGGCTTTGTAATTGTTGCGTGCGCGTTCGCGCGCCGGCAGGCCGGAACCAGACCCCGGTTCAGGAACCGCACCCCCCGCCGTCGCGTGGGCCTTGACGCCGCGCGCGATTGCCTGCTACACCGCGGCCGGCGGACGCTCCTGGATTTCGCCTGACCGACCGGCCCCGTACCGCGCAGTTCTTCGGTCCTGTGTCCCTGAGCGGCCCCGAGGTGGCGTCGATGTTCAAGATTGTGCACTACGGCGAGACCAATGTCGGCCGGGAGCGCAAGAACAACGAGGACGCCTTTCGCGTGGCCGCCGACGCTGGCGTGTACTTGGTCTGCGACGGCATGGGGGGCCACGCCAGCGGTGAAATCGCCAGCCAGATCGCCGCCGACGCAGTGGTGCGCTTCCTGGCCATGGATCGGTTCAGGCCCGACTTTCGCTGGCCGGCCGAAAGCGGAGTGCAGCAATCCGAGGAGGCGCGGGCCCTGGACGCCGCGGTGCGCGCCGCCAACCGCGAGGTGTTTGTTCAGGCACAGGCCAACCCGCTGCACAAGGGCATGGGCACCACCATCGCGGGCGTGTACGCGGGCGCACAGCGGCTGGGCCTGGTCCATGTCGGCGACAGCCGCATCTATCGGCTGCGCGACGGCGAATTCGAGCAGTTGACCGACGACCATAGCCTGCTCAACTACTACATGAACACCCGGCCGATGTCGGCTCAGCAGATCAAGGGGTTCGCTGGCAAGAACGTGATCGTGCGGGCCGTCGGCCTGCGCGAGAACGTCGAACCCGACGTGCAGATTACCGAGTACCGCGCTGGCGACGTGTACCTGCTGTGCTCGGACGGCCTGAACGACATGGTCGAAGACGAGCAGATCGCGCAGATTCTGCGCGACGGCATGGGCGACTTGCCGCAGGTCGGCGCTCGGCTCATCCAGCAGGCGTTGGACAGCGGCGGCAAGGACAACGTCACCATTTTGCTGCTCAAGACGGTCGAGGTCGCCGACCAGCCCAAGGCTGTGCCATTCCACCGGCGCACGCTGCCGATGAGCCCGCTGACCAGCTTCGACACCAGCCCCGGGACGGCGCTGGACGACCTGGAGCACGAACCGGACGTCGCCGGCGAGGGGCTGATCGACCAGGAGACCATGCCGGAGATCCGCGTCAACCTGCCGCCCAAGTTCGCGGCGACGCAGCCCGTCCGGCCGATGAGCCGCGAGGACCTGACCCCGCCGGCGGGGGTGCCCTTGGTCGTGCGGCGGGCCACTTCGAGCCAGGAACCGACGGAGAAGATCCCGCGAGACATCGGCGCGCAGGTGCGGGCCGCCCAGGCCGCCTCGCTCGCCGCGGCCCAGGCAACCACGCCGCCGCTGGGCGCGGCGCAACCGACGGCATCACCCAACGTGCGGGACACGGATCCCGTGCGCGCAGTGGCGTCCGCTCCGGCCGGTTCGCGCAGCCTGGACGAAGACACCGACCCGCGCGGCATCGCGCCGGTGGTCGTGGTCGTGCGCGATGGCAGGACAGCAGGTGTCGGTGCCGACGGCGAATGGGTGGGCGCAACCACTGCCGATCTGCCGGACCTGCCCCACCTGCGCCCGCCGCCCGCGCTGGCGAGCAGCCAGCCGTTGCCGGCCCTGGACCTGGGCGAAGACCTCGACGGGCCCACGTTGCCGGCGCGCGCGGTGGTGCCACCCCGAGGCGAGGACACCGCCGATCCGGCCATCGACGGTCCGACCGAGCCCAGGTAGCGCGGCGCGCCGCAACCAACCGAAAGGAACCATGTGCGGTTCTTGACAGCGCCCACCGGGCGGCAAGACTGCACGCAGGGCGCACGCCCGCTCCGCGACAGGGCCAACCATGAGATTGCACGTTTTCGGATCGGCGGCACCGTTCGCCGCCTTTGTCGTCGCGTCCCTCGGCTGGGTGGGGTGCGACGGCGGCACACCGGCAGCGGACGGCGCCGCCCAAACCGAAGCTGACGCCGAGGACGACTCCGGGCCCCTCGACACAACCAGTGAAGATGCGCCAGCGCTCGGCGACAGCGTGGGCGGCGAAACCAAGCTCGTGTGCCCGGGCGGCCCCTCCTGCGCGTGCAAGGACGACGCAGAGTGCGACTCGGGCCTTTGCCTCGACGCACCGGACGGACGGATCTGCGCTGGACCGTGCGAGGGCAGTTGCCCGGCCGCGTTTTCGTGCGCCAAGATCAACAGCAAGACCGGCGACATCGTCAACGTGTGCGTGCCGCGCCACGGCTATCTGTGCGAACCGTGCTCGGCGACCAAGCAATGCGAACAGGCGCTCGGTATCTCGGGGCCGGCATGCGTCGATTACGGCGGTGCCAACGGCGCGTTCTGCGGATTCGCATGCAGCGGCGACGCAGACTGCCCCGCCGGCTACTCCTGCGGCAAGGGCACCTCGATCGAAGGCACGCCGGTACAGCAGTGCCTGCGCAAGCCCGAGGCCGACGGAACGATCGCCTGCCCCTGCGACACGCGCGCCAAGACCCTGCAACTGACCACACCGTGCAAGGTCAAAGCCGAGTTGGGCACCTGCAGCGGTTTCCGCCAGTGTGGACAGGCCGGCTTGCAGGCGTGCTCGGCCCCCAAAGCCAGCGACGAACTGTGCGACGGCATCGACAACGACTGCGACGGCGCCACCGACGAGGGGTTGTGCAGCGACAGCGACCCGTGCACGGACGACCTGTGCGATGGCGCGAGCAAGGGCTGCAAGAACACGCCCAACACGGCGAACTGCGACGACAAGTCTGCTTGCACGGACAAGGACGTCTGCAAGGCTGGCAAGTGCGGCGGTGCGCCTATCGACTGCAACGACAAGAACGTCTGCACGTCGGATAGCTGTGACGCGGCCAAGGGCTGCACCCACGCGCCAGTCGCGGGCGCGTGCGACGACTTCAACGCTTGCACGTTGAGCGACCTGTGCAAGGACGGTGTTTGCGTCGCCGGCACGCCCAAGGACTGCGGCGATGGCAACCCGTGTACCGTCGATTTGTGCAACGCCGCGACGGGCTGCACGCACGGTCCGCAGCCTGGGCCCTGCGACGACGGCAACCCGTGCACCAACGGCGACGCGTGCGCCTCAGGCTCGTGCAAGCCGGGCGACAACGTGTGCAGTTGTACTGGGGACACCGATTGCAAGGCCAACGAAGACGGCAACCTGTGCAACGGAACGCTGTACTGCGACAAGACCAAGGCGCCGTACGTCTGCACGGTGGACCCCAAGACGGTGGTCGCGTGCGACACCAGCAAGGACACCGTGTGCGCTGCGACCGTGTGCGAGGCCCTGACCGGCAAGTGCGGGCCCAAGAACGCGGTCGAAGGCAAGCTGTGCAACGCGGACGACTCGGTGTGCACCAAGGACGACGCGTGCAAGGCTGGGCTGTGCGCGGCCGGCGCAAAAATCGACTGCAACGATGACAACGTGTGCACCGACGATTTGTGCGATCCCAAGGCCGGCTGCAAGAACGCGGCGAACATCGCCGCCTGCGACGACGGCAACAAGTGCACCCAGGGCGACACGTGCGCCAGCGCCACCTGTGTAGCCGGCAAGAAAGTCGTGTGCGACGACAAGAGCGAATGCACGCTCGACAGTTGCGACACCAAGACCGGGCTGTGCAAGTTCGACGGGACGCCGTACGAGCAAAGCCCGTGCGACGCCGATGGCAGCGTGTGCACCGTGGGCGACGTGTGCACGGCGGGCAAATGCGCGGCAGGCAAGGCCAAGAACTGCGACGACAGCAACGTATGCACCACCGACGAGTGCGACCCCAAGGCCGGCTGCCTCAAGGTCAACAACACCGCGGCGTGCGAATACGACAACAACCCGTGCACGCCCAACGACACGTGCAAGAACGGCAACTGCGCCCTTGGCCCCAAAAAGGACTGCGACGACAAGAACGCGTGCACCGTCGACCAGTGCGACAACGCGACCGGCGCCTGCAAACACGTGTCTGATCCGCTGGAAGGTGCCAACTGCGAGGACGGCGACCTGTGCAACACCAAGGATTTGTGCAAGGCCGGCAAATGCGTGGGCGGTCCGCAAGTTTCGTGCGAGGACAACGACACCTGCACCACCGACGGCTGCAACCCGCTGACCGGTTGCACACACCAGACGCTGGCCGACAGCACGCCGTGCAATGACGGGAATGCTTGCACGATCAAGGATCTCTGTGTCGCGGGCAAGTGCGGCGGCATCAAACTCAACTGCGACGACGCCAACCCTTGTACCGAAGATGTCTGCGCACCGAGCGGCTGCGCGCACAAGGATGTCGTCAATACCACCGCTTGCGGCACCGACAAATGGTGCGTGGCCGGCGCGTGCAAGACCAAGGGCTGCGGCGATGGCTACGCCGACAAGTCCGCGGGCGAGCAGTGCGACGACGGCAACGCGGCACCCTGCGATGGCTGCGAATCCTGCGCGACCCGCGGCCACCTCCTGCTCGACGGCAAGGGCTTTGCCACAGCGGCCACCAAGGCTGGCGAGTTGCTGGGCGGCCTCGGACTCGAAGGCGACCTCACCGTCGAACTGTGGGTGCGGCCCGATACGCTCGCGGTGACCCAGACGCTCGTCGGCAAGGGCGTGCTGCCCAACCCGACCGGCTTTGCGCCGGTGACGCTCGGACTGCAAAAGACCAGCGGCACGCCGTTCTTCTACCACCTCGGCCCCGAAGGCGGAGAGCAGGTCGTCGGCACCACGGGCGTCAAGCAAGGCGTGTGGTCGCACGTGGCAGTGGTCGTGACCGGCACCCAGGTCCGCTTCTTCGTCAACGGCGGTCCCGCCGGCAGTGGCGCGTTGACCAAGCAGCGCGCGGACACCCCAGGCGCCGCCGTGGTCGTGGGGCGCCGCTATGCGGACATCGAGGCAGAGGCCTTCGCTGGCGCGATCGACGCTGTACGCATCAGCCACGCTCCGCTGTACGGAGGCGCTTTCGTGCCGGTGCGCCGGCCGGAGGCCACGGCTGAAACCCGTGCCCTGTGGCTTTTCGACGACCCGACGCCCGCGACCGGCCCCATCGACGCGAGCGACGCGGGCCCACACAGCCATGTGCTCAAGGTGCAGGGGTCAGGGTTGGTCGGTCCCGACAAGTGCTACGGCGTGCAGCCCGACGGCGCCCTGTGCGGCGACGGCAAGAAAGCTGCAAGCTATGAGGCGTGCGACGACGGCAACGCCAACCCATGTGACGGCTGCGACCTGTGCCAGATCCAGAACGCGTGGCAGGCCTCCGGCGGTGCAGTGTTGCAAACGCAGGCGGTGGAGAAGTGGGCGCCCGACACCTTCTGCCCTGGCTGCGAGGTCACAGTCGAAGCCTGGGCGCGCCTGGACCAGAACGCGCCGGCCCTCGAACTGGTGGGCCTGAGTTGCGGCGCCTTCAGTCTGATGGTCAACGGCGGCAAGTTCGCGCTGTACCGCTACGGCGAACCGCTGCTTTTTGGCCCGGTGGTCGAGCTGGGCAAGTGGTATCACGTCGCCGCAGTGGTTCAATGGAGCAAGGGTGGGCTGTTCCGCCTTTACATCGACGGCGTGCCATATCTCGGCCCGGCGGCCGGCGCCCAACAGGGGCTCGACGGGTTGACCACCAAGGAGGTGCTGTGGATCGGCGCGGGCGGCGGCGGTGGCGGCTGCGTGGCGGCGGGCGACACGGTCAAGCCCGGCAATCCGTGGAATGGGGCGATCGACCACGTGCGCATCTCGACGGGGGCCCGCTACACCGACGCGTTCGTGCCGCCCAAGCGACCGCTGCCCGACCTGGCGACCCGTGGGCTGTGGCACTTCGACGAACCGGTGGGCTCGACTTCGGTGTACGACGACAGCGGCCTGCTGACGGCGACGACGGCGACCAAGCCGCAGTGGGCCGCCGATCAGTGCCTGGGTCCAAGCGGCGCGGCGGTGTGCGGCGACGGCCAGAAAGCCAAATACGAGACGTGCGACAATGGCGCCAGCAACGGGCCGCCGCCCAAGCTGTGCAGCATGGTCTGTACGAGCGCGCAGACCGCCGACTGCACAGCCCTCGCGGTCAGCGGCGCCGCGGTGGTCAAGGGCACGCAGGTCATGAGCTACCCGTCGGCGTGGACCTTCGAGGGCTGGGTGCGCCTCGACGCCCTGCCGGCGACCGGCAACGCGCTCATCGCCGGGGTGGCGGGCAGCGCCGACTGCCCGATGCCAGCAAAACAAGAGTGGTTCCTGGCCGTAGGTCCCAAAGGCGTCGATGCCAGCCAGTTGGGCGGCGCGAGCCAGGTGGCCTCCAAAGCTGTGCAGGTGTGGAAGCAGGGACTCTGGCAGCACTTCGCCTTGCAATACGACGGCCTCGGCAAGGGTTCGCTATGGGTGGACGGCGTGCGGGCCCGCACCTTCACGTACGTCACGACGGCGTGGAGCACCACCTGCCCGCTCTTGCTCGGCAATTTCGCCAGCGGCGCGCTCGGCAAGCAGGCGGCGGCGTTCGCCAGCCTGCGCTTGTCGAAGAAGGCCCGCTACGGTCAGCAGGTTCAGCCGCAGTGGCAGTTGGCGGTGGACGCCGACACCATCTGGCGCTTCCAGTTCGACGACGGCAACAGCGGTCTCAAGCAGACCCAGGACGCGTCGGCCACCTACAAGATCACGTGGACCAGCGGCGCGACGTTCGAGGCCGACGGGCCCAAGTGCAAGTAGCGCGGCGTCACGCGGGCTCGACCGCCACGACCGCGCCGTCGGCCACCCAATCGCGCAACCAATCGCCCAGCCTGACCTGCACTTCGGCCCCCCAGGCCGCAGACCGCCGCGCGACCGCCGCACACGCTTGCAGGATGGGCATGCCGGCGCGCAGTGCGGATAGGGCGGCGGCCTCGGCCGGCGACAGGGACCGCACTGCCACGTGGCGCCCGGCCGGAGAAAGCCGCACCGCGACGCGCTTGCCGCTGCGCAGCGCCTGCCCGGACCAGATGTGCCACACCTCGGGCGCGACATGCTGCACGCGGACGCCCGGGGCAAAGCGCAAGCAGCATTGGGCCAAGGGCGTGCCGCCGACGCGGTCCGCCCAGTCGATGGCCAGCGGGTCGCAACCCGGCGCCAGGCGCGTCTGGACGACGGCCCACTCCAGCCGCGCCAGTTGCGCGGGGTTGCCCGCGAACCGCGGTTGACTGGCCAGCCACGCGGCAAACCGGATGCCGTACTGCTCCAGTGCCCAGTGCCGCGAGGGATGGCGCCTGCGATAGCCCGCACACGCCGCGGCAAACGCCCGCCTGCCGAGCAGTTGCGCGGTCCTCGCGAAATCCTCGGCCAGCGCGCCGTCGAGTCGCAACGCGTACATGCGGCCGTGGATGGCCACGCGTGCGCGGCCGGTCAGTTGCGAGGTCGGCAGCACCTGTCGCTGTACGGCGGTGCTCGTCCTGCCGGTCGCGATCTGCCGCAACACCGCGCGCTGCAGGGCGCGCAGCCCGGCCGGGGCATTGGTGTCGCCCCCGACCGCCGAGCCGGCGCGGCGCGCCTGCACGCTGCCGCTCGACCGCTCGGCAGCCTGCCACGCGCGCGCCTTGCACAACTCGGCTACGGCGACGTCGAGGTCTGGGATGTCCTGGTCCCATTCGAGCAACGTCGAGCGGCCACCGCAGCGCGCCCACGCCTCGCCGTAGAGGCGCCAGACGGCTTCGGGCACCGGTCCCACGTGGGTGTCGAGCTTGTGGGTCGCGTACGTGGTGTGGCCGGCGACGTGCAACTGCCAAACGCGCGCCCACGGCACGGCAGCGAGCCACCGGGCCTCGTCGAACCCGTGGTTGAAGGCGGAGACGTGTACGTTGTTGACGTCGATCAGCAGGCCGCAGTCGGCGCGCTCGCACAACTCGGCCAGGAAATCCCACTCGGTCCAGGTCGATTGGCGAAACGCCAGGTAGGTCGAGGGGTTTTCGAGAACCAGCGGCCGTTCCAGCAGTTCCTGGACCGCGCGGATCCGCTCGACCAACCAGTGCAGCGCGGCATCGGTGTACGGCATGGGCAGCAGGTCGTGCGTCTGCAGCCGGCCCACCCCGGTCCAGCACAGGTGGTCCGACACCCAGGGCGCGCGGACTTCGGCCGCCAACTGGCGGACCTGGCGCAAGTAGATGCGGTCGAGCCGATCGGTCGAACCGATGTTCAGCCCGACGCCGTGCAAGACGACCGGACGGGACTCGGCCAAGCGCACAAGCACGCGGCGCAGCCAACCGCGGTTGGCCAGATAGTTGTCGGTGATGGCTTCGATCCACTGGACGGCTGGTGGGGGCTCGCGCAGCCACTGCGCCAGGTGCGGACCGCGCAGGCCGAGCCCCAAACCCAGGTCAGCCGGCGGCGCGATCACGTGGGCTCGGCGAGCGCGGGTCGGGCGAGCGCGATCATGGCAAAGCGTCCGCCGCGCCGGCCGATGATCTCGCGCACCTCGAAGCCGGCGCGCTGGCACAAGAAGGCGAGGTCGTCGGGTGTGTACAAGCAGTGTTCGCGAAAGTGCTGCAGGAGGTTCTCGTCGAGTTCCGCGCCCTCGACGTAGCTCTGCAGAGGCTGCCGCACCCAGTCGAACACCAGGCACGCGCCGCCCGGGCGCAAGATGCGCAGCGCCTCGCGCAAGAGCGGAACCGGCCAGGGCAATTCGTGCAGCACGTGGGCCAACGTCACCGCGTCTGCGCAAGCGTCGGCAAGCGGCAGCGGCAGGTTGAGGTCAGCCTCGAGGATCTCTGCACGCACATGCACCGCCACGGCCCTCGCCTCGCGCAGCATCGCGGGTTGGACTTCGACACCGATGAGGGCAACGTCGGGATGCCGGGCGCGCAACGGCGCGAAAAGTCCGCCGGGGCCGCAGCCGAGGTCGACGACGCGGCCGGTCTCCGGCAGGGCCGGCGCCACGTATTGCCGCCACACGCCCCAGAACACCTCATTGAAGCGGCCAGAAGCAGTCTGCTGCATCAGCGCGGCGAACTGGTCAAAGTCGCCGTGATGGGCGGCCAGGTGGTGCAGGGTCGATGGCGTCATGGTGTCGCTGCGGCCTTGGTCGGCACGGGGCAGCCAAAGTAGCGCGCGACGCCGGTCGCGGCAATCGCCGGTTGGCCGCTGCGGCCGCTGGTGCCATACTGCCGGCCATGGCCGAAGCCAAACCCGCCAAGAAACGCAGAAGGCCCGGTCGCCCCAAGTCGGCGCTTCGCGAAGAGATTTTCAACCTGCCCAACATCTTGACCATGGGTCGGGTCGCCGCCATCCCGCTGGTCATGTGGCAGATGGAGTTGTCCGATCCGTGCGCGGCGGGCGGACAATGGCTGGCGCTGCGCGCCGCGTTCTGGGCGACGACGCTTTTCGCCGTGGCCTCGATCACCGACTTCCTGGACGGCTGGCTGGCGCGAAACCTGAACTTGCAGAGCGCGTTCGGCAAGTTCCTGGACCCGTTGGCCGACAAGCTGCTGGTCTTGGCGTGCCTCGTCGAACTGGTCCACCTGGGACGTACACCTGCGTGGATGGCGATCCTGCTGTTGTCGCGCGAGGTCGCGATCACCGGCCTGCGGGCGATCGCCGCCGACGAAGGCTTCGACGTGCCGAGCGACCGCTGGGGCAAATGGAAGACTGCGCTGCAAATGGTTGGACTGGTGGGGCTGCTGATCCATTTCGAACTGCACACCGATTTCATCGTGCTGTCCGGCACCGTGGACTACCACAAGGTGGGCGCGCTGATGTTGACCCTGTCGATGGTGTTCTCGGTCGGCTCGGCGGCCGGCTACCTGGGCAACTTCTTTGGCCAGGCCTTCAAGCGGCGCACGGCCAAGGTGGCGGCTTGATCGCTTCGGCGTGAACCAAGGGCGGCACCGGTGCGTCGCTGCCAGCGCGGCAAATTCGACCGTTGCGTTGGATTTGCTAGATTGCGGCGGGGCGCCCTGCCCTGCGCTTTTCGGCCGCCGATGCCCCCGCAGGTTTCATTGAGTCGCAGCCAGCAGTGGCTCCAGGCGATCGCCGGGCGCCGCGCCGCCGTGCTTGCAGCAGCAATCCCGCTGGTGACGACCTGTGCTGCGCTGGAACCGCGGCCCTCGCCCGCGCCGACGACGCCGCCGTTGATGGCCGCGGCGCCCGCCGCACTCGGGCCCCAGGGCCCGGTCGAACCCACCCATGCGTACGAATCGGACGGCGAACTCCGCGTCGCCGAACCACTGATGCGCCGCGGCCGCCGCGAATCCGAGGCGGGCCTGGACCCGTGGGTGATGCCGCTCGGCGTCCGCCGACACCCGCGGATTGGCAGCGAGCGCGGCGGGTCGGCCAGTGTCGGCACCGTCACTGCGGGCTACATCGCCGAGGCCGTGGAAGTGACGCAGACGGGGGCGCACCACCGGATCATGGAAAAGGTCGCTCCGCGCAACACCCGCTTCACGACCCGCGCAATGGCCGATGTGCTGCTGTGCGCGGCCGAGCGCGTCGCCAAGGAGCACCCGGGGCGGGTGCTGCAATTGGGCAATCTGTCGCGACAGGCCGGCGGACCGCTGCCGTGGAGCGTGTCGCACCACAATGGCCGCGACGCCGATGTCGCGTTCTACGCGCTCGACGCCCTGGGCCGGCCGGCCGACATGGCCCGCCTCTACCACTTTGACCAAAGCGGCCAGTCCACCGACGCGCCGGAGCCCCTCACCTTCGATGTCGCCGCGAACTGGACGTTGCTGCGATCGCTGGTCGAGTGCTCGGGCGACGAGCTGCAGTACCTTTTCATCGCCAGTTGGCTCAGTTGGCCAGCGCTGCACTACGCCGCCAAGCACAAGGTGGACAAGAAGGTCATCGCCCGGGTCGCGGCCAAGGTGCACCAGCCCAAGAAGGCGATGCCGCACAACGACCACGTGCATGTGCGCATCGGCTGCTCGGCCGCCGATCGCGAGCAGGGGTGCGTCGACGCCTCGCGGGCGCCCCAATCCGCTTGGGGCCACCCGGCCGGCGTGCGTGCGCGGTTGGAGGCCATCCGGCGGACCGTGGAGGGCGACGAGGCGCATGCGCGCGCCGATGCGGTGTACCTGATCGGCCTGTACCGCGACGGTGAAGGGTACGCCAAGGTCGCCCACGCATTGCAGGATCGTTCGGCACTGGTGCGCGCGGAGGCGGCTCGCGTCCTGGCCGACTGGGACCGTGCGGACGCCGCGGCGTTGCTGGGCGAGGCGCTGCGCAAGGAAACCGCGGCATTGGCGGCCGCGCAAATGCTGCTCGGGCTGGGCCGGCTGCGGGCGTCGGATGCGCTTGCCGCGGCCTTCGGTGATCGGCGTACCCTGCCGGCCCCTACGGGCGACGTCACAACGCCCGACGTCACGGTGCGCAAGGTGGCCGTCCAACTGCTGACCGACGACCCGACGTTGCCGGCCGCGCGCGCCGCCGTGGCGCTGTTGGACGATGCCGAGGCGCCCGTGCGGGACGCCGCACGGCAGTTGTTGGAGCGCGCCACCGCTCACGTCACGACCGACCTCGTGGCCCTGAACGGTGCGGGAGTGCCGCAGTTGTCGCCGGACCAACCGCTCGACCCCGCCGCAGAGAAGGCCCTCTGGTCGCAGTTCTTCGATCGCCTCGGCGCGGACGTCAGCCTCGCCGAAGTGGTGCGCGACGGCTTCGCCCGCCATGGCGTGGACCTGGGCGCGGGTCGCCTGGGCCCCCTGGTGCAGGCGCTGGCGATGCCGGCCCCTTGGCGCGACAACGCTGCGCGGCTGATCGAGCGGGCGCTGCGCCACCAGCCCGGCATCGGCAAGGGCGCTCGGGCGACGCCACACAAGTTCTGGCCGCAGTTCCTGGTCCAGCGCCGGCACTTGAGCCACGGCGAGGTCCAGGCGCGCATGGCCGCCTCGCTCTACGGAACGCAGCCCAGCGAATCGGCCGCAGAGTCCGCGCCGAACGTGCCGGCGGCGGACGCCGACTGAACGCTAGCCATTCGTCGTTTCCAACAGTTCGACCAGGGCCCCGGCGGTCGTCTTGGGGTGTGCGAAACGGACCGGAAAGCCTTCTGCGCCTGGCTTGGGTCCATCGCCCAGCATGCGCAGGCCATGATCCGCGGCCTGCGCGCTGGCCGCCGCGATGTCCGGCACTTGCAGGCACACGTGGTGCAAGCCGCCACCGCGCTCGTACAGGAACTTGCTCACCTCGCTGTGGTCGTGCAGCGGCGCGATGAGTTCGATGGTGGTCGGACCACAGGGCAGGAACGCAATCTTGAGCCCGCGGTCGGGCAGTTCGACGATGCGCTCGACCGCCAAGCCGAGACCGTCGCGCCACACCGCGAGGCCCTGGTCGAGATCGCGCACGACGATGCCGAGGTGATGGATGCATTCGGGGGTCACGACAAGACCTCCTCGGTGGCGATGCCGCAAGCTGCGGCCAACTTCTTGCGCCACGCCGCGGCCGTCGCGTCGTCGCCGATCCAGTCCAGCGGCGCGTATTGGCTGCGCAGCGCCTCGAACCGCCGCAGTTCGCGGGTGAAATCGTAGGCGATGAGCCCCGGGCCGCGCCAGCCGGCCGCGCGCAAGGCCGCCAGGACGAAAAGGCCTTGGTGCTGGGCCAGATAGCGCCACGCCCGCTCGGAATCGCCGCCGACCTGCCGCAGCGCAGCCGTGAAATCGCCGGCAAGGTCGCCGCGCGCCACGCGGTCGAACCGCATGTCGAGGACCGCACAGGTCACCGGGTGTCGGCCAACCAACTCGACAGCGACCCTGGCACTCTTGGCTTGCAGCCAGCTGAATTCGCCGCCCATGCGGCCCAGCGTCTCGAGGTATTCGTCGCCATCTTCGGCGATCATCACGGTGGGAGGGGTCACAGCGCGGCCAACGGTTCCATGGCGGTAGGGTAGGCGCGCGGCAGGCGGACCGCCACCGCTTTGGTCCACGGCGCGGGCGCGGGCGTGACCTCGAGGGCCCCACCATGGCGGTCGACCAGCGCGAGCACCAGGCCAAGACCGTGATCAGCTTGGGGTTGTGCAACCGCCGACGCGGCCAACGGCGGCCCACGATCGCGCACGGCGACGACCACCGATTCCAGGGCAGTGATCGGCGCAATGTCCACGTCCACGGTGACGGCCACGCCGTCGCGGGTGGCTTGGACCGCGTTGCGCACCAGGTTGACCACGATCTCGTTGAGTGCGGAACGCGGCGCCGCCACCCACAGATCGGCGACGTGGATTTCGAGGGCCACCGGCGTCATCGCCCCACTCGCCTGCGCGGATTCGGCGCACACCTGATCGCAGGCTGCGCGCAGCAGTACGGCGTCGACCCGAACGAGCCGCATGCTGTCGAGCAACGTGGCCGTCGCGGCGTAGCCGTTGGCGTTCAACATGCGCATGGCGGCGCGCAGCCGGCGGTCCACGTGGCCGCGGCGCTCAACCGGCCATGGGCTCGTCCTCGTCAACGCGGTGATGGCGCCGCCGAGCAGCTCAAAGCCCGCAAACAGCGCGGCGAAGGTAGGGTCGCGGCGGCGCAGGTTCAGTCGCACCCCGCGTGCCCTGCCGATGCGGTCCAGTTGCGCCGCGTAGTCCTCGAGCTTGTCGCGCGGCGAGTCGGTGCGACCGGCGATCTGGTAGATGATCTCTAGCGCCGCGCCCCGGTCGCCGGCACCCAGCGCCTCCACGGCTGCCCCGAGCCGCAAGGTATTGTGCTTGATGACTTCATGGCGCACGGCCGCGACGATGCGCTGGACCTCGGGGCCGGTGTCGGGATGCTCGGCCACCAGCGTGCGCAACGTCGCACCACCCCAACGCCGCCAAGCCGCCCAGGCGCCGACGGCGGCCAGCACCAGTGCCAGCGCCGCCTGGCCAGCGACCGCAAGACGCTGCTCCGCAGCGATAGCCGCACGCAGTTCTGTGACATCGGCGGCGCGATCGGCAACATTCGGGTCGGCGCGGGCGCGCGCCTCCCACCGGTCGAGGCGGGCGATCAGCGCGGCAAGCGTCGCGCGATCGGCCAAGCGGCCCACCCATCCCGTCAGCGCACGGTCGTCGAGGTCGGCGCGCACGGCAACTGGCACAGCCGCTGCGACCCCCAAGGACTCGGCGCGGCGGACATGGCGCAGCGCAGTCCGATCGTCGCCCGCATCCATCAGCCAGCGTCCCAGCGTCCAGTGCACCGGCCCTTGTGCCTCGCGCACCTCGAGGGATCGCGTCAGCGACTCCACCGACGCATCCACGTCGCCGACCGCCCGCTGGTAGTGGGCGAGATCGCGCCACAATTCCGCCTGCGCCGGACCGTCGCGCAGCGCGGCGCGCACGACGGCGATGGCGTCGGCCAACCGGTCGCCGCGGGCCAGGGCGCGGGCCCTGTCGATGGGCGCCGCCGGGTGGGTCGCGGGCAGGGCGGCCACCGGATCGTCGATCGTCGTGCCCCCGGCCAATTCGAGCGCCAACTTGTGCGCGCGCAGTTCGCGCAGCGAGTCCGAAGCGGCCGGATCGTCGCCGTCGACGGCGCGCGCCAACAGACGCGTCGCCAGCCGCAGGGCCGCGCGCAACTGACCGGTGCGGCGCAGCGCCTCCAACCACGCCAGTTCGTCGGCACGCGGCAGCTCATCGATCGGCGCGGCGGCAGACCAGAAGGCGGCAGCTTCGGCCCACCGCGGCGCGGGTTGCGCGCTGGCGCACAGGCGGGCGAGCGCCCGCAGCGCGCGGCCGCGGTCGAGATCGGCAAGCGGCAGAGCGAGCGCTCGCAGCAGATGCAGTTCGGCGCGATCGAACCGGCCTTGCCGGGCTGCAAGTTCGCCCAGGGCGATGTGGCCGATACCCACGGCTGGAGCCGCCGCGACGGCGCGCGCCAAGCCCTGGTCCGGCGGCTCCTGGCCGCGGTCGAGGCCGTGCAGGACCGAACGCGCCAACTCGGTGACTGTGGCCATGGCCTTGCGCATCTCCGGCTGCGCCTCGACGGCCACCTTGCGTCGCGCCTCTGCCAAAAGCGCAAGCTGGGCTGAGATGTCGGCGCCGGCGGCGCCGGCCAGTTCCCAGTCCGCCTCGGCCGCGTCGTATTGCCCGCGGGCGAACCGGCAGCGCCCGCGCGCCAGGTGTACTTCGACGACCGGCGGGCGGTTCGGCTTGCGCGGCGGATTGCGCGCGCAGTCCTGCCACGACCGGTCGGCGTCGTCGCACTGACCGCGCAACGCGGCGACGCGCGCGGACAGGCAGGAGGCGCCCGGTTCTCGCTGCGCTCGCCGCAGCAGTTCGGCGGCAAGGTCGAGGTCGCCGCCTTGGCCGCGCTGGGCCAACCATTCAGCGAAGGCGAGGCGGGCCAACGCGAACTCAGGTTGCGCCGCCACAGCCTGCCGCCAGGCGGCCTCTGCGGCAGCTGGCTGGCCCAACTGGGCTTCGAGCTGCGCCAATTCGTGCCAAGCGGCCGCATCCTTGGTCCACACGGCCACCGCCAGACGCAGCGCGGCAGCAGCGCGCGCCATGTCGCGGCCCTCGCGCAAGGCACGGGCCTTGGCCAGCAGGGTTGCCGCCAGGGCCCTGCTCGCTGCGGGATCATCGGGCACCGCAGCGCAAAGCGCTGTTGCGGCATCCGGCAGGGTCATCGGCGCCACCGCCAGCCACGACCACAGCACGAGGCCGCCGGTCATCGATCGCCGTCGGCGCGCAGATGGCGCACGCTCAACCCCAACTGGTTCAGCCGCAGTTGGACGGCCCGGGCCCGGCCGCGGTCGCCAAGCAGCAGTTCGGCCATCGCCCCGAGGTCGCCGCGACAGCGGACGAAAAGCGCTTCCATGACCTGGCGCTCGACGGCGACTGCGCACTGACCCAAGGTCGCTGCCGGCGCCACGCGCACGGGCACACGGTCATCGACGGGCGCAACCGCCTCGACGGCCGGCGCCGTGCTCAGCAGTTCAACGACCAGACCGCTATCGATTTGCAGGCGGCCGTGGTGCAGTTCGACCCCGGCCCGCGCGGCTTCGGCGGCAGAAAACAACGTGAAGCTGGCGAGGTTCTCGGCCAACATGGCCATCTCGCGCAGATTGCCGGGGAATGGATGCTGGGTGATCGCCCGCCACGCGGCGTCCGGCATCGCCAATTCGAGCGCGTCGCCCGCTGGCGGATGGCGCATATCCGCGCCGACCACCAGCCGCAAGCCCGCCCCGCGACGCAAGCCCATGCCGCTGGCGACTTCGCCGAGCAACGCCCGGACAGCCGGCCGCTCGGCGCATGCGGCGGTCAGCTGGCGCAACAGCAAAGCGTAGTCCTGGCGCCGATCGCGCAAGGCCGGCACTGTCACCCGGGTCGCTGGCGACAACCGCATGTACAAGTCGCGCCGGAAGCGCCCCGCCGCCACGAGATCGGCAAGGGCCACATTGGCGGCGACCACCAGCTTGACGTCGACCTCGGTCTCGGCCACTGCGCCGAGGGGCTGCACGCGGCCCTCCTGCAAGACGCGCAAAAGCTGCTTTTGGATGTCGAGCGGGACATTCTGGATTTCGTCGAGAAACAGCGTGCCCTTGTGGGCGACCTCAAAGGCTCCCTTGCGGTCGGCCACCGACCCGGTATAGCTGCCGCGCAGCGCGCCAAAGAGCGTGGCGGGCACCAACTCGGCGGGCACCGTCGCGAGGTCGATTGCCACGAAGGGCCCACGCCGGCCACTGTTCGGATGGATGAACGCACGCGCCAGGTGCGACTTGCCCGTGCCGGTCTCGCCTTCGAGCACGATCGGCAGGCCGCCGCGCGCCAGCACGGCCAGGCGGTGGCGCAGGGCGCGCATCGCGGGGTCCCGCCCCCACAATACCCCCTGGTCTTCGAGCGGTTGCGTGGCCTCGGCGCGCGCCGACCAGATCCGGATGCGCAAGGTGTCGGCGTCCACCGCGCCCGCGAAGTAGGTGACCGGCGTGGCCGAGACGTCGGCGGCGGCGTCGGCCAGCGAAAGGTCCTGCCATTCGGTCAGCAAGACCACCGGCAGGTCCGGCCAGCGTCGGCGGATCTCGCGCAGGATGGCGACGCCCTGGAACCGGCGGGTCTTGCGCGGCGACGCCCCGACCTCCAGCGGCAACAGGCGATCGTCTGGCACCTCGAACTGCACGTCGAGCAACACCACGTCGACCTCTGCGCGGCGGCCGTCGAGCCAGTCCAGCGCAGCCTTGCCGTCGGGCGCACGCAACTGCCCGTCGATGGACAGCAACTGTACGTTGTCCAGGGCGGCCAGGGTCTGCTGGTAGCGCGGGCCGTCATCGACCAGCAGCACCCGGACTGGGTCGGACCGCCGCTCAGTCACCGGCCACCTGCAAGCGCCAGGCCCGCACGGCCTGACCGACCGCCGCGAAATCCGCCTGGACCTGGGCGCGGTCCACGTCGACCGCATCCGCCCAGACCAAGGCCGCCGCCACGGTGGCTTGGACCCGCCGGAAACCGGTGTCGTTGGCCAACGCCGCCGCTCCGGCTGCCTGAAACGCGTGCCACGCCGCCACTTGGCGGAGCCCCGCTGCGATGGCGGCCCGCAGGTCGTCGGCCGTCGCGGTGGCCGGCAGCAGCGCCACGGGCAAGAGCAGGTGCTTGCCCAGATCGTGCAGCAGGTCGTCCAACCTTTCGATGAGTTCCTCGCGCGACACGGCCTTGGCTGCTCCCGGTGGATGCGGCGGGCGAGCAATTTCCGCCGCCGCTGCGGCCGGCTATGCTAGCGCGCGGCCACGGGCATGGCACCCCATGGGCCCAGGGTCCGAGCATTGATCGAATTCCGCAACATCAGCAAGGCCTTCGGCAGCAAGCACGTTCTAAAGGACGTGTCGCTGGTCGTCGACAAAGGGCAGATCCTGTTCATCGTGGGTCTGTCGGGCGCCGGCAAAAGCGTGCTGGTCAAGCACTTGGTCGGCCTCATCCAACCGGACGCCGGCCAAGTGCTGCTCGACGGCCGCGACATCACCCACCTGAGCGAAAAGGAATTCTACCCAGTGCGCATGCGCTGCGCGATGGTGTTCCAGCACTCGACGCTCTTCGACTCCATGTCGCTGGTCGAGAACGTGATGCTGCCGCTGCGCAAGCACAAGGATCTCAACCACAGGCAGGCCCACGACGCCGCGATCGGCTTCTTGCGGCGCGTGCAGATGGACCACATGGCCAACCGCTTTCCGAGCGACATTGGCGACGGCCTGCGCAAGCGCGTGGCGATCGCGCGGGCCCTGACCCTGGACCCGGACTTCGTCATCTTCGACGAACCCACGACGGGCCTGGACCCGCTGGCCGCCGCCAACGTCGACCGGCTGATTCGCCAGTTGAGCGACGAGCAAGGCGTGACGTCGATCGTCGTCAGCCACGATCTGCGCTCGATCTTCACCGTCGCCGACCGCATCGCCATGATCTATCAGGGCAATGTGCGGCTCGACGGCACGCCGGCCGACTTTCGCAACAGCCGCGATGGGGTCATCTACCAGTTCATCCGCGGCTTGGCCGAAGGCGCGATGGACCTGTGATGGCGCGCGACCAACTCCATCGATCTCGGCCAGTTGCCGGGCGGTCGGGCCAGTGGTCGACGGATCGCAACGTTTGCCCTACCATGCCGCGGTCCATGGCCCCAGGCGCCAGAGGCGGTCCGTGAAGGAAAAGTCGATCGAGGTCAAAGTCGGCGCCTTGGTGCTCGTGTGTGCCACGTTGCTCATCGGCTTCATCATCGTGTTGGGCGACCTGCGCGGTTCGGGCGGTTACACGATCGCCATCGACTACAACACCGCCAGCGACATCAAGCCCGGCGCCCCGGTCAAGCTCGCTGGCGTGTCGGCGGGCAAGGTCACCACCATCGAGTACCTGGGCGGCAAGCGCGATCCCAAGAGTGGCCGGCGCATCGTGGTCCGGGTGTGGATCGACCTGGAACCCGAAAAGGGCAAGACCATCCACGACGACGCGCAGTTCTACATCTCGACCCAGGGTATCCTCGGCGAAAAATACATCGAGATCGACCCAGGTTCGTTCGAGCGGCCCGTCGTCCGCACGGACAGCGCGGTCGTCGGCGTGCCGCCCCTGCGCATGGAGATCCTGGGACAGCAGTTGTCCAAGGTCGCCGGCGCCGTCACGCGCATCCTCGAGCGCAACGAGACGACGATCAGCGACATCCTGACCCATGCCGACCAGGCGGTGCTCGACGCCAAGAAAGCCGTCAACGACGCCGATCAACTGATCCTGGACAACCGCGACACCGTCAAGCGCCTGCTCGATCGCCTCGACCAGACCAGCAGCAAGCTCGACAAGCTGGTGGCCACCCTCGAGAGTTCGGTCGGCGACGGCAAGCAGATCAAGCGCACCCTGGCCAACGTCGAGCGGGTGAGCGCAAGGGTGGACGAGGCGACCGATCCGATCCTGGTCGACGCCAAGGCTATCGCCAAGAATGTCCGACGGTTGTCGGAGAAGCTGCGCGACCAACCGACCGCGGAGGTCCTGCTCGGCGACAAGGCGGTCGGCAAGGTGACGGGCGTGCTCGACCGCATGGACGGAGCGGTTCAGAAAGCCGATCGCGCGGTAGACGATGTCCAGGCCGTGACGCAAAACGCCCGCAAAGGCCGCGGCACGGTCGGCGGGCTGCTGATGGACAACGAGCTCTTCATGGATCTCAAGCTGCTGCTCAAGGACCTCAAGCGCCACCCTTGGAAGTTCATCTGGCGCGAATGACATCCAGTGCGCCCCGGCCAGAAAACCCCGTTGACACCCAGGCCGCGCAGGCGTAAACTTTCGCCCCCGCGCCGGCCCCCTCGGGGTTTTGCGCGACAACCGGGCTGCCCGACAGCCCGCCCTCCCATCGGGAAAGGAGCCTTCGCAGCACGAAAATCAGCCGAATCAACGGCTGGCGGGCGATCAACGGATTGATCACCTGGTGCTGCAAGAGGCCGCGGCCTACACGGACCCGGCCCTCCGCGAAGGAACGATGGGCGCCATCGGTCGCACGCCACATCCGCAGAGGGCGGAAAGGCTGCGAATTCAGTGGTGACTCCTGGCGACGCGGCACACTGCCGTCGCCCTTGGCTTGGTTCTGCTGGGACCGGGCCCTTGGGTGCGCAATGTCGCAAACGCCGCTCTGGTCCACGTTCGGCGGTGCCCCCGCCGCGAGGACCATGGAGCCGCATCGTCCGGCGATGGCGCGTATGGCGCACAGCTGGACGGCGGGTCCACAACCGACGGTTCGACAACGGGAAACGCCAGCGCCCCCGGAGACAGCCCCAGATGCCCACGATCAACCAGCTCGTTCGTGATCGCCGCGCAGCCAAGCACCGCAAGACCAAGTCGCCTGCGCTCGACGCCTGTCCGCAGCGCCGCGGCGTGTGCACCCGCGTGTACACCACCACGCCCAAGAAGCCGAACTCGGCCCTGCGCAAGGTCGCGCGCGTGCGCCTCTCCAACGGCATGGAAGTGACGTCGTACATCCCGGGCGTCGGCCACAACCTGCAGGAACACTCGATCGTGCTCATCCGCGGCGGTCGCGTCAAAGACCTGCCGGGCGTGCGCTACCACATCGTGCGAGGCTCGCTCGACACCACCGGCGTCGCCAACCGCCGCAAGAGCCGCAGCAAGTACGGCGCAAAGCGGCCCAAGGAAGGCGCCGCCGCCGCCGCGAGCAAAGGCAAGAAGTAGCCCGCACAGCACCTGGGTCGCGGGCCGCCGCACCCATCCAGAGAGGAACCCATGCCCCGTCGCCGCGAAGTACCCCACCGCCCCGTCCTGCGCGACCCCAAATACGGCGATCAGATGGTCGGCAAGTTCGCCAACTGTCTGATGCTCGACGGCAAGAAGTCGACGGCCGAGGCGCTGCTGTACGCGGCCCTCGAACGCGTCGAGGCGCGCGGCAAGGACGAACCGGTCAAGCTCTTCCGCCAGGCCCTCGAAAACGTGCGGCCGGCCGTCGAAGTCAAGTCGCGCCGCGTCGGTGGCTCGAACTACCAGGTACCGGTCGAAATCCGCCCCGAACGCCGCGCCGCGCTGTCGATGCGTTGGCTCATCGCCGCCGCCCGCGCTCGCGGCGAAAAGGGCATGGTCGAGAAACTGGCCAACGAAATCCTGGACGCATCGCAGGGCCGCGGCGCCGCGGTCAAGAAGCGCGAAGACGTCCACCGGATGGCTGAGGCCAACAAGGCCTTCGCCCACTATCGCTGGTAGCCCACCCCTTCCGCCGCGCGACCCTTCCCACGGTCGCCACCCTTTGAGCGCCGGTCCCTGCCGGCAACCGCGCAACCGCCGCACTGAGAGCCCATCGTGCCCCGCACCGTACCGCTGCACAATTTCCGCAACATCGGCATCATGGCGCACATCGATGCCGGCAAGACCACCACGACCGAGCGCATCCTGTACTACACCGGCCGGGTGCACAAGATCGGCGAAGTCCATGACGGCGCGGCCACCATGGACTTCATGGAGCAAGAGCAGGAGCGCGGCATCACCATCACGTCGGCTGCCACCCAGTGCCAGTGGAAGGGCAAGACCATCAACATCATCGACACACCCGGACACGTGGACTTCACCATCGAGGTCGAGCGCTCGTTGCGGGTGCTCGACGGCGCGGTGGCCGTGTTCTGTGCCGTCGGCGGCGTGCAGCCGCAGTCCGAGACGGTGTGGCGCCAAGCCGATCGCTACCGGGTGCCGCGCATCGCGTTCGTCAACAAGATGGACCGCACGGGCGCCAACTTCTCCAAGGTGGTGCGGGACATCCGCGAGCGTCTCGGGGCGCGCGCCGTGCCGCTGATGCTCATGATCGGCGCTGAAGAGAACTTCAAAGGCATCGTCGACCTGCTGACCATGAAGGGCATGATCTTCGACGACAGCAGCCAGGGCACCCGCTGGGACGTCGTCGACATTCCCGCGCACCTGGCCGAGGAGGCCAACGAGGCCCGGCAGTTCCTGCTGGAAGCCGCGGTAGAGCAAGACGACGGCGCGATGGAGCGCTACCTGTCCGGCGAGGACATCGGCGTCGACGAACTCAAGGTCCTGATCCGCAAAGGCGTGCTGTCGATGGCGATGATTCCGGTCATCGGCGGATCGGCGTTCAAGAACAAAGGCGTGCAGCAACTGCTCGACTCGGTTGTGGACTATCTGCCGAGCCCGCTCGACATTCCGCCGGTCAAAGGCCAAGTGCCGGAGAGCGAAAAGAACGCCGGCGCCGAACTGCACCGAGAGGCCAAGGACGACGTGCCGTTCTGCGGCCTTGCGTACAAGTTGTGGACCGACCCCTTCATCGGCCACCTGACCTACGTCCGCATCTATTCCGGCGTGATGGTTGTCGGCGACCAGGTGCTCAACGCCAACACCGGCAAGGGCGAGCGCATCGGCCGCATCATGAAGATGCACGCCAACAAGCGCGAGGACATCAAGGAAGCCTACGCTGGCGACATCGTCGCGGTCGCCGGCCTGCGCGACACCATTACCGGCCACACGCTGTGCGACGCCAAGGCTCCGATCGCTCTGGAACTGATGAAGTTTCCCGATCCGGTGATCTCGGTCGCCATCGAACCCGAGAACAAGACCGAAGAAGAGAAGCTGTCCACCGGCCTGTCGAAACTGGCGCGCGAGGATCCCTCGTTCAAGTTCTTCACCAACGAAGAAACCGCCCAGACGCTCATCGCTGGCATGGGCGAACTGCACCTGGAGATCATCGTCGACCGCCTCAAGCGCGAGTTCAAGGTCAACGCCAAAGTCGGCCGGCCGCAGGTCGCGTACCGCGAGACGATCACCGTCAAGTCCGAAGTGGACCACAAGTACGCCAAGCAGTCCGGCGGCAAGGGGCAGTACGCCCACGTCTGCGTCCGGCTCGAACCGCAGGAGCCCGGTGCCGGCTACGAGTTCGTCGACGAGATCAAGGGCGGCGTGGTGCCCAAGGAGTTCATCCCCGCCGTGGACAAGGGCATCCGCGACGCCATGACCAACGGCTTCCTCGCCGGCTACCCGATGGTCGATCTGAAGGCCACGCTCTACTACGGCTCGTACCACGACGTCGACTCGAGCGAAATGGCGTTCCGCATCTGCGGCTCGATGGCCTTCAAAGAGGCGTGCGCCAAGGCCAAGTGCCAGCTGCTCGAACCCATCTTCGGCATCGAAATCGAAGTGCCCGAAGACTACATGGGCGACATCATCGGCGACCTGAACAGCCGCCGCGGTCGCATCACCAACCTCGATGAGCGCGCAGGCTCGCGCGTCATCACCGGCGAAGTTCCGCTGGGCGAGACCTTCGGCTACGCGACCGACTTGCGCTCGCGCACCCAAGGCCGCGGCACCTACACCATGCAGTTCTCGCACTACGCGCCGGCCCCGGCGTCGATCCTGCAGGAAATCCTCAAGAACAAGGGCTAGTACCAGGCGTTTCGCCTCGGAGGTTCCACCATGGCCGGCCAACGCATTCGCATCCGCCTCAAGGCCTACGATTTCAAGCTGCTCGACCAGTCGGTCAGCGAAATCATCAACACCGTGCGCACCACGGGCGCCCGCGTCGCGGGTCCCATCCCGCTGCCCACGCGCATCAACAGCTACACGGTGTTGCGGTCCCCGCACGTCGACAAGAAGAGCCGCGAGCAGTTCGAGGTGCGCACGCACAAGCGCCTCATCGACATCCTGGACCCGACCCAGCAGACGCTCGACGCGCTGATGAAGCTCGATCTGGCCGCCGGCGTGGCGGTCGAAATCAAGACCTGATCCGCGCCCGCACCAGGAACCCGACGCCACCGCCGCGTCGCCAGCAGACCGAGAGGCAGCCATGCCAACGATGAACGTCCTCAATACCCAAGCCCAGGTGGTCGGCGAAATCGAGCTGTCCGACGATGTGTTTGCGGCCGAGGTCAAGCCCTTCCTGCACTGGGAGGTCGTGCGCAACCAATTGGCCAACCGCCGCCAGGGTACGCATTCGACCAAGACGCGCACCACCGTGCACGGCACCACCCGCAAGACGTACAAGCAGAAGGGGTCGGGCAACGCACGCCACGGGTCGCGCAAGTCGCCGATCTTCGTCCACGGCGGCATCGCGCATGGCCCGCACCCGCGCGACTACAGTTACAGCACACCCAAGAAGGTGCGGCGCGCCGCGCTCAGGTCGGCCCTGTCGCTGCGCTACGCCAACGGCGAGTTGGTCGTGGTCGACGCGTTCGGCATGGGCGCCCCCAAGACCAAGGAAGCGGCGGCCACGCTGGCCCGCCTGGGCGCCTCAAACGCGCTGGTGGTCACGCGCCACGAAGAGTCGCATCTGCACCTGTCGATCCGCAATTTGCCGACAGCCAAGTACATTCGCGCCGAGGGCGTCAACGTGTTCGACGTCCTCAAATACGACCGGCTGGTGTTGAGCGTCGACGCCGCCAAGGCCCTGGAAGAGCGCTTGGGCTAGGCCCAATCACGCCACCGCACATCGCAGCAACGAGGAAGCCATGGCCCTGCACCTGACCCAAATCCTGGAAAAGCCGCTGTCCGGCGAAAAGAACACGACGGTGAGCAACACCGACAACGCGTACGCGTTCCAGGTCCACCGCGACGCGAACAAGAAGCAAATCAGGGCAGCGGTCGAGGCGCTTTTCGGCGTGACGGTCGTAGGCGTGCGCACCATGCAGTTGCAGGGCAAGCAGCGCCGAGTCGGCAAGTTCGTCGGCAATCGCGCGCAGACCAAGAAGGCTTTCGTCAAGCTGGCCGAGGGCCAAGTCATCGACTACTTCGTGGCCTAGTCGGCCACACCCGGCGCGCGCTCCCCAACCCCGGGGCGTGTGCCACACGAACGGTAAACCGCCGCTGGCAATAGGCCACGGCCGCTTTGGCACACCGAGAGGCAGACCATGGGCATCAAGTCGTATCGACCCGTCTCCGCCGGCACCCGCCAGCTCCGGCTCGACGATTTCAGCGACGTCACGACCAGCGAGGCGCACGGCCCGCTGCTCGCCCCGCTGCACGGCCCCAAGGGTCGCACCAACAATGGCCGCATCACCGTATGGCAGCGCGGCGGCGGCCACAAGCGCCACTACCGCATCATCGACTTCAAGCGCGACAAGGTCGCAGTGCCGGCCAAGGTTGCAACCATCGAGTTCGACCCCAACCGCTCGGCGCGTATCGCGCTGCTGAACTATGCGGACGGCGAGAAGCGCTACATCCTCGCGCCGGTTGGCCTCAAGGTCGGCGACGCGGTCATCGCCAGCAGGAACGCCGACATCAAGCCCGGCAACACGCTGCCGCTTGAGGCGATTCCCGTCGGCACGATGGTCCACAACGTCGAACTGCAGGCCGGCAAGGGCGGTCAGGTCTGCCGCGCCGCGGGCACCGCTGCACAGTTGATGGCCAAGGAAGGCAAACACGCTTTGCTGCGTCTTCCGTCCGGCGAACTTCGCAAGGTCACCAAGGACTGCAAGGCGACCATCGGACAGACCAGCAACGTCGACCATGACAAGATCAGCCTGGGCAAGGCCGGTCGCTCGCGCTGGTTGGGCATCCGGCCGTGCGTGCGCGGCGTCGCGATGAACCCGGTCGATCACCCGCTCGGCGGCGGCGAAGGCCGCACCTCGGGTGGTCGCCACCCGACCTCGCCGTGGGGCTGGAAGACCAAGGGCCCCAAGACGCGCAAGAACAAGCGCACGAACCACCTCATCGTCGCCCGCCGGCCCAAGGGCGCGCGCTAATCGCCGCCAGACGCTACCGTACCGAGGTCCACCATGCCCCGTTCCGTCAAGAAAAGCCCGTTCGTCGACGGCCACCTCAAGGCCAAAGTCGAGGACGCCAACCGCACCAACAACAAGCGGCCGATCAAGACCTGGTCGCGGCGCTCGACCATCTACCCCGATTTCGTCGGTCTGAACTTCATGGTGCACAACGGCAAGAAGTTCGTGCCGGTGTTCGTGACCGAGAACATGGTGGGTCACAAGATGGGCGAGTTCGCCCCGACCCGCACCTTCTTTGGTCACAGCGCAGACAAGAAGGTCAAGAAGAAGTAGGCGGCGCCGCACCTCGGCACACCGCGCGCCGCCTCGGGGCGGCCATCGGGAGACAGTCATGGACGACACCCAGCAGAACGAAGACCAGCAGGCCGCTGCCGATGTCGGCGACGTGCAGATCGACGGCACAGCGCCTCTGGCCGCCGTCAAGCTCAAGGGTCTGCACATTGCTCCCCGCAAGGTGCGGGTCGTGGCGGACCGCATTCGCGGCAAGGGCGTTCAAGAGGCGCTGGACCTGTTGCAGTTCACGCCCAAGCTCGCGGCCGAACCGCTGCGCAAGCTGCTGTTCAGCGCCGTCGCCAATGCGCGGTTCGTAGGCGGGGTCGATGTCGACGACTTGTACGTCGAGACCATCTTCGTCGACCAGGCAGAGACCATGAAGCGCTGGACGCCGCGGGCCCAAGGTCGCGCGACGCGCATCCTCAAGAAGACCAGCCACGTGACCCTGCAACTGGGCGTGGCGCTGTAGGCCGCTGCGCGCGCGCCACCGAATTTGCAAGCGACCAAGAGAGGCAACCGTGGGACAAAAAAGCCATCCGAATGGACTGCGCCTGGGCGTCATCCGCAGCTGGAACTCCAAGTGGTTCGAAGAGAAGAACTACAAGGCTTGGCTGCACGAGGATCTGGCGATCCGCAAGACGATCAAGGAAAAGATGAACCACGCCGGCATCGCCAAGGTCGATGTCGAGCGCCGCGCCCGCCAGATTCGCGTCGGCGTGCACACGGCGCGCCCCGGTGTGCTGATCGGTCCCAAGGGCAAGGAGCATGAGAAGCTCAAGGCCCAGCTGCAGAAGCTGGCCAAAGGCGAAATCGTGCTGACCATCCATGAAGTGCGCCGCGCCGAAACCGACGCGCAACTGGTCGCCGAGAACATCGCAACGCAGCTCGAGCGCCGGGTCGCGTTCCGCCGCGCCATGCGCAAGGCCATGCAGGCTGCGCAAAAGTTCGGCATCAAGGGCATCCGCGTCGCCTGTTCGGGCCGCCTGGGTGGCGCCGAGATGGGACGGTATGAGTGGTACCGCGAGGGCCGCGTGCCCTTGCATACGCTGCGCGCCGACATCCAGTACGGCGAGGCCCTGGCCAGGACCACCTACGGTGTCATCGGCGTCAAGACCTGGATCTACCACGGCGACATCCTTGCCGAACGCGGACAGCACGCTCAGGCGCGCGCCCAGTAGTTTTCCAACGCGGCCCCGGCCCTTCGGCGCGGTGGCCCAGATTCGAGAGGTTCAGCCATGCTGGCTCCCAAGCGCGTCAAGTGGCGCAAAGTGATGAAGGGCAAGTCCCGCGGCTTCGCCCACACCGGCAGCGAGGTGTCGTTCGGCAACTTCGGCCTGATGGCGCTGGAGTGTGGCTGGCTGACCAGCCGGCAGATCGAGGCCGCGCGTATCTCGATGACCCGCAAAATGAAGCGCGATGCGCGGGTCTGGATCCGCATCTTCCCGCAAAAGCCAGTGACCAAGAAGCCCCTGGAAACCCGCATGGGCAAGGGCAAGGGACCGCCAGACCACTGGGTCGCCGTCGTGCAGCCTGGCACGATGATGTACGAAATCCAATCCGACGACGCCGCAGTCGCCATGGGCGCGTTGGCGGACGCCGGCCACAAGCTGCCGATCAAGTGCAAGGTCGTCAGCCGGGGAGAAATCCTGTGAAAAAGACCGTCATCGCCGAGTTGACCCAGGCCGAGTTGCAGAAGCGCGAGTCCGAACTGCGCGACGAGCTGTTCCGCCTGCGTTTCCAGCACCACACCAAGCAACTGTCGAGCCCGATCAAGCTGCGCACGACGCGGCGCGAGTTGGCGCGCGTGGCGACCCGCCTGCGCGAAATCGAACTGGGCATCCAAGGGTAGCGGCGTCGCACCGCAGCGCGCCCGGCACGCCGGACCACAGGGAGCATCCCATGACCGAGACCGCAGAGAACCACAACGAGGCTGCCCAGGACCAGGGCAACCACCTCGACCGCCACCGTCGGCGCATGACTGGCATCGTGGTGTCCACCAAGATGGAGAAGACCGCCGTCGTCTCCGTGACCCGCGTGTTCCTGCACGCCAAGTACCGCAAGTACGTGCGCCGCCGCGCGCGCTACATGGCCCACGACGAGGCCGGCGCGTGCGCAGTGGGCGACCAGGTGGTCATCGAAGAATGCCGGCCGTTGTCCAAGCACAAACGCTGGGTCTACAAGTCCACGTTGCGCAAGAAAGAGGACTAGTCCGCCATCGGCGGCAGCTCGTCCGCGGGCGCCGTCGAACGTGCACCGGTGCAGTGACCCGCGGGTCGCTGCCCCCCTGCCCCGCACAGTTTGCGGGGCTCGCCACCGCAGGCCGATCGGTTCGGCCACCGGTAAGGAGACGGCCATGATTCAGCAAGAAACCTACCTCACGGTCGCGGACAATTCGGGCGCCAAGCAACTGCGCTGCATCAAGGTGCTGGGCGGCAGCAAGCGCAAGTACGCGTCGCTTGGCGACATCATCGTCTGCTCGGTGCGCGAGGCGCTGCCCAAATCCAAGGTCAAGAAGGGCGATGTGGTCAAGGCCGTCATCGTCCGCACCACCAAGGAAGTGGGCCGCGAGGACGGCAGCTACATCAAGTTCGACGGCAACGCCGCCGTCGTCATCAACAACCAGAAGGAACCGGTCGGCACCCGCATCTTCGGACCCGTGGCGCGCGAACTGCGCGCCAAGAAGTTCACCAAGATCGTGTCACTGGCCCCAGAGGTGCTGTAGCCGTCGCCCGCGCGCCCTTTGGGGCGACTTTGAACGACCGACACAGCGAACAGGCAGACAATCGCGAGCAGGCAGACAATCGCGAGTACAGAAAAACGCGAGGCAGCAGATGCGCAAGATTCGCAAGGGCGACACGGTGGCCATCCTGGCCGGCAAGGACAAGGGCCAGAGCGGCAAGGTGCTGCGCATGGCTCGCGATGGCGAAGCCGTGATCGTCGAGGGCTGGAACAAGGTCAAGAAGCACGTCAAGGCGCGCCGCGAAGGCGAGCAGGGCGGCATCCAGGACCGCGAGGCCCCGATCCACATCAGCAACGTCGCGCTGGTCAGCCCCACCACGGGCAAGCCGGTGCGCGTCGGCTTCCAAACCGTGGATACGGCCAACGGCCCCAAGAAGGTCCGCGTGGTGCACAAGACCGGCGAAGTTCTCGACCCGGTCGGTTAGCAAGGGAGTTCGCCCAGCGCGTCAGTCGCCGCAAAAGGGTTGCGGCGCAGGCTGGAGCGGAAGCAAGCTGAAAGAGGCAGGTAGTCCATGGCAGCGCGTCTCCAGCAAAAGTACAAGGCCGAGGTCATCGCCAAGTTGACCGCGGAATTCGGGCTCACGAATCCCATGCAGGTGCCACGCCTGCAAAAGATCGTCATCAACTTCGGCCTGGGCGAGGCGACCCAGAACCCCAAGATCGTCGACAAGGCGGTCGAGCAACTGACGATGCTCTCGGGCCAGAAACCGATCGTGACGCGGTCGCGCAAGTCGATCGCCAACTTCAAGCTGCGCGAGAACCAAGCGATCGGCGCCAAGGTCACCTTGCGCCGCGATCGCATGTGGGAGTTCCTGGACCGCTTGGTGACGATCGCCTTGCCGCGCGTCCGCGACTTTCGTGGCGTCAGTCCCAAGGGCTTCGATGGCCGCGGCAACTTCACCATGGGCCTCAAGGAGCAGATCATCTTCCCCGAGATCAACTACGACCAGGTCGACAAGGTCCGCGGCATGAACATCACGATGGTCACCACCGCCGGGGATGACGCCCAGAGCAAGGCCCTGTTGGCGGCCCTCGGCATGCCCTTCCGCAAGTAACCGCACAACTGCTCCACCCAGCGAGAGACAACCACCATGGCCAAGACCAGCAAGATCATCGCCGCCGCGCGCAAGCCAAAATTCTCGACACGGCAGCACAGCCGCTGCCAGCGCTGCGGCCGTCCCAAGGCCTTCCTGCGCAAGTTCGGGCTGTGCCGCATCTGCTTTCGGCAGTTGGCGGTGCGCGGCGAACTGCCGGGTGTGACCAAGGCGTCGTGGTGAGATTCGGCCGCTTCCGCGAGCCCTCGCCGCGTCCGCCACAAGCTGCTGGAGAGGACCCCAAGCATTCGACCCCCGCGTCGAACCAGAAGGTGTGAAATGCCCACGAGTGATCCCATTGCCGATTTCCTGACCCGCGTGCGCAACGCGATTCTGGCGCGCCACCCGAGCGTGGCGGTCCCCGCATCGAACACGGTCAAAGCCATTGCCGGCATCCTGCACGAGGAAGGGTATGTCGCCGAGTTGGCCGAAGACGTGGGCGAGCAAGCGCAGGACAAGCTGGTGCTGACCTTGCGCTATTGCGCGGACAAGTCCAACGCGATCAGCGGGCTGCGCCGCGTCTCGCGCCCGGGCCAGCGCAAATACGTCCAGGTTTCTGACATCCCCAAGGTCAAGAACGGCCTCGGCATCGCCATCCTGTCCACGTCGTCGGGCGTGATGACGGGCGCCAAGGCCCGCAAACTCAACGTGGGCGGCGAGCTGCTGTGCACGGTGTGGTAGGCGGTCGCCCGTTGGGCGTGCCCAATCGCGCTTCGGCGCAACCAAGGCCAGCCGAATCCGCCGCCCGCATCGGGCCGCAGGACCCCAGGGGCCGGGAGCAGAGATGAGTAGCGAAGGTCAGAGCGAATTCGTGGTATCGCGGGTCGGCAAGGCCCCGGTCGCGCTGCCGCCCAAGGTCACCGTGGCGGTGGCGGGCGACGTGGTCACGGTCAAGGGGCCGCTCGGAACGCTGGTCCGCACGTTCAAGGGTGTGACCTTTGAGCAACAGGCGGGCCAGATTCTGGTGCATCCAGTGGAGAACACGCGCACCGGCAAAGCCTTGCACGGCCTGGGCCGCAATCTGCTGCGCAACATGGTCCAGGGCGTCACGGCGGGCTACAAGAAGGAACTCGACGTCCAAGGCGTCGGCTTCAAGGTCGAGCAGATCGGCCAAGCACTCAAGCTGTCGGTCGGCTATTCGCACCCGGTTCACTTCGTGCTGCCCAAGGGCGTCGAGTGCAAGATCGACAAGCTCACCCACATCGAGTTGACCTCGACCGACAAGGAACTGTTGGGCCAGACGGCTGCGACCCTTCGCTCGATTCGGTCGCCGGAGCCCTACAAGGGCAAGGGCATCCGCTACAGCGGTGAGAAGGTGCGCCAGAAGGCCGGCAAGTCCGGTGGCAAGGGCGCCAAGAAGAAGTAATCGGGGCGGGATTTCGGCTCCGGGTCGCTGGGGCCTGCGCAGTTCGCGCGCGATCGAAACGATCCGGCGTGGGTATCCGCCCCCGCGCCGCTGGCCGCCGACTCCGGCGGCAGGCGCACGGAGGTCAAGGACGCAGGTTTGGCACCCACAGGTGCCGACTTGACGAAGGAAGGTTCAGATGTCGATCAAACGCTATGCCGATGCGCGCGAACAACGCAAGGTTCGCATGCGCTTTGGCCTCAAGGGAACGCCGGAGCGGCCGCGGATGTCGGTGTTCCGCTCTGCCAAGCACATCTACGCCCAAGTCATCGACGACGAGAGCGGCACAACGCTCGCAGCCGCCAGTTCCGTCGAAACCGCCGTGCGGTCGATGGAGGGCAGCAAGACCGCGATTGCTGAGACGGTCGGGCGGCTGTGCGCTGAGCGCGCCTTGGCCAAGGGCGTCACCAAGCTGGTGTTCGACCGCAACGGCTTCCACTATACCGGCCGGATCGCCGCTGTCTCCAAGGCCGCACACGAGTTGGGCCTGCTGTCCAAGGAAGGTCACACGGGCTCGACCGCTGCGGCGCCCCAGGAGCAATAGACCATGTCGGAACCCACCAAAGAAAACCGCAACCAACGCGAACCGCGCCAGCCGCGCCGCAACGATGCCCAAGCCGCCGAGAAGGACGAGTTCGGCAGCGCTACGGTCGCGATCAACCGCACGGCCAAGGTCGTCAAGGGCGGTCGGCGCTTCAGCTTTTCAGCGCTCATCGTGGTCGGCGACGGCAAGGGCAAGGTCGGCATCGGCATGGGCAAGGCGAGCGAAGTGCCAGAGGCTATTCGCAAAGGCACGGACCAGGCCAAGAAGCAGATGTTCGACGTGCCGCTCGTCAAAGGCTCGATTCCGCACGACGTCATTGGCCACTATGGCGCGGGCCAGGTTCTGCTCAAGCCCGCGGGCAAGGGCACCGGCGTGATTGCCGGTGGTGCCGTTCGCGCCGTGCTCGAACAGGCCGGGGTCCGCGATGTCGTGACCAAGTGCATCGGCAGCAACAACCCGCACAACGTGGTTCGCGCCACTGTGGCGGCGTTGCGCCAGTTGCGCACGGTGGACGAAGTGGCCGCCCGTTTGGGCAAGGCCGCCGAGTCCTTGCGCGGCTAGCCGAGCAAGGATGCGGTCCGGCGCGCGCGGGCCTTGTTCCGCTTGCGCATCCCACCTATAATTGCGGCCCTGCAACCCACCGCCCGTGCGGGAAGGTAGCAAGAAGGCCTCTCGGTTCCACCAGATAGGGACCGTTCAACGATCACCGCCGGCCCCGCGGGCGCCGGCCGGCCGGCACAACAAGGGCGAACGGGAACGCGATTGCACCCGTCGCAGCTGCCGTCGGCAGACCCGGCCAGCACTTTCCGACCGTCGCAGACCGTGCGACAGCAGGCAGCGGACACCATGAAGGAACTCAGCAATCTCCAGGCGCCGCGTGGCGCGAACGTGCAGACTCGCCGGCTCGGCCGCGGCGCAGGTTCGGGCCTTGGCAAGACGGCCGGCAAGGGCCACAAAGGCCAATTGGCGCGCAAGTCCCCCGACGTCGGCAACTCCTTCGAGGGCGGTCAGATGCCGATCCAGCGGCGCTTGCCGAAAATCGGCTTCACCAATCTGTTTCGCACCCGGTTCGCGCCGGTCAATGTCGGAGACCTGGCGATCTTCGAGCCAGGGAGCCGGGTCGACGAGATGGCGCTGCGCGCCGTTCGACTGGTCAACGGCAACTGGGACGGGGTCAAGATCCTGGGCGGAGGCGAACTCGACCGCGCCCTGACCGTGGTGGCGGACAAGTTCAGCGAATCGGCCCAGGCCAAGATCGCGCAGGCCGGCGGCAGCTGCCAGACGACCGGCGTCTAACCGCCCCCATACGCGGAATTCGGCTCGACCCGCTGCCCCGCTGTCCGCCGCACACCGCACCACCGCAAGAGGTCGTCCGTGGCCAACGTACTGCAGAACATCGCCAAGGTCCCGGAACTCAAGAACCGGGTGCTGTTTTCCCTGGCGATGTTGGCCATCTACCGCATCGGCGTGTTCGTGACCGTGCCCGGCGTGGACCGCCACGTGATGGCCGACTACATGAACAGCAAGGGCGGCGGACTGATGGGGCTCATCGACCTGTTCTCGGGCGGCGCGCTGCAGCAGGTCTCGATCTTCGCGCTCGGCATCATGCCGTACATTTCTGCAAGCATCATCCTGCAGCTGTTGACGGTGGTCGTCCCCGCCGTCGAACGCCTGAACAAGGAGGGCGAGGCCGGCCGGCGCAAGATCAACCAGTGGACTCGATACGGTTGCGTGTTCCTGTCGATCATCCAAGGCACCGCGCTCGCCATCTGGCTCGAAGGCATGAACTCGGCCGCACTGGGCGGCGTCGTCCACAACGCCGGGTGGGGCTTTCGGGCGCTGTGCGTGTTGTCCCTGACCGCGGGCACCACGTTCATCATGTGGCTCGGCGAGCAGATCACCGAGCGCGGCATCGGCAACGGCATTTCGTTGGTCATCTACGCTGGCATCGTCGCTGGCTTGCCGAGCGCCGTCAAGCAAACCTGGGAACTGGTGACCAACGGCCAGATCCCGGTGCCGATCCTCATCCTCATTGGCGCCCTGGTGGTGGCCGTCATCGCCGTCATTGTCTACTTCGAGAGCGCACAGCGGCGCATCCTCGTGCAGTACGCCAAACGCACGGTCAACCGCGAAACTGTGGCCGCAGCGAACAGCTACTTGCCGCTCAAGGTCAATTCGGCCGGTGTGATTCCACCCATCTTTGCGTCGTCGATTCTCATGTTCCCGGCGACATTGGCCAACTTCTTCCCAGACGCCAGCTTCCTAGTCGGCGTGGTCAACGCTCTGTCTCCCGGACGCATCATGTACAACGCGATGTACGTCGTGCTCATCGTGTTCTTCTGCTACTTCTATACGGCAGTCACCTTCAACTCGGTCGATATCGCCGACAACCTGCGCAAGGGCGGCGGCGCTGTAGTCGGCGTGCGCGCCGGCAAAGATACCGCCGAGTACATCGACCGCGTGCTGTCGCGCATCACCTTTGGCGGCGCGCTATACATCAGCAGCGTGTGTGTCCTGCCGACGCTGCTTCAGACCAACTTCAATGTTCCGTTCTACTACGGCGGCACGTCTCTGCTCATCGTCGTGGGCGTGGCCATGGACACCGCCAAGCAGATTGAGAGTCACCTCATCAGCCGCTCCTACGAAAGTTTTGGCGGCGAAAAGGGTCCGCGCATGCGTGGCCGGCGCTCCGATGACGTGTAGCACCGCACCCGCGTACGCGCGCACCGCGCGGCGCTGCAACGCCGCAAGCAGGCCAACATGACCACGCGGACCGCGCACAAGATCATCCTGGTCGGCGCACCTGGCGCGGGCAAGGGAACGGTCGCCAAGGGTCTTGTCGATCGATTCGGGCTGACCCACCTGTCGACGGGGGACATGTTGCGCGCGGCGGTTGCCGCGGGCAGCCAGGTGGGCCTGCTGGCCAAGACCTTCATGGATCGCGGCGCGTTGGTGCCCGACGACGTGATGGTCAAGCTCATTTCCGAACGCGTCCAACAGCCAGACTGCCGCAACACGGACGGCTCGCCGCGGTTCCTGCTCGATGGGTTTCCGCGCACATTGCCGCAGGCCGACGCACTGGCCGCGGAGGGACTTGCCCCCGACCTCGTCCTGTTCATCGACGTGCCCAACGAGTCGGTCGTCCGCCGGTTGAGCGGGCGCCGCACCTGCCCGGCGTGCGGCAACGTGCACCACGTCGAGTTCGCGCCCCCGCTCAAAGACGGCGTGTGCGATCGCTGCGGGGGCACGCTCGTCCACCGCAGCGATGACCACGACGCGACCATTCGCAAACGCTTGGACGCTTTTGCGGCGCAGACAGCACCTTTGGTGCAGCGCTACGGGACTGTCATCGAAAAGGTCGATGGCAACCAACCGCCCGAGATCGTGCTCAAGGCCGCCGTCGCCGTCCTGCGCAGGCATGGCAACGCGGGCGAGGGCACGCTCTAGACGGAATCCGCGGAGTAATGGCGCCCGAGGCCCGGCCGACACCGGCCCCCTTCGGGCAGCAAGGAGTTGGATGTCGAAAGACGACGCCATTGAGGTCGAAGGCACGGTGCTCGAACCGTTGCCCAATGCCATGTTCCGCGTCCAGCTGGATAATGGCCACAAGGTGCTGGCCCACGTTTCGGGCAAGATGCGCATGCACTTCATCCGCATCCTGCCGGGGGACAAGGTCAAGGTGGCGCTGAGTCCCTACGACCTGTCGCGGGGGCGGATCACCTACCGCGCGAAGTGACGCAGCGACCCTGCCGCCCGCGGCGACGGAAGGCCGAAGTCGAACGGGGCTTCCCACCACCGCGAGCTTGCTGTATACTGCCGCCCCCTCGCGGCCGGTTCGCCCGCGCCGAGAACGAGATACACAAGGTAATCCGATGAAAGTACGAGCTTCTGTCAAACCCATCTGCGACCAGTGCCGTGTGGTCAAGCGCCGCGGCATCGTGCGCGTCATTTGCGTGACCCCCAAGCACAAGCAACGGCAGGGATAGCGCTTTTTCGGGTGCAGCCCATTCGGCGCGCGCTCGCGGCTTTCCGGTAGGAGACGATCATGGCACGAATTGCAGGCGTGGACCTGCCCCGCAACAAGCGCATCGAGATCGCGCTGCGCTCGATCTACGGCGTTGGCCCGCGCGTGGCCGTCGAGGTGTGCTCCAAAGCGGGCGTCCCGCTCGGGCGCAAGGCCGACGAACTGACCGAGGTGGACATCGTCCGCATCCGCGATGTGCTGGAAAACCAGTACAAGGTCGAAGGCGATCTGCGGCGGCAGGTCGCGATGGACATCAAGCGTCTGATGGACCTGGGCTGCTACCGCGGTCTGCGGCACCGCAAAGGCCTGCCAGTCCGCGGTCAGCGCACCCACACCAATGCGCGCACCCGCAAGGGCCCGCGGCGCACGGCCATCAAGAAGAAGTAGCGCCCGCGGCGCCGCTGGCCGAAGGCGAACGGCCAGGCCCCCAGCCCATCGGCTGGCGCCCGGCCTGAGTCGGCCTGTCCCGTCCGCGACGCCAGAACACACGACATGGCGCTCCGTCGCCAACGCACATCGCAGACAAGGAACCCCAAATGGCATCCGGATCGCAGTCCAAGCCCGCTTCCACGGCACGCGCCAAGAAGCGCGTCAAGAAGAACATCCAGACCGGCGTAGTCCACATCGCCTCGACGTTCAACAACACCATCGTCACCGTGACCGACGTGGCCGGCAATACGCTGGCGTGGTCGTCGTGTGGCCGCCGCGGCTTCAAGGGTTCGCGCAAGTCCACTCCCTTCGCAGCGCAGATGTCGGCTGAGGATGCCGTCAAACGCGCACAGGAGCACGGCGTCAAGACCGTGTCGGTGTTGGTCAAGGGTCCAGGCACGGGTCGCGAGGCTGCGCTGCGCGCCCTGTCGAACGCTGGCCTGAAGGTGACCACCATCCGCGACGTCACGCCCATCCCGCACAACGGTTGCCGGCCGCCCAAGCGCCGCCGCGTGTAGCGAAGATTTCCGGCGCGCAAGGCGGCGTTCGAGGCGCCTCCGCCGCGGCTGCCGATTGCCCAACGCTTCCTGTCGATACGGAGAACCCATGGCTCGCTATACTGGTCCCGTCTGCCGCTTGTGCCGCCGCGAGGGCCTCAAGATGTTCCTCAAGGGCGAACGCTGCTACACCGACAAGTGTGCAGTGGATCGCCGCCACTACATTCCGGGCCAGCACGGCCAGGCCCGCCCGGGCAAGGTCTCCGAGTTCGGTCGTCAATTGCGCGAGAAGCAGAAGGTCAAGCGCATCTACGGCATTCAAGAGAAACAGTTTCGCGGCTACTACGAACTCGCGGCGCGCAAGGAAGGCGTGACCGGCGAGAACCTGCTGTCCTTCCTGGAGCGGCGGCTGGACAACGTCGTGTACCGCCTTGGTTTCGCCACCAGCCGCAGCGAAGCGCGTCTGTTGGTGCGCCATGGCCACGTGCTGCACAACGGCAAGTCGGTCGACATCCCATCGCTGCTGGTCAAGGCGGGCGACGAAGTCAAGATCGTGGACGCCTCCAAGGACAACGTTCGGGTGACGGAGTCGGTCGAGTCGGTCGAGCGCCGCGGCGTTCCTGCGTGGCTGACCCTGGACAAGAAGGCGCTGATCGGCAAGGTGGCCACGTTGCCGGCGCGGGCCGACGTCACGATGCCCATCGAAGAGCGGTTGATCGTCGAGTTGTACTCGAAGTAGTCGGCGCGCCCCTCGCGCCGGCGGAGTCGCAACAGGCGCAAGCAGGATTTTCTCGACCGGCGCGGCCATCGCACATTGCGCGGGCCGCGACATCAGCGCGGGCGAAGTGCTCGCAGGCAGGCACCACCATGGCAGACTCGATGCAGCGCAACTGGAAGAACCTCATCAAGCCCAAGGCCCTGGAAGTCGAGGAACTGACCGAGACCTACGGCAAGTTCCGCGTCGAACCGCTCGAGCGGGGCTACGGCCAGACGTTGGGCAACAGCCTGCGCCGCGTGCTGTTGTCCAGCATCCGCGGCGCTGCGATCTGTGGCGTGCGGATGGCCGCGCTCGGCAAGGTCGTGCGCGAGGAAGAGGGCGGCAAAGGCAAGCCGAAAAGCAAGATGGTCGAGCAGATGCAGTCGGCGCTGCACGAGTTCCAAGCGCTGCCCGACGTCGTCGAAGACGTGGCCGAGATCGTCCTCAACCTCAAGGAAGTCAATTTCCGCCTCGACAGCGGCGAGGGCACTGAACTGGTGCAACTGGTCGCAGAGGCCCCGGCCGGTAGCGCACCGCTCGAGGTCACGGCGGGGATGCTGCAAGTGCCGCACACGTTGACCGTACTCAACCCAGAATTGCACCTGATGACCATCGAGTCCGGCGGCCGCGTCGAGATGGAACTGACGGTCAAGGAAGGCGTCGGCTACGTGCCGGCCGCGCGCGACACCGAGGAGGCCGCCGCGGTGGACCTGCTGCCCATCGACGCGATCTTCTCGCCGGTTCGCCGCGTCAACCTGCGGGTCACCAATGCGCGGGTCGAGCAGCGCACCGACTACGACCGGCTGACGCTGGAAGTGTGGACCAACGGCGCCATCGACCCGGAGACCGCAGTCAGCGTCGCCGCCAAGATCCTTCGCGACCAGCTCAAGGTGTTCGTGGCCTTCGACGAAGAGGACGAGGAATACGAAGACAGCGTCGACACCGGCATCATGACCACGGCCCCGCTCAACGAGAACCTGTGGAAGACCATCGATTCTCTTGAGTTGTCGGTGCGCGCGGCCAACTGCTTGCAGAACGCCAACATCCGCTTCGTCGGCGAACTGGTGCAAAAGACGGAGAGCGACATGCTCAAGACCAAGAACTTCGGCCGCAAGTCGCTCAAGGAAATCAAGGACACCCTGGAAACCATGGGCTTGCAACTCGGCATGCGGGTCGAAGGGTTCGACCCGGACAATCCGCCGCCGGTCGCGACCGCCTAGGCCCCTCCACGACCACGACCGCCCCCGGGCCGCAGCGACTGCGGCAGCCAGCAGCAGAGGACCCCATGCGCCACCTGAACAAAGGCAACAAGCTCAGTCGCGAGACCTCGCACCGCAAGGCGATGCTGCTCAACCTGTGCAAGTCGCTCATCGAGCACGGCCGCATCACGACGACGGTCGCCAAGGCCAAGGAACTTCGCGGATGGATCGAGCCCATGGTCACCATGGCCAAGGAGGATTCGATCCACCGGCGGCGCCTCGCTTTCGCCAAGTTGCGCGACAACGGATTGGTGGCGCGCCTGTTCGGCGAACTCGGCCCGAAGTATGTCGCGCGGCCAGGCGGCTACACCCGCACGCTCAAGCTCGGCCGGCGCACGGGCGATGCCGCCGAGATGGCACTCATCGAGTTCGTGTAAGTCACCCGGCGCAATCGGGGGCGGCTCGATGTTCGCCGACACCCCGACGTGGGCGACCCGCGATCACGACGCGCGGCTGGCCGTGCGCGCAGCGCGGTCATGCCAACCAGCGGTAGCCGACTTCGCGCAGCGTTTCGATGTGGTGGGCCGCCGATCCCAGATGTGCGCGCAGTCTACGGATGTGCACGTCCACGGTGCGCTCGCCGCCCGCGTACCCGGGTCCCCACGCGGCGCGCAACAACTGATCGCGCGACAGCGGCCGGCCCGCGAACTGCACCAGATAGCGCAGCAGCGCGAACTCCTGGGGTTTGACCTCGACCGGCAGGTCGCCCACTCGGACGGTGTGCGCGGCCAGGTCCAGCGCGATCGGGCCACTGCGAACGACGGCGCCATGACGCGTGCGCGCGCCCAACACCCGCTCGGCCCGTGCGGCGAGCTCGGCCGCAGGGAAGCCGCGCAAGACGAAATCGTTGCACGAAAGCGCGGGCGCCAAGTGGACGCGGTCCGGATCGACCACCAAGAGCCAAGGTGTCCGCCCGACGACCGGATGGGCCGCCAGGGCGCTCGCGATCGGCTCCGGCGAGCGCAGTGGTCCCGGTTCGACGACGGCCAGATCCGGCGGCAGGCCGATCGGGCAATCCAGGAAGGTGCCGCGCAAGAGGCGTGCCGTCACGGTCCAGGGGCCCTGCGCCAGCGCCGCGCGGGCCGGCGACCGGTCGCCCATCTCCGAAAACAGGAAAACACGGGCCATGGCGGTTGACTATCACAAGCGCCCCCATGGGCAAAGCGGGGTGGCGGGCGACGCCCAACGCTGCGGCAAGCCGACGTCGGCCGCCCGGCGCGAATGGCGGGCGGCCACCGGCATCGGCCTGGTCACAGGCGCCCTGCTGTGCCTGGCCTATCCGTCGACCGGTTGGTGGCCGCTGGCGATCGGCGGCTGGGTGCCGCTGCTCTACTGGATCGAAGTGCGGCAGCCGCGGTGGCAATTGGCCCTGCTGGCCGGGTGGGTGGCCGGCGTCGTGCTGCACGCGGTGGTCTATGCGTTCCTGGCGTTCACGGCCGTGGAAATGAGCTCGATGCCTTGGGCAGCCGGTTACGGCCTTGTGGGCTTGCACGCCGCGGCGATGGCGCTGCATCAGGGGCTGTTTGCGGCAGTGACGGCGTGGACGCGGCGCTCGGGTTGCCCGCTGGCGCTGCGGGCCGCCCAGGTCGCGGTGACGATCGCGGTCTGCGAGTTCGCTCTACCGTGGCTTTTCCGGTGGTACGTGGCCAACGCGTTCTTCAGGACGCCCCTGTGGATGCAGGCGGCGGACCTGGTGGGCGTCATCGGCGTCAGCGCATTGGCCCTGGCCGTCGCACAACTGGTGGCGATGGCGCTTGCGCGCCGCTCGATGCGGCCCGCGGTCGGCGCGGCTGTGGTCGCGGCGGCGTGGGCGGGATACGGCGCCCTGCGCATGCACCAGGTAGCCGCCCACCCGGCGACGGGGACATGGCGCGCCGCCCTGGTCCAGCAGAACGCGACCCTGGGCGAAAAGAAGGCGATCGCCGCCGAGAAACGGGTGACGGTGCTCGACCGACTCCTCGAGATGAGCGAAGACGCGCTCCGCCAGGGCCGCCTTGCCGATCGCGATGCGCTCATCTGGCCCGAAGGGGCCTTTCCGTTCTTCTGGGTGCCGGACGAGGTCGGACCTGCCGCGCCCAAGATCAAGACCAAGGCCAACCACTGGCTGCTGCGCAGCAAGGAGCGCGTGATCGCATGGTCGCGGCGGCTGCCAATGCCGCTCTTGCTCGGCACCCTTCGCCGCTTCGACCCCCTTTGGGTACAGGAAGCGCGCAACAGCGCGATCGTGCTCGATCGCGGCCGGCAGACATTTGCGTACGACAAGCAGATCCTGCTCGCGTTCGGCGAATACCTGCCCGGCACACGGTGGTTCCCAGCGCTCAAAGAGGCGATCCCTGGGGTGTCGAACTTTGACGAGGGCACCACATCGGGCCTGGTCCAACTCGGCCGCGGCAAGGTCCTGGTCAACATCTGCTACGAGGCGTTGTTTGCCGAGTTCCTGCGCGACGAGGCCGGCGACGCGCAGGTGCTGGTCAACCTGACCAACGATGTGTGGTTCGGACCGCAACCGGCGCCGGACCTGCACCTGATGGTCCAGCAGGCGCGCGCTGTGGAATTGCGGCGGCCGCTGGTCCGTTCGACGGTGTCGGGGGTAAGCGCCTACATCGACGCGGCGGGCGTGTTCCAGAGCGAGACGCAGGTCGGCCGTGCAGAAACGGTGCTGGTCGACGTCCCGTTGCGCGACCTGGCAAGCCCCTATCGGCTGTGGGGCGATGTGCCGCTGTGGTTGACGACGGTTGGGTGCGCGGCGTGGCTGGCCCGGCTGGGTTGGCGGCGGCGCCGCGCACCATTGCCATCGGCGGCGTTGGCGCCATAAGGTTGCGGCCGCGCGGCCACGGCCGGCGCCTGCGAGGGACGGATGCTGCCGATGAAGTCGCGCTACGGCCTCAAGGCCCTGGTGTTCCTGGCGCGCGCTCCAACGGACGCTCCAGTCCAGGCCGCCGCCATCGCGCAGGCCGAGGGGATTCCACGCAAGTTCCTCGAAGCCATCCTGGTCGAGTTGAAGAACGGGGGTGTCCTTGCGAGCAAGCGCGGCAAGGCTGGGGGCTACGTTTTGCGATCGCCTCCGGCCGACGTCAACCTCGGCGACGTGATCCGCATGTTGAGCGGGCCACTCGCGCCGCTGCCGTGCCTGTCCAAAACCGCCTATCAGCGCTGCCAGGAGTGCGCCGACGAACGAACCTGCGCCGTGCGCACCTTGCTGGCCGACGTGCACGCCGAGGCGTTGCGCATCGTCGACGGCACCACGCTGGCCGACCTTGTGCAGCGGATCGATGGAGCTGCGGCGCCACGGCGGTAGCGCCGTGGACTTTTGCCGCCCTGCCCCGCACAATGCCGCCCCCGTTCGCGACCCCAAACCGCCGTCGCGGACTGCCGACCTCGCCGTGGCTGCCCCCAACGCCAAGATCCAACGACCCAAAGCGACCGCGCCGAGCGGCGAGCGCCTGCAAAAGGTGCTGTCGCGCTGCGGGGTGGCGTCTCGCAGGGCCGCGGAGGCGCTCATCACCGCCGGGCGCGTCGAGGTCAACGGCGAGGTCGTGACCCAACTGGGCGTGCGCGTGCAAGCCGATCGCGACGAGATCCGGCTGGATGGCGAGCGCCTCAAGCTTCCGGCCCGCCGCGTCGTGTTGGCGCTGAACAAGCCGGTCGGCTACCTGTGCGCCGCTGCGGACCCCGAGAATCGACCGCTCGTGTACTGGCTGGTGCCCAAGGACCTGGCGCTGCGGTCGGTCGGTCGGCTCGACTTCAACACCGAGGGCGTGCTGCTCTTTACCAACGACGGCGATCTTGCGGAGCGCCTGGGCCATGCGCGGTTCGCGGTGCACCGCGTGTACGAGGCTCGGGTGCGCGGCGTGCCCAGCGACGAGACGCTGGCCCGGCTGCGCATGGGCGTGCGGCTAGAGGACGGCCCGGCGCGTGCCGAGGAAGTCGCGGTGGTCAAACAAACCGCGGCGAACTGCTGGCTGCGGCTGGTGCTGCTCGAAGGCCGCAACCGCGAGGTGCGTCGCCTGCTTGAGCGCGTCGGGCACCCGGTGGTGCGTCTGCGGCGCATCTCGTACGCGGGCGTGACGACGGCGGGGCTGGCGCAGGGCAAGTGGCGCCTTCTGGAGGAGCGGGAAATTGCCCAACTGGAGAGCAAAGGCCACGTCGGGGGCTTCGCCCTGCCGCCGGATCCGCGCAAGGGCGAAGCGCGCGCGCCGCAGTTGAGCACTGGACCCGGGCCGACGGCCCAGCCCGCGCATCGCGGCGCCGCCCGGGCCCAGGGCGAGCGCTCGCCCGCAGCCGGTCGGCCGGCACCCAAGGAGGGCCCGTCGTCTCCGGTTGCGCCAGCGCAGGGTTCGCGCGCCAAGGGCCCCGCACGACGAACCCAGACGGCGCGCGGGTCCGGCGCCAACGGCAGCACGCGAGGGCGGCGATGAAGCCGGAACGCGTCGCGTGCGTGGTCGGAGCGCGGCCCAATTTCATGAAGGTGGCGCCGGTCCATGCCGCGCTGCGCGCCCGCGGGGTGCAGGTTCGGCTGGTCCATACGGGACAGCACTACGACGACAAGATGTCGGCCGTCTTCTTTGACGACCTCGGCATGCCGCGACCCGACGCGTTCCTGGGCGTGGGCTCGGGCAGCCACGCCGATCAGACCGCCAAGATCATGACGCTTTTCGAGCGAGACTGCCTGGATTGGCGGCCCGACTTGACACTGGTCGCTGGCGACGTCAACAGCACCATCGCTTGCGCGCTGGTGGCCAGCAAGCTTGGCCTCGCAGTCGGCCACATCGAAGCGGGCCTGCGGTCCCGCGACTGGGGCATGCCCGAAGAAATCAATCGGGTGCTGACCGACCACGCGAGCGACCTGCTGTTGACGCCGAGCCGCGACGGCGACGCCAACCTGGCCGCCGAGGGCATCGCACCGTGGCGCATCCGCTTCGTCGGCAACTGCATGATCGACAGCCTGCGCACCCATCAGGCGCGGGCCGTCGCGCTGCAACCGTGGCAGGCGTTCGGCCTGCGGCCGGGCGCGTACGCCGTGGCGACGCTGCACCGCCCGAGCAATGTCGACGATCCGGCGCAACTGGCGGCGCTGGTGGCGGCCCTGGCGGACGTCGCGGCGCAGTTGCCGGTGGTCTTTCCCGTCCACCCGCGCACTGCGGCCCGCATGCGCAGCGCCGGGTTGGCCCCTCCCGCGGGCCTGCACGTGGTCGAACCGCTCGGCTACCTGCAGTTCCTGGGGGTGATGGCGCGCGCCGCTGTGGTCGCCACCGACTCGGGCGGCATCCAGGAAGAGACCACGGCGCTGGGCGTGCCCTGCCTGACCTTGCGCGCCAACACCGAGCGGCCGGTGACCCTGACCGAGGGCACCAATACCCTGCTGGGCACCGACCCCGCGCGGCTGGCACCCGCCGTCGCCGCAGTGCTCGAGGGCCGCGGCAAGGCGGGGCGGATCCCCGAGGGCTGGGACGGGCACGCGGCGGAGCGCATCGCCGACGCAATCGCCGCCGGGTTCGACACACTTTTGGAGCGCAGCACGCCGTGAACGGCAGGTGGAATCGGCGCGGCGCCACGATCTTTGCGCTGCTGGTCGTCGGCGCGGCGTTCGGCTGGTGGTGGTGGGCAGGCCGGCCACAGCCCGCGGCGCCGTGGTCGCCGGCGCGCTACTTGCCTGCGGACGCCGACGTGGCGCTGTGGACTGCGCCGGTGGGGCAGGTCGCGGGCCGACTGGGCGACCTGGGCGACCAAGTGCCCGGCCTTGCCGGGGTGTTCGACCTGCTGCGGTCGTACGCAGGCGTCGATCTGCGCGACGAGCAGGCGACCGAGCGGGCGGGACTGCGCCGCGACGCTGGCACGGCGGTCTGCGTCTGGCGCAATGCCGTGTGGTGGACGGTGCCGGTGCGCGGGCCGCAGGGGGCCCAACACGTCGTCGAGACGCTTCGGCGGCGTGGCTACGGCATCGGCGCACCGCGGCCGACGGCGCACGGCAGGTCTTGGCTGGTCACGGACCGCCAGGGCCAGGCCGATCGCGCCCGGCTGTGGCATGGTCCCGACGCTGTCGTGCTGCGGGTCGCGCTGGATCCCACGCCGACCGGCAACGAAGCGGACGCACTGGGTGCGCTGCTGACCGCCACGCCGCGCACCGATCTCGACCTGCGGGGCGCCGTGGCGCGGGCGGAGTTGCACTGGGGCGAGGCGGGGCGAGGCGCCGCACTGGTGCGCGACACCCTGCACAAGGCCCTGGGCCCGGCCGATTTGGTCATCGGTGCCGTCGCCGACCGCGCAATGGGTGCCAGTGTCGCACTCGAGATCGATGCCCAGGGCCTCGCCGCGAGGCTGGCGTTGCGCTCGCTGCCTGGAAAGCTGCAGGACATCGCGCAGTGGCACCAGGGGTTCATCGCCAAGGGCGGAGAACTCTCGCTGGCCGACCTGCTGCCCGACGAAACCCCGCTGGTGGCGTCGGCGCGCCTGAACCCTGGCCTGTGGAACAACTTGCCAGAGCTGCTGCGCGACCGCGTGCTGCCGGCCTCGGCGCTGCGGGCACTGCACGAAAGCCTTGGCGGCGTGGATGCGCGACAATTGCTCGCGCAGTTGGACGGCCAAGTGGCGATCGCGGTGCTCGCGGTTGGCGACGAGGTACCGCTCGACCCAACCCAGTGGCCGAACTTGTGGTGGCGAACCGCGCTGCGCATCGCGGTAGGCGTGGCCGCGCGCACCGACGTCGAGGCGGCCGCCCTTGCCGACAAGCTGCGCAGCGCCGTCGACACCAGCGCCGATCGCAGCCAGCCAGCGCAGTACGGGGCCTGGACGGGCTTCTCGGTACCCGGTCCCGGCGCGCCGTGGATGGTGCTGCGCCAGGGCCGGCAACTGGCCATGATCGCGGGACCCGGAGCCGCCGACGACCTGCGCCGCGTGGCAGAGGGCCGGTTCGGCGCGCTGGCCAAGGTGGCGACTGCGCCCGTGGAGCATGCCATCGCCAGCGGCCAGGACCTGTGGCTGGGTGCGCGGGTCGGCACGGCGCGGATCGTGCGGTCGCTGCGGCGGCGCGGCGTCCCGGACTACGCACTGCAATTGGTGGGCGCCGTGGAGACCGTGTCGGCGCGCGTGCGTCTGACTGCGGATGAAGTGGTGGTCGACGTGGCACTGCGGCCCAGTGGGCGCAAGGTCGGTCGCGACAAGGCCGTGCTCGGCGCAGGTGACGGACCATGAGCTCGCACGTCGCCATCGAGGCCCAGGGATTGTGCCGCACCTTCGTGGCGGACGGCATGCCGTTGCACGCCTTGCGGGACGTGTCGTTGCGCGTATCGCGGGGCGAGTCGGTCGCCATCGTCGGGCGGTCGGGCGCGGGCAAGTCGACGTTGCTCAATCTGGTCGGCGCGCTCGACCGCGGCTACCAGGGGTCGCTGCGCGTCTTCGGCCAGGAGTTGCGGGCACTGCCCGACCGGGCGTTGTCGCGATTCCGCAACCGGCAGATAGGGTTCGTGTTCCAGTCGTTCAACCTGCTACCCAACTTGTCGGTCGGCCACAACGTGCTGCTGCCCGCCTCGTTTGGCGTCGACCTGCCCCACGAGGCGCTGGTCGAGCGCGCTCGGACCCTGCTGTCCGAGTTCGGCCTGGGCGACCGCTGGGGCCAGAAGCCGGCACAGATGTCGGGTGGCGAGCGACAGCGCGTGGCGATCGCGCGCGCCCTGCTGCTGCAACCGCCGCTCTTGGTGTGCGATGAGCCCACGGGCAGCCTCGACGGTGAGACGGCGGCGCACATCCTGGACACGCTGCGCGGCATCCAACGCGCCCAGGACACAGCGCTCGTGATCGTGACCCACGATCCAGACGTCGCGGCCGCGTGTGATCGCACGGTGCGCCTCGACCGGGGTCGAGTGGCCGTGCCCGCGGAGGCGGCGTGAGGCTGGGCCGCCTGCTGTCGCTGGTCGCCAGCAACCTGCGGTCGGCGTGGGTGCGCGCGGCGCTGGCGATGGTCGGCATCGTGGTGGGCACCGGGCTGCTGACGTTCTTCTTGGGCCTGGGCCAGGGACTGCGCGAAAAAGTGCTCGAGCGGATCTTCCCGGTCAACCAACTCGAACTCGAACCGCGCGCGGTGCAAATCTTCGGCACCGAGCAGATCCTGGGCCAGGAACCGCTCGACGACGCGCGCGTGCGCCAGGTCGCAGGCCTGCCGGGGGTGGTGCGGGCGTTCGGCAAGCAGAAATCCAGCTTTCCGGCGCGGCTGTGGGGCGGCAAGGAGCTGCTCGGCTACAACCTGTTCACCGAAGCGTTTTTTGACGGCATGCCGGCGGCGGTGCTGCGTGCAGAGCTGGAAGAGCTCGAGGGCGCGGCCGCCAAGCGCGGGGTCACGGCCGGCGCACACAGCGATCGCTGCGAGGTCGACTTGGATTGCGCGGCGGGCCTGGGGTGCAGCGATGGCGTGTGCGTGCCGATCGTGTGGGCCGACCGCTTCGTCGAGATGCCCGAAGTGGTGTTGCCGTGCAGTGTCGGCGACCGCTGCCCGCAAGGCATGAACTGCCAGCAAAGCCGCTGTGCGCTAGCCGCCGAGGCGTCGCCGCCCGTGCGGTGTGTGCTGCCTGCCGCGGCGGGCAATGGTCGCGATCTGCAGTTCGACCGCGAAGTGGGCGAGCGCGCAGCGCCGTGTGGCGATCCGCTCGGCTATTGCGGCGCGGCGGGGACGACCTGCGGCGAGGGCCGCTACTGCGCGGCGGATCACCCCGAAACGCGCCTGGGTTGGTGCGAGCGGCCGCTGCCCGCGGTCATCAACCCGCTGCTGCTCGAGGTCTTCAACAGCGACATGGCGCGCTCGCTCGGGGCGGCGCCGATCGGGTCGCTGGCCGTGCTTTTCGGGGTGCGCTTTCACGTCGCGCTCGGCGATTCGTACTTCAGCAAGGACGCCGAGAAGCAACGCCAGCAGTTCAAGCAGGCGATCGTGGTGGGGTTTTCCCGCAAGGCCCCAGAGCTGGGCGTGGCCCTGCCCCGCGAACTGGTCCGCCACTTCAACGCGCGCCTCAAGGGCCGGGCGGCGGCCGACGCCTACGACGCCATCCTCATCGACACGGCCAGCAACCAGGACGTGCCGCAGGTCATCGTCGAGGCCGAGAAACTCGGGCTACAACTGAGCCGCAAGTCGCGGGCGGCGCGTACGTTTGGCACCGTGGTGCTGGTGACGTCGCTCGCGCTTGTGCTGTTGGCGGCCGTGGTGCTGGCGGTGGCGGCGGTGCAGATTGCGCAGACATTTGCGATGCTGGTCCACGAGCGGCGGCGCGAGATCGCGGTACTGCGCGCGCTCGGCGCGGCCCGCCTCGACATCGCGGTCCTGGTGCTCGGCGAGGCTGCCGCCATCGGCCTGCTGGGCGGGGCTTGCGGCGGCGGGGCGGCAGTGGGCGCTGCGGCGCTGGTCGATCACCTCGCCGCGCAGTGGCTCGCGGACGTGCCGCTGCTGCCGCAGGGGTTCTTTGCATTCCCGGCGTGGGCCGTGCCGCTGGCGATCGGCGTGGCGGTGGCCTTCACGATCGCCGGTGCACTCGCCCCGGCCCGGAGGGCGATGCGCCTCGACCCCGCCGCAGTTCTGGCAGAGGGGTGACAGGCCAACACCGCGCAGTCATGGAAAAAGTGTACGGCGTCGCGGAGATGGGCACAATGGCGCCGCGACCCGGCATGGTCGAAGGACGGGACCGATGAAAGCGACTCTGGCGCTCTGCGCAACTTTGGCGGCCTTGGCCGCGTGTGGCACCTCCAGCGGCACGACAGGCGGCGGAGGCACCCCTACCAACGATGCGACGGCGACCGATGGCGCCGCGGGCACTTCGGCCGACGCTGCAGGCAGCGGTGACGGCAGTTCCACTACGGACACGGCTGCGGCCGGCGACACCAAGGCCGGCGACGGCGCGGCCGCGACGGGGGACACGGCGACGACGGGCGACATTGCCGTGGCGTCCGACACCGGCGGCCCCGTCGGCAAGCCGGTGCCCCTGGAACAACTCGAAGCCGAACTGCTCAAGGCGTTCTGCCACACGTTCGTCACCTGCGAAGGCGCCGACATCGCGTTTTCGAGCGTCCCTGCGTGCATCGCATTCCTCGGCGCCCAGTTCGACAAGGAAATGGACGGACCGCTCGCGCTGATTGCCGAGGTCAAGGCCGGCAAGATCACCTACGACCCGGTCGCCGCGGGCAACTGCATCGCCTATATCGCCTCGAGCTGCGACGCCTTCAAGAGCGGCAAGACGCCTGCGCCGTGCAAGCAGACGTTCGTCGGCAAGTTGGCCGATGGCGACTCGTGCACCCGCGACGAGGTGTGCAAGTCGGGCCGCTGTCAGAAGGGCGCCACCCAAAGTTCGCTGTGCCCGGGCAAGTGCGCGCCGATCGCCAAGGCCGGCGGCGCCTGCAACGGCGACAACGACTGCGAGGGCGACCTGCTGTGCATCGAGGACAAGTGCGCACCCAAGGGCGGCAAGGTCGGAGCTTCGTGCAGTTCGCAGTCGTGCGAACCGGGGCTGTACTGCAATTACGCCGGTCCCGCCGGGGCCACATGCGCCGAGTTGTCCAAGGAGGGCGGCGCGTGCCTCGGCAGCGAGGCGTGCGTCAAGGGCCTGTACTGCAAGAACACCGGCAGCCAGGGCGCCTGCACCAAGCCGTCGGCAGTCGGCAGCCCGTGCAACTTTGAGGGCGGATCGGGCGGCGGCAGCGGCTCTGGTGGCGGCGCGGGCGAGTGCGGCGTCGGCGCGGTCTGCCTGCCCAAGCCCGGAGCCCCGCCCGGCGGCCAGGGCATGTGTGTCGCCAAGGCCAAGGTGGGCCAACCGTGCCAGGGCCCGGGCCAGTGCCACGGCATCGACACCTGGTGTCCGCCCGAGGGCGACGGCAAGGGCACCTGCAAGCTCCTGCCGGGCAAGGGCGGCACGTGCCAGCCCGCTGACCCGATGAAGGGCCTGATCTTCACTTGCCAGGTGCCGCTGTCCTGCGACCCGGCCTCCAAGGTGTGCGGCGATCCGCCCGGCGAGGGCAAGCCGTGCCTGGCCTTCTGTGCCGCCGGCCTGGACTGCAACAGCGGCAAGTGCATGGCAAAGGCCAAGCTCGGCGAGTCCTGCGACAACGCGGATTGCGACAAGGGCCTGGACTGCACGGACGGCAAGTGCGCCAAGCCGGTGTGCGGCAATTGATGCAGCCTCCTCCGGGGGCGCGCGGCCCGTGAGCGCGCCCTCGGTCCAGGGCTTGCCTGCCGGCGATGAGAGACTGGAAAACAACAATTCGATCACGCTCGCATGCGGACGGAGCCGCGAGTCGGACCTTGGGTCCGCGAGCTGGCAACCCACCGAGCACGCAAACGGGCCCGAGAAATGATGGCGTACATCACTTCCGAGTCCTTGGTGAGTGTGGCCCAAAACCCTTCCTGCTGCGGCCGAAGATCCCGGGCATCTCGCTGCTTACGTCCTCACTGCCTCGGTCGGTCGCTCCGGGCGCGCTCGCGGTCCGCCAGCAGGCTCTTTGAGCTCGCGACGGACGGGATTTGGCCGCACCCTCTCACTTCGATGGGCTGAGCGCCAGGACCTCGCGCTTGGCGACAGTCAGGTGGTCGAGCGTCGCCGCCAGCACCAGTCGGAACGGCCCCGTGTCGGGCGCCACGGCCCCACGCGCCGCGGCCCACCCGAGTTCTGCGGCTTCGGCCGCGTGCTGCAGGCGCAACAGGCCAAGCATCGCCGCCGCGCCGCGGATCGAATGGGCTTGTCGCTCGGCTTCTTCGCGATGGTGGACGTCGCTGCCCAGACATGCCCACATGGCCCGTTCGCCGCCGTATTCATCGCTGAACTGATCCAGAATCTGCGCGAGCAACTGGGGCGTCGCGCCGGTGTAGCGCAGGGCTGCGTCCTGCTCGAAAAGGGGCCATTGCGCCAACGGGTCGGCAGGGCCAGCGGCCACGTGCGCCAGGACTGCCGCATCTGGTGCCGAGGGCAGAGCTGCCAGCGCGGCAGAGGCAGACACTGCGAGGGCAGACGCAGCGGGGGCAGGCACTGGGGGGGCAGGCACTGGGGGGGCGGACACTGGGGGGGCGGACACTGGGGGGGCAGCCATGGCGGGGGCTTCCCCTGCTGGGGCGGCGCGCTGGCGCAGGTGCGCGGGGCCCCGCAGCGTGCTCGCCAGGATGCCATACAAATCTTGGGGGTTGATGGGTTTGGCGATGTGGCCGTCCATGCCGAGCGCCAGACAACGGCGGCGTTCGTCGGCCATCGCGTGCGCAGTCATCGCCAGGATCGGCAGCCCATCGAAGCGCGGGTCGCCGCGCAGCGCCTTGGTCGCGCGGTAGCCGTCGAGGACCGGCATCTGCAAGTCCATCAGCACGGCGTCGAAGGGTGGTGGCTGCGGCCCGGCGTGCAACAGGTCGAGCGCCTCCTGGCCGTGTACGGCGCTGGTGACCTGGACGCCCACCGTGGCCAGCAATTCGACGGCGATTTCACGGTTGATCTTGTTGTCCTCGACCAACAGTACGCGCATGCCGCGCAACTGCGGCCAACCAGGTTGCCCTTGCAGCGCCGGTTGCGACCGGCTGCGCCCCCCGGCGGCGGGCGTGCCCGCCTCGACCCAAACCTGCACCTCGAAGGCCGTGCCGCTTGCCGGTTCGCTCTCGACCTTGACCGTGCCGTCCATCAGCTCGGCCAGGCGCCGAATGATGGTCAGGCCGAGGCCGGTGCCACCATAGCGCCGGGTGGTCGTGCCGTCGGCCTGCTCGAACGGGCGAAACAGGCGGGCGACCTGGTCGGCGGACATGCCGATGCCGGTGTCGCGAACGCACAAGTCCAGGCGCACGCGTGCGCCGCGCTGGGCGCCAGCGCTGACCCGCACCGTCACCTCGCCCCGGTGGGTAAACTTGATGGCATTTGTCAATAGATTCAGCAAGATTTGCTGGATGCGCAGCGGATCGCCGATCAGGGCGGGCGGCACCCCGTCGTCGACCTCGAAGCGCACGTGCAGCTTCTTGTCCGCCGCGCTTTGCGCGGTCAGCGATTGCAGACGGTCGATGACCTCGTCGAGCGCGAAAACGGTGCGCTCCAACTGCAAGCGGCCGGCCTCGATCTTCGAGAAATCCAGGATGTCGTTGATGATGCCGAGCAGCGAATCGGCAGCGTCGCGCACCTTGGTCAGGTAGTCGCGTTGCTGGTCGGTCAGTTCGGTGTTGAGCGCGAGGTGGGTCAGGCCGATGATCGCGTTCATCGGCGTGCGGATCTCATGGCTCATGTTGGCCAGGAACATCGACTTGGCCTGTGTGGCCGACTCGGCCTGCTCCTTGGCGGCCTTGAGCTGGCGGGTGCGCTCGGCGACCACCGCCTCCAGGTTTTGCTGGTGTTCGCGCAACTGCCGATTGCGCGTCTGCAACTCCTGCATCAGTTCATGGGTGGTGCGCCGCGCCAGGGACTCGCGCACGGCATCGATGTGCGGGCCGTCGGGCACCTCGCGGTGGTCCGGCAGCGGCCACGCCAACTGCCCCCCCATGTCGGTGCAACTGGCCCACGCGGCCAGCGCTGCCACCAGTTCGTGGCCTTTGCGCGGCCCGCGCAGCGTCAAGACCGTGCCGTGCGACAGATTGTCCAGCGCCAGTTGCCAGGTGTGGTCGGCCTCGGCGGCGCGCGCCCACGTCGAGAAGGCAATGGCGCACTGGGTGGCGGCAGTGCGGTCGCCGAGCAGCGGTTCGACGACCTGCCACAGGCGCCGCCGCGCCGCGGGCACGATGTCCAGGGTGTGGACGCGCAGTTCTCCGAGCAGCATCGGTCCAGGGCTCCGGTTCAGGGCGCCAGCGGGCGCGCACGCAAGACGATGCACGCGGCGTCGTCGTGGCGGCGTTGGTGGCGCCGGACGATCTGGTGGGCGAGGTCGCCGGCCGAGGCGAACGGATGCGGTCCTGCCAGCCAGCGCCAGGCGGCGGATCGCACGCCGTCGGTCGCGGCGACCAGGGTTTCGACGCCTCGCAAGGTGATGTCCGTTTCGCGGGCGGGCGGACACACGGCACCGAGCTGGCCTGCGCAGCCCGTGCGGACATCGCCAGCACTGATCATGAGCCAGGAGATGTTCCCAACCGCCGCGACTTGCATCTGCCCCGCAAGGAGATCGACGCGCACCGCCAAGCCGACCGCGCCGGCCGTGTCGCGCAAGATAGCATGGCAACGCGCCAGGCGGTCAGCGGCGGACCCATCGGCCCACTGCGCCGCGGCGAGGCAGAGCTGGGCCGCGAGTTCGGCCGCCGGAGGGCCATGCCCTGCGACGTCGACCAGCAGCGCGTGGGCGACATGCGGGCGCGGCCAATGCACGACCGCAGCGTCGCCTGCCGCCCGCTCGCCGGGATACGGCGACACACAGCGCCCCTCGTCCAAGGCCCACGCGACGGGTTGCGCTTGGTCCATCACAGCCACCGCCGCACCACGACGCGTGTGCCGGCGCCGGGTTGCGACTCGAGGTCGAATGTATCCATCAAGCGCCGGACCCCGGGCAGCCCGAGGCCCAGCCCCGCGCCGGTCGAAAAGTGGTCCTGCAGTGCCCGGTCGACGTCGGCGATGCCCGGGCCGCGGTCCTCGGCGACCAGTTCGCAGACCGGCCGCGCGCCGAGCGACCCGATGCGCACGGTGATCTGGCCGCGGCCCGCATAGCGCAGGATGTTGTGGCCGAGTTCGCTGGCCGCCGTCACCACCCGGCCCGCGTCGAGCGCATCGCACTGCGCCGCTTGCAGCATGCGGTGCAGGCCGCCGATCAGCGCGTGCAGGTCGACCTCGCTGCCGACGGCAAAAACCGCCACAGCCTGCTGCGGATGGCTGCCATCGACCACGACGGCGCTCGACGCGGCGAGGTTGGCCGTTGCGACGGGGTCGCCGCGGGACCGCAGGCGGCTCATGCCCCTACCGCGGCGGCGCTAGGAGCCTGTCGGACTATCGTCCGACTGGCTCCGTGCTGGTTGCGATCGGGGCAGCGACCAAGAACTGCCTGAAGTAAATTCAGGCAGTTTCGGTCGCTGGCAGGCCGCAGCCGCGGCCTGC